>JAFJUR010000018.1 GCA_017859995.1 Holophagaceae bacterium | reverse complement strand
CGACTTCCTGCGGAGAGCCCTCGGTGAGCTTCTCACCCGACGTCAGGACGACGATGCGATCGGAGATGCGCATGATGGCCTTCATGTCGTGCTCGATGACCATCTGCGTGAGCCCGCGCTGCTTGATGTCGAGGATGAGCTGGATGATCTCCTCGCTCTCGGCGGGATTCAGCCCACCCATGACTTCGTCCAGGAGCAGCAGCTTCGGCTGGGTGGCCAGGGCCCGGGCCACCTCGAGCTTCTTGCGCTCGCCAATGGGCAGCCCGCCCGCGAGGAAGTCCACCCGGTGTTCCATGCGCACGACCTTGATCTGCTCCATGGCCATCTCCCTCGCGGTCTTCAGCGAGCTGGTGCGCGCCAGGGCGCCCACCATCACGTTGTCCACCACGGAGAGCTTCGCCAGGGGCCGGACCTTCTGCCAGGTGCGCACCATGCCCAGCATGCAGACCTTGTCGGGATCCAGGCCGTTCATGCGGCGGCCGTCGAAGATGATCTCGCCCTTGGACGGCGGATAGTAGCCGGTGATGCAGTTGAAGAGGGTGGTCTTGCCCGCGCCATTGGGTCCGATGAGGCCCATGATCATCCCCTCCTCCACGGAGAAGGAAACATCCGAGTTGGCCGCGAGGCCGCCGAAGAACTTGCTGACGTTCTTGATTTCCAGGATGGCCATCAGACCGCCTCCTGCTTCCGGCGCGTGGCCAGCTTCTTGACGAACCCCATGAGGCCGTCGGGCATGAACAGGATGACGAGCACCACCAGGACGCCGTAGAGCAGCACGTGGGCGTGGGAGAGGTTCTCCTTGAGGAAGAGCCCCACCCTGGTATCGGCCCCCACCAGGCCCACCTTCACCAGGCCCTCGGTGATCATGTTGCTGCGGAGGGCCTCGGAGAGCGGCACCAGGATCAGGGAACCCAGCACAGGACCCCAGAGCGTGCCCATGCCGCCGATGATGCAGATGAGCATGATCTGGACGGACACGTCGAGGCCGAGCACCGTGGGCGGGTCCACGAATCCCACGTAGATGCCGTAGAAGCTGCCGGCCAGAGAGGTGAGGATCGCCGAGATGACCAGCCCGATGTTCTTGTAGACCGAGATGTGGATGCCCAGGGAGTGCGCCGCATCCTGGTCTTCGCGGATGGCCTGGAAGTAGTAGCCGAGCTTGGAATGCTGCACCCAGTAGGTGACGCCGATGGTGAGCAGCGCCAGGAAGAGGCCGATGTAGTAGAAGGGAACCTTGGTCAGGAAGTCGGTAATGACGGTTTCGCCAATCTTGAACACGGGCAGTTCCGTGGCGAGAATGCCTTCCGCGCCGTTGGTCAGAGTCGTGAGGTTGATGGCCGAGAGGCGGAGGATCTCCGCGACAGCGATGGAGGCGAGCACGAAGTAGGGGCCCCGGAGGCGGAAGCAGATGCTGCCGATGGCCAGCGCCACGACCACGACGATGACGATGCCGGCCCACACGCCATACCAGGGGGCGATCTGTTTGGTGTGCATGAGCATCATGGTGGCGTAGGCGCCCACGCCGAAGTAGGCGGCGTGGCCCACGGAATGCTGTCCCGCGTAGCCGCCCAGGATGTTCCAGCTCTGGCCCTGGGAGACGCTCAGGAAGAGCAGGATCATCATGTGCAGCGCGTATGGGCTCTCCACATACTTCGGCAGGATCAGCAGCGAGGCGAGCACGAGGAGACCGAAGGCGGCCTTGAGGATGGTCTTGGTCATGGTGGTCTCCTCAGGTCCGCGACTTGCCCATCAAGCCCGAGGGCTTGAAGAGGAGCACCAGCAGGAAGAGCACAAAGACCACCACGTCCTTCCAGCCGGACGAGATGTAGACCGCGCTCATGGATTCGGTGATGCCGATCAGCACACCCCCCAGCGTGGCACCCACCACGCTGCCCATGCCGCCCAGCACCGTGATGACGAAGGCCTTCAGTGTGAAGACCCCGCCCACCTGGGGAAAGATGTAGTAGGTCGGCGAAATCAACGCCCCGGCCGTGCCGGCCAATGCCGCGCCGAGGCCGAAGGCGATGATGGACATCCGCTTGACGTTGATGCCCATGAGCTGTGCCGCGTCGCGGTCCTGGGCCGTGGCTCGGATCGCCTGCCCCGTGTCGGTCTTCAGCAGGAACCAGTAGAGGGCAGCCGTGATGGCCGCAGTGATCAGGAAGGAGATCAGCAGCGGCGTGGACACCGACACGCCTCCGCCCACCTGGAGGGTGGCCGAGGAGTACGAGGTGGTGAGGATCTTGTAGTCGGAGGTGAAGATGAGCATCACGGTGTTGCTCATGATGAGCCCGAGCCCGATGGTGAGCAGGATCTGGTTCTGCGCCACGGCGTTGAGGATCCGGTTGATGAAGACCTTCTGAAGGAATCCCCCGAACAGGAACATCAGGGGGAACGTGATCAGCACCGACACGAAAGGGTCCACGCCCATCATCGTGAAAATGATGTATGTGAGGTACATCCCCACCATGAGGATGTCCCCGTGGGCGAAGTTGATGACGCGCATCACGCCAAAAATGAGCGTGAGCCCGATGCCGATGAGCGCGTACACCCCGCCGATCAGGATGCCGCTGATGAGGGATTGCAGAAAGACAGCCATAGGCGCCTGGACCTCGGTGAAAGGAAGCCCCAGCGCGGCTTCGCCGAACTGGGGCGAGGGGGCCCGGAGGTGCGCGCGACGCGACCCCCGGGCAGCGTCAGCTCACTTCCACTTGGGGAAGGGGTAGACCGCTTTCTTCGTGGCGAACGGGGCGGGCAGCACCGTCTCGTAGTTCCCGCCGAGGATCTGCTGCACGAGCATCTGGTGGTTGTTCTGGTTGGTGAAACCGTCGTAGTCGGCGAACTTGACCTCGCCCATCACGCCGTTCCACTTGCCCGCTTTCAGGCCATCGCGGGTCTTGGCGCGGTCGCCGCCGGCGTTCCGGGCGGTCTCGGCCATGATCATCATCGAGGCGTAGGCGCAGGCCGCATGATAGGTCGGCTCCTTGCCAAACTTGGCTTTGTAGCGCGTGCCGAAGTCCTTGGCGCCCGGCCAGCTCACGTCGTCGGTCCACTGGGTGCAGGAGATGACCGCTTCGGAGATGGCGCGCTCCTTGGCGAACTCGGCAGTCGTGAAGCCAGCGCCGGCACCCAGGAAGGCCTGGGGCTGCAGGCCCACTTCCTTCGACTGCCTCATCAGCAGGATGGCGTCGGCCACGTAGGAGACCATGAACACGAGGTCGGGATTCTTCGACTTGATCTGGGCCAAGGTGGACCGGTAGTCGGCCGAGCCCTTGGGGTAGGAGACATCCGCCACGACCTGGATGCCCTTCTTGGCGACGTAGTCCTTCGCGGTCTTCGAGGTGGACGTTCCGAAGTCGGTGTTCTCGTAGATGAAGGCGATGGTCTTGGGCCTGCCAAGGGCGGTGGCCGCGTCGATCAGGCTCGAAGCGTACTGGTCCGCGGGGGCGTTCATGCGGAACACGTGCTTCAGGCCCTGGCGGGTGATCTCCTCCTTGGCCGCTGCGGGGATCAGGAGGGGCACCTTGTACTTCTCGGCGAGCTTCGCCACCGCGTTGGAACAGGCGGACGTGTAGGGGCCCACCACGCCGGCCACGTTCTCGCGCGTCGCCAGCTTTTCCATGGCGCTCATGGAGATCTGCGGCTTGCCCGTGTCGTCCTCCCAGACCAGCTGCAGGTTGAACCCCTTCTTCTTGAGGTCTTCCTCCGCGAGCTTGATGCCGTTCGTGATGTTCTCCCCGATGGGCGCCTCGGGACCGCTCATGGAGTTGATCACGCCGATCTTCTGCGCCAGGAGGCACGGGGACAGCGCCAGAGTGGCGCCGAGGGCCAGGAGTTGCTTTCGCATGGCTGCTCCGGAAGAAAGATGATGTGGATGGAATGTATTGAGGATTCTACACCCGCAGGGCTAAAAAAAACCACGGAACCCATGGGTTGTGACCCAGGAGTTCCGTGGCTGAAACTGAGAAGGATCGGCTGTTGAAGCCGGCCCTGACTAGAAGCCGAGCTGCAGGGAGACGACGATGCTGTCGCCGCCCTTCTCGCCGGTGTCAGGGGCGAGAGGCTGCTTGAAGTTCTTGCTGCGCAGGATGTAGTCGAGCTTCAGCTTGCCGTAGCTGGACTTGCCGGGCACGAACAGGTAGTTGTAGCCCACTGTGGTTTCCGTGAACTTCGGGGAGTAGTCGGCGGTCGCGGTCTTGTAGGGGTTCGCGCCGTAGAAGTCGTCGCCGGAGTTGTAGTTCATCATGTCGTAGCGGGCGAGGAACCAGTGCTGGCCCATCTTGTACACACCCGTCACCGCGTAGCCGGTGAACTTCTGGTCGAGGTGCTGGCGGCCGGCGGCAGGCGTGCCTGAGGCGAAGATGCTGGGGAAACGGCGGCCCAGCAGGCCCGTGCCGTACTCGGCATCGGCGTACCAGTTGTCGTTGGTGAAGGCGTAGTACACGCCCGACAGGGTGGTCCGGTCCTTGTTGTCGCGGATCTGGGCGGCGCTGGGCGTGCCGGTGCCGGCGAAGGTGCCGGCCACGATGTTGACATCCTTCACGGCGTGGATGCCGTCGCGGTAGTAGACGCCGAACTTGTGGTTGCTGGCGACAGCGCCTTCGAAGCGGGCGGTGAAATCCTTCTGGGCGTTCGCGTCCACAGCCGTCTTGCCGCCGCTGCCGTCATCGGTCGAGCCGTTGGAAACGGCCAGGCTGATCTTGCCGGTGAAGCCCTTGGGGTCGCCGTACTTGTAGCTGGCCCAGACGCCGCGGTCGCGCTTGTCGCCGATGACGCGGTTCAGCTGGTTGCGGTCGAAGAAGAGGATGTCTTTGGCGGCGACGAGGGTGGCTTCATAGGTGGTCGGCATCTTGAACTGGCCGGCCTTCAGCTCGAACCCGTTGCCCGGCGCCCAGGTGGCCACGACGTCATGCAGCACGTTGTTGCCAACCGTGTTCGCGGCGTTGTCCGGGTTGAACATGATGTTCCAGCTCAGGGTGTCGGTGACTTTCCCCGAGAAGTAGAGCTCTGCCCGCTTCACGCTGAAGGAGTTCTCCTTGAAGTTCGAGGCCAGGTACCCGTAGGCGTAGGGCGAATCCGCGTTGGTGCGCAGCTTCGAATCCATCATCTGGGTGTACCAGAGCTCGACGAGGGCGCCGTCGAACTTGAAGGACTGGGCCTGGGCGGCCCCGGCGGCGAGCAGCGCGGCGATGCCGGCGATGCGGGAGATCTTCATGGGTGTGCTCCTTAAGGGAGGGTTGGGGGGCAGAATGGAAGTGGGCCCGCCACCGGGCGGTCTGACCAGCGGACCAACAAGAAAAGGATGGATCAATCGGATTCAAGCTAATCGGGGGAAACCGGATCGTCCACCAAAATCCAGGACAAGTTCCCGCCCTTGTGATGCATGACACAAGCACGTTCGCACAGGGTCGTGAATCCGTGGTTACGTTCATGTTACTGATTGACTACCGGGTGGATCACCTGAATTCGCGCTCCCTCGGCTGGTGATCCCCTCCTCAGCCCGGATCAAACCAGACGGTCGATCGATTGCCTAAATGTCCTTCCACATCCTAGCAATCGAAGGAAATAACCGCGCCTAATCGAAAGATCCACGAATGATCCCGTCCAGCCCCCAGACCCCGGTCCCCCAGGAGCAGCGTCCGCCCGCTGGACCCCCCAAGAACACGCGGCTGAAGCAGAAACTGAGGTTCCTCGGCCAGCTCACGGTGCTGACGGCGATCTACCTCGTCGGGAACCAGGTGGCTTCGCTCACGAGCCTGCCCATCCCCGGCAACGTGATCGGCGTGATGCTTCTCTACGCGCTGCTGAACCTGGGCATCCTCCGCCTGGATCAGGTGCAGGATGCCGCCGACTTCCTGTTGCGGCACCTGGTGTTCTTCTTCATTCCGGTGGCCGTCGACCTGATGAACTGGGGTGGCCTGTTCTGGAAATACGGCCTGATGCTGGCCCTGGCCATCGTCGCCAGCACGGCGACGACCTACCTGGGAACGGGCTGGTTGGCCCAACGGCTGCGGTCGCGGGAGGAATCGTGCCCCAACTCCTGATCGCCTTCACCATCCTGCTCACGGTGGGAGCCTATCTCCTGACGAAGTCCCTGTATCTCAAGTACCGTCACCCCCTGCTCAACATCGTGCTGCTGGGCGCGGGGCTGATCATCGCGACCCTGGTGGCTCTGCACATCCCCTACTCGGCCTACCTGCCCGGCCGGCGGATCATGACCTCACTCCTGGGCCCTGCCACCGTGGGCCTGGCCGTGCCCCTCTACCGCCAGCGAAGCCTCCTGAGGCGCTACGCCCCGGCCATCGTGGCCGGGGTGGGGATCGGCTCCCTGGCCTCCATGCTGGTGGCCGGCCTCATCGCCCTCGCCGCCGGCCTGCCGAAGGAAGTCCTGCTTTCCCTGCTGCCCAAGAGCGTCACCATCCCCTTCGCAGTGGAGGTGGCCCGGATCCACGGCGGCAGCCCCGGCCTGGCTTCCGCTTTTGTGGTGGCCACCGGCACGCTGGGCTCCGTTTTCGGGGGAACGCTGCTGACCTGGGCCGGCATCAAGGATCCAGTCGCCCGGGGCCTGGCCATGGGCACCGGCGCCCACGGCCAGGGCACGGCCATGGCCTTCATGGAGGGAGAGCGGCAGGGCTCCATGGCCGGACTCGCCATGACCCTCGCGGGCCTCACCACCGCCACCATCGCCCCACTGGTGGTGCGCCTGCTGGTGCGCCAAGGCTGAGCGTCGATCCAGAGGCCGGCAAACAGACAGATCCGGGATCAAGCTGGACCTGGGCAAACTCACCCTGAAATCAGATCGATCACGCCTTTGGACTCCATGCCTGGGCGGTGCCCCCTGGCCCGGCCTCGACGGAGTCCCCCGCCAGCGGGCGGAGCCAAGCGGAGTCAGGCGCCCCCGTGAACCCACCTGGCTCCCAACAAACCAGGCAAATGCAAAAACAGCCACCGCGAGGATGGCCGTTGCCTTGATTCGAGTGGTGGTCCCGGAGCGACTCGAACGCCCGACCCTCAGATTCGTAGTCTGATGCTCTATCCAGCTGAGCTACGGGACCGCACTGAAAGAACGATTCTACAGGATCGACGGCGGTTGTCCATCCCAAAGGCGCAGGGGTGCCGTGGTCGAGGCGGCGCAGGGGAGGCCCGTGAGGTCCGTGGCCAGGCGGTCCATGAGGGCGCGGGCCGTGGTGAGCTTGCCGCCGAGGACGAGGGTGAGGTTCTGGAAGCGCGGATGCCGTTCGAGGATGGCTTCCCGGCTGAGGTGGGTGGTGCGTCCGCCAGCCGCCACCAGGGGCCGCACTCCCAGTTCCTCCGACCGCACCGGCATCTTTCGCCAGGGGAGCCCCGGGAGGTTCGCCTCCAGGGCCTGGAACAACTCCTCTCGCTCGGTTTCCAGGATGGGCACCCAGCCATCCTCCACTTCGCGCTCGGTGGTGCCCACCTGCAGCAGGCCGTCGCGGGGGATCACGAAGAGGATGCGCCCCTGGGGCCGGCGGATGGCCCAGGGCCGCTCGCAGCCCGGCACCGCCTCGAACCAGAGGTGGATGCCCGAGGAGAGCCGGAGGCGCTTCTGGGTGTCCCCGAACCAGCTCGCCATGGCGCCATCAGTCCACGGCCCGAGGGCGAAGACCCAGCGCCGGGCCTGGAGGCGGCGGAGGGTACCGTCCCGCCGGTCCCGGAGCCGGAGGGCCTTCAGCTCGCCCGCAGTGTCCTCGAAGGCTTCAGGGTCGTGGAAATCCAGGCGCGGCGCCTCGCTGGAGGCCGCCAGATCCCGGGTCAACGCCTGATCCCAGGTCATGAGGTCGGCGTAGGCGGTGGCCCCGCGAAAGGGGGCCTTCGCGCTCCGGGGATCCGCACGGTACGTCTCGCGGGGGATGGGCCCCAGGGCCAGGGCCGGCGGCCAGCCCGGGCGTTCGGCGCCCCAGTGGTCGTAGAGGCCGATGCCGATGCGGTGAGCCAGGCCCTCCGCCCAGAAGCGGTGAGGCATCCAGAAGGCCTCCCAGCGGCAGCGCGCGGGGGCGATGCGGGCCCAGGTGGCGCGCTCAGCCAGGCCTTCCCGCATCTGGCGGATGTCGCCCGTGAGCATGTAGCGGATGCCGCCGTGCAGCAGCTGGCTGGACCACTGGCTGGTGCCGCCGCCCACTTCCCCTTTGTCCACCAGAGCGCAGGACACGCCCCGAAGCGTGAACTCCCGGGCCAGGGCGGCGCCGTGGATGCCGGCGCCCAGGATGGCCACCTCGGTGTCCAGGGTGCCCGACAGGGTGCAGGTGCCTTCCGGTGGAGCGGGCCAGGCGGGTTCGGACATGGGCACCTCCCAAGCAGTGTGCCGCGTCCCTGTGATTCAATGAAGCCACCATGAGCCCCACACGCCTCCGCACCGTCCTGAACCTCACCGTCCTGGTGGCCGCCCTGGGCTACTTCGTCGACATGTTCGACCTGCTGCTCTTCCCCATCGTGCGCCAACCCAGTCTCACGGCCCTGGGCGTTCCCGCCTCGCAGCAGATCGAGATCGGCGCCCAGCTGCTCAACTGGCAGATGGGCGGCATGCTGCTGGGCGGCATTTTCTGGGGCGTGCTGGGCGACAAGAAGGGACGCCTCTCCACGCTGTTCGGCAGCATCGCGCTGTACTCGATCGCCAACCTGGCCAACGCCTTCGTCCAATCGGTGCCGGCCTACGCCTTCTGGCGGTTCCTGGCGGGGCTCGGCCTCGCGGGGGAACTGGGCGCGGCGGTCACCATGGTCTCGGAGATCCTGCCGAAGGATCTCCGCGGCTACGGTACCGCCATCGTCGCGGCCGTGGGCATCTTCGGGGCCGTGACCGCGAAGCTCGTGGGCGACTTCTTCCCCTGGCGCGTGACCTACGCCGTGGGCGGGGGGCTGGGCGTGGCCCTGCTCTTCCTCCGGGTGGGCATCCGGGAGAGCTTCATGTTCGCGAAGACCCACGAGACCACGGTGGCCCGGGGCGACTTCCTGAGCCTGTTCACCGACTGGGGCCGCCTGGGCCGCTACCTCCGCTGCATCCTCATCGGCCTGCCCACCTGGTACGTGGTGGGCATCCTCATCACCTTCTCGCCGGAATTCGCGCCGGTGCTGAAGGTGCAAGGTCCAGTCTCGGCGGGCACCGCGGTGGCCTTCTGCTACACGGGCATCACCCTCGGCAGCGTGCTGAGCGGATTTCTCAGCCAGGCCTGGCACACCCGCAAGAAAGTGGTCGGCTGGTTCGTGGCGGGGGCGCTGGGCGGGGTGGCCGTCTACCTCACGGTCCGCGGACTCACGCCGGGGCTCTTCTACCTGCTGGCAGGCTACCTCGGCGTGGCCACGGGCTACTGGGCGGTGTTTGTCACTGTGGCCGCCGAACAGTTCGGCACCAACCTCCGCGCCACCGTCGCCACCACCGTGCCCAACTTCGTCCGCGGCGCCGTGCCGCTCATCACGGGCAGCTTCCTGATGCTGCGGAATTCCCTTGGCCTGGTGGGCTCCGCATGGGTGGTGGGCCTGGTCTGCTTCGCGTTGTCCTTCGCCGCGCTGTGGGGCCTGCCCGAAACCCATGGCCGGGATCTCGACTTCGTGGAGTGACCCGGCCCCAGATGGTTTGCTTTTTGCGACCTTGATTCAGGATCAAAACGAACCATGTTGGGGACCTTCATCCCCTGGACCCGCTTTCCGCTGGTAGGGGGTCCTTCGTGGATGCCGACCCCGCGCTTCCCACTCGGCAGCCTGTCAAGGGTGTGCCCCGCGCGGAAGCGAGCTTCCGACAGGAGGATTCATGGGCAACACCGCGACCCTGCGCAATGGGGTGAGCCTCGAGGACCTCAACGCCCTCGTCACCCGCGTGAAGGCCAACCCGTCCCTGGCCAAATTCCAGTTCCGGTCGAGATCCAAGTGGATCAACCGGGCCCACTCCCACAGCACTTTCGACACGCTCTACGGCGCAGGGATGGACCACAAGCGCGCCACCCCCCTCTTCCTGGAGGCCGACGAACCCGCGGCCCTCCTGGGCACGGACCTCGCGCCGAACGCCGGAGAGGCCGCCCTGCACGCGCTCAGCTCCTGCATGAGCGTCACCTATGCCTATTCCGCCGCGATGATGGGGATCGACATCACCAGCCTCAGCTTCGAGCTGGAGACCGACACGGACCTGCGCGGGTTCATGGAGCTGGATGAATCCATCCGGCCCGGACTCTCCCAGATCCGGGTGAAGGTGAACCTGGAGTGCAACGGCACACCAAAGCAGATCCAGGAGCTCCACGCCCAGGTGCTGCGCACCTCGCCGATCTATGACACCCTTCGCAACCCGGTGGACATCAAGGTCTCCACCGGCTGAAGAAGCGCCCGATCAGAACACCGCATCGGCGCCGCCATCCAGCGGAATGACCGTCCCCGTCGTCCACCGGCTCTCATCGCTGAGCAGGTGGGCGGCGAGGGCGGCCACTTCCTGCTCGGTGCCCAGGCGCTTCAGGGGGTTGACCCCGGCGAGGCGTGCCAGGTCGGCTGGCGCATCCGCGCTGGTGGCTAGGCGTGCGTCGACCATGGCGGTGTGCACAGGGCCAGGCGCGATGGCGTTGCAGCGGATGTGGCGCGGCGCCCATTCCAGCGCCAGCACCTTCGCCAGCATGTGGACGCCCGCCTTCGCCACGCTGTAGGCGGCGCTGTCGGGAATGGCGCGAAGGCCGATGTTGGAGCCCACCAGCACCACGCTCGCGCCCTCCTTCAGCCAGGGGCCGAGGTGATGGGCCAGGAGCCAGGGGCCCCGCAGGTTCGTGGTGAGCATGGCCTCGAAGTCCGAGGTGGCGGTGCTTTCCACCGAGCCCGTCCGAAGCTCGCCCGCGGCCAGGAACATCCCATCCAGGGGACCGCAGGTCTCGGCGAAATCCGCCACGGCGGCCTCGTCGCCGTGGTCGAGCTGCACGAGCTCCGCGTCGGGGAGCGTCTCCCGCAGGGCGCTGAGGCGACGGCCCGCCAGCACCAATTCCGCGCCCCGGTCCCGGAACAGCCGCGCCGCGGCCCGGCCGATGCCGCTGCCGGCGCCCGTGACGAGGAGCCGCTTGCCTTGCAGCCCGGTCACGGCTGCTCCGGCATCCTGAAGCTGCCGGTGCTGGTGCGGGCCGGCACGACCACACCGCCGCTCACAGCCCAGGTGAGGGCCTGGTCGGCGCTGAGATCCACGGGCTGCACTTTGGCGGATTCGACCAGGATCACGTAGCCCGAGGTCGGATTGGGTGAGGTGGGCACATAGACTGCCACCATGGATTCGCCGCCGGCCACGGCCCAGGAGCAGTCCTTGCTCGCGATGAACCCGAGGGTGAAGGCGCCGGGATGGGGCCATTCCACAAGCACCACTTCCTTGAAGCTGCCGCCCTGCCCCGACTGGATGGCGCCCATGAGCTGCCGGGTGGCGCCGTAGATGGTCTTCACCACGGGCACGTGCAGCATGACTTCGTCGAGCCAGGCTAGGAGCTGGCGCCCCGCGAAGTTGCCCACCAGGGCCCCAGTGATCACAAGCATCAGCACCGTGGCCAGTCCCGAAAACAGCGCCAGTCCCCAGGTCGGAGGATCCGGCACCTGGATCATGTGCGCCGCCCAGGTGAGCGGGCCGCGGAACACGCCGATGAGGGCGGTGAAGATCCCCTTCAGAATCCACAGGGTCACCACCAGCGGCAGCAGGGTGAAGAGGCCGGCGAGCAGGTATTTGCGCATCATTCAGGATCCTCGGGGCCGGTCAGATGGCTGTTCCCGGACATGATGCGGGGGCCCACCACCTTCCAGAAACCATGGAAGTAGGAGATCGCGCTCCAGATGGCCAGGATCACGGCTCCCCACAGCAGGAGCACACCCATGCCCCAGAAGAAGGTGTAGGGCCGATTGAGCTGGATGAAGAAGTGGAAGATGTCCTTGCCGGTCCAGTCGTAGAGCCAGTAGTCGAGGCGCGGGCCGAGGATGAGGCAAGATATGGCCGCCACCTGGAAGCCCATCTTCCACTTGCCCACGGTGCCGGCGGGAATGGTGAGCCCCTCCTCGCTGGCGATGCCGCGCAGGCCGGTGACCGCGAACTCCCGGGCCAGGATGATGAAGGTCATCCAGGCGGGCGCGAGGTTCAGCTCCACCAGGGAGATGAGCGCCCCTGCCACCAGCAGCTTGTCCGCCAGGGGATCCAGCAGCTTGCCGAGGGTGGTGACCTGCTTCCAGCGCCGGGCCAGGTAGCCATCCAGCCAGTCCGTGATGGAGGCGGCCCAGAACACCAGCACGCCGATGACCTCGTGGTTGGTCACCTTGGTCATGAGCACCACGACCAGAACCGGAACCATCAGGATGCGGGCGAGCGACAGGATGTTGGGCAGGTTCATGGGGGGCGACGGGCTCCACCTCCAGCCTAGCTCGTTTTAGAGGAGGTTCACCCCGCCTCGCGCCAGAAGCTTCTGCCAGTGCTCGTCGGCCACCTCCTCGAACCCGGCGGCCTCCTGGCCGGTGTGCCCGAGGCTCGCCGCCGAGACCTGCACGGGGATGCCCCGGCCCCGGAGGCCCTCCAGGATGGCCAGGGCGCCGGGATCCTCCAGGAGTTCCACCGCCTGGTGGGCCAGGCAGATCCAGGGCGTGCCGGGCGCCAGGTGCGCCAGGGTGTCCAGCAGCAGCCGCCGGCCCAGGGCGCGGTCGCCGGGGGCGAAGGCGCTGCGCAGGAGCAACACCGGCGGCGGTGCCGGAGGTTCCGGCTCGACCAAGGCCGGAACCTTGACCGAATGGGGCACCTGCAGCTCCCACTGCCCGCCCTGCCTCACCAGCCTCGCCGTGCGGCCCTGCTTTTCGAGGAAACCCTGCACGTTCACCCGGAGGAGGTCATCCTCGCCC
Organism: Holophagaceae bacterium; assembly: GCA_017859995.1. GTDB lineage: Bacteria > Acidobacteriota > Holophagae > Holophagales > Holophagaceae > Geothrix. The sequence continues at coordinate 9,542 of JAFJUR010000018.1, read as the reverse complement.
CGGATGCGCATGGCCTCGCCAGGGTGGTCCGCCAGCAGCTCCCGCAGCTCCAGGAGGGCCTGGAAGACCGTGACATCGAGCAGTTCGAGGGTGAGGATATCCATGGGGGGTGTCTGCGAGTGCCAGTTGAACATCTGGATCCACCGGCGTTCAAGGCCTGGCTTCGCACCGAGGCGCTCGCCGCTGGGTTCACCCGGGTGGGATTCGCCCCCTGCGGACCCTTCGAGGCGGAGGCGTCCCGCCTGGAGGCCTGGTTCAACGAGGGCCACGGCACCCTCCTGCCCTACCTGGACCCGGCCGTCCTCCGAGACCCCCGGGCCCTGTGGCCCGAGGCCCGCACCGCGCTGGTCGGTTTCTTCCCCTACGCGCGGCCGGAGGCCATTCCGGGCCAGGCGCCGGGGAGCCTCAAGCTCAGCCGCTACCTGTGGGGCCCCGACTACCACATGATCCTGAAGCCGCGCCTGACCCGTCTGCTGGAGGCAGCCCAGGCCCGATGGCCCGGCCTCCTCGGCCGGGTCTGCGTGGACACGGCCCCCCTGCTGGAGCGCCAGCTGGCCGCCCGGGCCGGCCTCGGTTGGCAGGGCAAGCACACCCTTTTGATCGCTGAGAAGGAGGGCTCCTGGGGCTTCCTGGGCGTGCTCCTGCTGTCCGTGGATCTCCCGACTGACGAGCCCTTCGCCACCGACCAATGCGGCAGCTGCACCGCCTGCCTGGAGGCCTGCCCTTCACAGGCCCTGGCGCCCTTCCGCCTCGACCCGGCGAGGTGCCTCACCACCTACACCATCGAGACCGAGGCCGAACCTCCCGCCCCGGTCGCCGCCGCCATGAAGGCAAGCCGCTGGGCAGCCGGCTGCGACATCTGCCAGGAGGTCTGCCCCTGGAACCGGGCCCCGGTCTGGGGGGACCCGGAGCTCTGGGGCGGCCCCAGCCCGCTACACACGCGACCCTTGGAGGACCTGCCCCAGGGGGCGGCCCAGTGGCGGAAGCTCACCCGGAGGACCGCCCTGAGGCGGGTTCGGGACCGCCACTGGCGGGCCACCCTGGCCCGGATCGGCGAATTCTGATTTTTTCATTGGAAGTATTGGGCTTTTTTTCCTATAAACGAACTTCCGGCCAAAGGTGGCCGCCCCGGTTAGAGGAGGCACCTCGGATGCCCATGAAGCACTGGACTGTCCAGGACGCCGCGACGCTGTACGGCATCCGCGAGTGGGGTAACGGCTACTTCGGCATCAACGCCAAGGGCCACCTGGAGATCACGCCCACCAAGGACGAGTCCCTCAGTTGCGACGTCTACGAGATCGTCCAGCACCTGAAGAAGAAGGGCATTCGCACCCCGGTGAACCTGCGCTTTCCCCAGGTGCTGGCCCACCGGGTGGTCGAGGTCAACGAGGCCTTCCGCCGCGCGATCATCGAGTTCGGCTACGAGGGCGGCTACCAGGGCGTCTACCCCGTGAAGACCAACCAGACCAAGGAAGTGGTCGAGGAGATCATCCGGGCCGGGAACAAGTACCACTACGGCCTCGAGGCCGGCTCCAAGCCGGAGCTGATGATCGCCCTCAGCCTTGACCTGCACCCCGAAGCCTTGGTGCTCTGCAACGGCTACAAGGACGAATCCTTCATCCGCCTGGCCCTGCTGGCCCGGAAGGCCGGCCGCAAGGTGGTCATCACCGTCGAGAAGATGACCGAGCTGCCCCTCATCCTCAAGGTGGCCAAGGAGCTCAAGGTCGAGCCCCTCATCGGCCTCCGCGCCAAGCTGAACGCCCAGGGCTCGGGCAAGTGGGAGACCAGCGCGGGCGACCACGCCAAGTTCGGCCTCACCACCCGCGAGATCCTCGATGCCATCGAAGTGCTGGAGAAGCGCGACCTCCTCGACAGCATCATCGAGCTGCACTTCCACATCGGCAGCCAGATCACAGACATCCGCAAGATCAAGTCGGCCATGAAGGAGGCCACCCGCATCTACGCCAAGCTCCGCAAGATGGGCGTGCCCATCCGCTACCTCAACGTGGGCGGCGGCCTCGGCGTGGACTACGACGGCTCCAAGACCACCTTCAGCAGCTCCATGAACTACACCATCAGCGAGTACGCCGCCGACGTGGTCTACACCACCAAGGACATCTGCACCCAGGAGCAGGTGCCCATGCCCGACCTGCTCAGCGAGTCGGGCCGCGCCATCGTGGCCTACCACGAGGTGGTGGTGGTGGACATCATCGGCCTCATCGACACCACCCACACCAAGTACACCGTGACCCTCACCGGCAATGAGCCGCAGATCCTCAAGGAGCTGGCCTACACCCGCGACAACATCTCCGTGAAGAACTTCGCCGAGATGTACCACGACGCCATCACCCAGAAGGACGAGCTCCTCACCCTCTTCAACCTGGGCTACCTGGGGCTGGAGGACCGCAGCAAGGGCGAGACCCTGTTCTGGGAAGTGTGCCGCAAGCTGTCGCGCATCCTCAGCAGCAAGAGCCTGAAGTACGTGCCCGAGGAATTCCAGGACCTCAACAAGAGTCTGGCCGACAAGCTCATCGCCAACTTCAGCATCTTCCAGTCGATGCCTGACCACTGGGCCATCGAGCAGCTGTTCCCGGTCATGCCCATCCACCGGCTCAAGGAGAAGCCCGGGCTCTCCGCCACGCTCTGCGACATCACCTGCGACAGCGACGGCAAGATGGAGAAGTTCATCGACCTGAAGGACGTGCGGGACGAGATCCCCTTCCACGAGCCCCGGGGCGGCGAGTCCTACTACGTGGCCTTCTTCCTCACCGGCGCCTACCAGGACATCCTCGGCATGCGGCACAACCTGTTCGGGGCGCCCAACGAGGCGCACATCATGGTCCACGAGGACGACACCTTCAAGGTGCAGCACATCGTGAAGGGCGACACCGTCGACCACGTCCTGCGCAGCGTCCACTACGATCCCGACGTGCTGATCCAGGGGCCGCAGACGAAGCGGAAGGCCAGCGCCAAGAACGACGCGGCCGAGGCCCTGCGCGCCCTGCTCACCGAGCAGCGGAGCCTGCACACCTACCTGGAGATCTGAGCCCCGCCCGGCCTCAGTAGGGGACCCTGTCCGCCTTCTGCTCCCAGGCCCGGAACACCGCGAGCGCCTCCTCCCGCATCAGCTGGATGGCGGGGAGGCTTCGCGCGTCGACGGGTTGCGCCACCTCCCGGTAGAGCCACGCGTCGTCGAACTGGATGGCCGCGGCGTCGGCGCGGTCATTGGCGTACCAGATGCGGTCGAGCCGCGCCCAGTAGATGGCGGCCAGGCACATCGGGCAGGGTTCGCAACTGGTGTAGATCTCGCAGCCCCGCAGCTCGAAGGTGGCCAGCCGAGCGCAGGCGGCGCGGATGGCCACGACCTCCGCATGGGCTGTCGGATCGTGGGTGGAGGTGACCCGGTTCCAGCCCTCCCCCACGACCACCCCGCCCTTCACGATCACCGCGCCGAAGGGCCCGCCGTCGCCGGTCTCCATGTGTTCCCTGGACAGCTCGATGGCCCGGCCCATGAATCGGTGGACATCCTGGTTCGCGGTCATGGCCGGCTCCCTGATGGGGACAGATCCATTCTCCCACCTTTCGACCAGGCCCGCAGGCCGCGGAGGGTCAATCAGGCCAGCGCCCTTCCGGCTTCTGCTTCCAGAGCCAGATGATGAAATCCACGTTCTTCGGCGCGGCGCCCAGAGCCTTGAGGCGGGCCATGTTCTGGCCCCGGTGGTGCTGGGTGTGGAGGCAGACCTGCAGCAGGGCCTCCATCACGGTGATCACGCAGGGCGGATCCGGGAACCAGGGCACCCGGACCGTGCGGGCCAGGGAAGCGTCATCCAGCCCCCGGCCCAGGGCGCGCAGCACCTCGTGGGCCGAACGGCAGCGCGCCTTCAGGACCCCGAACTCAGGCGGAGGCTGATCCGGGGCCGAGACCGCATCGCCCTTCAGCACTTGAAGGAAGGCCTCCTGCACGGCGATCTGGTGATCGGCGCGGGTCCGCAGCTCCGGGTCGCCCTGGGCCCCTGAGGCAGCCCAGGCGTGGAAGAACACCGCGTCGGCCCAGGCCTGGTGCGCGAGGAGCTCCTTCAGTGGCCCGATCATGTTTCCTCCGGAAGGCGGCTTGGATTCTACTCCGCCTGAACCTACCCGAGGTCGCCTGGCCCGGCCCCGGCGATTTCCCCGAGAATGGGAGCCTCATCCCAGGAATCATCAGGAGGCAGGCATGGACATCCAGCGCGTCGGCATCGTCGGCTGCGGGCTCATGGGCTCGGGCATCGCCCAGTGCGCCGTGGAGGCGGGTTGTCAGGTGCTCGTGAAGGAGGCAGACGAGGCCTTCCTGGCCAAGGGCCTGGCCCGCATCCATGGCGCCTGGGAGCGCTCCGTCGCCAAGGGGAAGGCCACGCCTGAGCAGCGTGAAAGCTGGCTCGGGAACCTCCGCGGCACCCTCGCCTTCCCGGACCTGGCGGCCTGCGACCTGGTGGTGGAGGCCATTCCCGAACACCTCGACCTCAAGCTGAAGACCTTCGCGGAGCTGGACCAGGTTCTCAGTGCGTCCGCCCTCCTCTGCAGCAACACCTCCAGCCTCTCCGTGGCCCAGCTCAGCCCCGCCCTGTCGCCGGAACGGCTGCCCCGGCTGGCGGGCCTGCACTTCTTCAACCCCGTCCCCGCCATGCCTCTGGTGGAGATCGTCCGCACCCTCGCCACCGGAGACGACACGCTGGCCGCCCTGCGCGCCTTCGTCCAGAAGCTCGGCAAGACCGGCGTGCTGGCACCGGATGCCCCTGGCTTCATCGTCAACCGCCTGCTGGTGCCCTACCTGCTGGACGCCATGCGCTGCGCCGAACAGCGGCTGGCTGGCGTCGACGACCTCGACCAGGGCATGAAGCTCGGCTGCGGGCATCCCATGGGCCCGCTCCACCTGAGCGACTTCATCGGCCTGGACACCATGCAGAGCGTCGCGGATGTGCTCTTCGATGCCTTCGGCGAATCCCGCTTCAAGGCCCCGGCCCTGCTGCGCCAGCTGGTGGCCGCGGGCCGCCTGGGCCGCAAATCCGGGTCGGGCTTCTACCGCTGGGAAGGCGAGAAGCGGATGGAGGCCCTCCCGCTCTGAGCGCCGGGTGTAGTCTGGCGGCCATGCTGGACCTCCTCCTGATTCCCGCCGCCCTCCTGCTGGCCTTGGCCCTCCGCGCGGTGCGACGGGGCGAGCACCGGCTCCATGGTCATCTGATGGTGGCCACAGTCACCGTGGTCCTGCTGCGCGTGCTGCTGCACCCCCGCACGCTCGCCGCCCACCACCTGACGCTCTGGCTGGTCCTCCTGGGCGCGGCGGGCGGCACGCTGCTGCTGGGGCGCGCGGCGCTCGCCTGGCGGGAGGGGCGGAGCCAGCGGGCCGGCCTCCCGCGCCTCCACCGCGCCGCGGGGGCCTTCACGCTGCTGTTGACGGCCTTCACGCTCGCCGTGTGGTTCCTGCGCGACCGGAGCTGAGGCCCCGGGTCATCACCAGGGATCCTGGACCGTCTTGCCGGCCTGGGCGTGGGCCAGGGCCTTGAGTCCGATGTCGCGCCGCACCTGCATGCCCGACCAGCCCACCTCGCCGAGGGCCTCGAGCACGGCGGCCCGCGCGGCGGTCAGATCCGGCGCCGAGGCCGCCAGGTTCATGACCCGGCCTCCGTTCGTCACCCACTGGCCATTCTGCTTCCGGGTGCCCGCGTGGATGAGGGTGACGGCCGGCGCGCCGACGGTGATGGGCACCTCCTTCTTCGCGCCTTCCGGGTAGTCCTCGGCGGCCAGCACCACAGTGATGGCGGTGTGGGGCTTGACCTTCAGGTCCCGCGCCCGGAACCGTCCTTCCGCCACTTCCATGAGCAGGCCAGCCAGGTCCTCGTCGAGGAGCTGCATGAGCACCTGGGTTTCCGGATCCCCGAAGCGCACGTTGTACTCGAGCAGTTCCGGCCCCGAGGCCGTCCACATCACGCCCAGGAACAGCACGCCCCGGGCCGTCAGGCCGTCCTTCTGCAGGCCCCGCACCGTGGGCTCCACCAGGTCGCGGCGCATGCGTTCCACGTCCTCGGGCCGCAGGAAGGGGATGGGGCCGAAGGCGCCCATGCCGCCCGTGTTGGGCCCCCGGTCGCCCTCGAAGATGCGCTTGTGGTCCTGGCAGGCGGGCAGCATGGCGTAGGCGGCATGGCGGGCATCCACATCCACCAGCACGTGAAGGGAGAGTTCCATCCCCACCAGGGGCGCCTCGAAGACCACCGTGCGGCTGGCCTCGCCGAACTGGCCTGCCATGAACGCGCGGAAGGTCCGCAGGGCCTCGGCCTTGTCCGGCGCCAGCACCACGCCCTTCCCCGCCGCCAGGCCGTCGGCCTTGAGCACGATGGGGAAGCCGTGGGCCCAGCCTTCGATCAGCGCTTCGCCGGCGGCGAGATCGGTCACCGTGTGGCTGGCGGCGCAGGGGATGCCGTGGCGCGCCATGAAGGCCTTGGCGAAGGCCTTGCTGCCCTCCAGCCGGGCCGTCGCGGCGTCATGGCCGAAGACGGGAATGCCCAGGGCCCGCACCGCGTCGCCCACCCCGGCCACCAGGGGCACTTCGGGCCCCACCACCACCAGGTCGGGCCGGTGGGCCGCGCACCAGGCCGCCACCGCGGCGGGGGCTTCCAGGTCCAGGCTCACGCAGGCCCCCAGTTCTCCCAGGGCATCGCTGCCCGGAGCCGACACCAGGTCCACGGCGCCCGCCGCCGAGGTGAGCTTCAGGGCCAGCGCGTGTTCCCGGCCGCCGGAGCCGAGGAGCAGGATCTTCATGGAGCCTCCGATCCTCCAGTATCCAGGAAAGAACCGGGCCCGGTGGACGGCGAAGTGGGCGCGGGCCCCATCCCTCGTTCAGAACCGTGTTGTGACCAATTTGGAAGGTTTGCGGTTGACACCCGAATTGGATATCGCACAATTCCTGTATTGAGACTCTATCTCACTACAGGTTGACCCCCATGGATCAAACCCTCCCCGCCATCTTCGACACCCCCCAACCCCGGAATCCCCGGACGCCCCAGCCCTCCCTTGAGGATCTGGTCTACCGGTCCACCCTCCTGTCGGAGGATTCTCCCCTGCGCCGGGTCGACCGGAAGAAGGTGCTCGGCCTGAGCTTCGCGGTTTACGGAAGCCTCGGCGCCGCCCTCCTGCTGCTGGGCCTCCAGTCGGCGGTCGCGGTGGCCACCGCCCCGAAGACCGTCACCGTCAGCCTGCTGGAGGAGATGGCCGAGCTGCCGCCCCCCCCGCCTCCCCCGGCGGGCAGCCCCGCCCCTCAGACCCAGGCCGGCGCCACGGCCCAGGTTCCCCAGGAGCCCCTGCCCACGGCGGTTCCCACGCCGAGCCTGCCCCAGGCGGCGATCGCCGTCACGGGTGCCGCGCCCAGCCAGGGCGCGGGGGTCCCGGGCGGTGTGGCGGGAGGGGTGGCCGGCGGGACGGTGGGCGGAACCGTCGGCGGCACCCTCGGAGCCACCCTGCCCCCTCGCTTTGACGCCGCCTACCTGCAGAATCCCGCCCCCGAGTACCCCAATCTCTCCCGCCGGCTGGGCGAGGAGGGACGCACCCTGCTGCGGGTCCTGATCTCCCCCGAGGGGCTGCCCAAGGACATCCAGCTCCAGGCCAGCAGCGGCTTCGCCCGCCTGGACCAGGCCGCGCTCCAGACCGTGCGGAAGTGGCGGTTCGTCCCCGCCATGCGCGGCAACGAGGCCCTCTCCGCCTGGGTGCTCGTCCCCATCCGCTTCAACCTCGAGTCCTGACCGCCAGGATCGACCATCCATCCCCAACCTGTTGCATCCGGAGCCTTCATGCTTCCCGCCCGAGCCCTGCCCTGCCTGGCCGCCCTCCTTGCCCTCGGCCCCGTCGGCCTCTGGGCCCAGGAGCCGGCCCAGGAACCCGCACCGCAGGCATCGCCCACCCTTTCCGAAGTGAAGGTGAAGGCCACCAAGGCCAAGGCCGAATCCCGCGAATATCAGGCCGTGACGGCCCGCACGGCCACGAAGATCGAAGCCCCCCTCAAGGACATCCCCCAGACGGTGGACCAGGTTCCGGCGGCGCTGCTCAGGGACCAGGGGGCCCGCTCCCTCCAGGACGCCCTGAAGAACGTCCCCGGCGTGGGCTTCAGCAGCGGGGACGGCCAGCGGGACCAGGTGAGCATTCGCGGCTTCACCGCCATCGGCGACCAGTTCGTGGACGGCATCCGCGATGACGGACTGTACTTCCGCGACCTCAGCAACGTGGAGCGCGTCGAAGTCCTCAAGGGGCCCGCCTCGGTGCTCTACGGCCGCGGGTCCTCCGGCGGCATGATCAACCGCATCACCAAGCAGCCCGACGGCCAGCTCGTCCGCGAGGTCGAGCTCACGGCCGGCACCCTGGGCCAGCGCCGCGGCAGCTTCGACCTGGGCGGCGCGGCCGCCGGCGCCAACTACCGGCTGACCGGCGCCCTGGAGGACTCGGACGGCTTCCGCAACCAGTCCTTCCTGGAACGCCAGGCCCTGGCGCCCTCCTTCAGCTGGCGCTTCTCGAAGGACACCCGCCTCACGGTGCAGTTTGACTACCTGCATGACACCCGGGTCACGGATTTCGGCATTCCGGGCCTGCTCAGCACCGGCCGCCCCGTGGACGTGCCGCGCGAGACCTACTACGGCTCCTCCGACGCCCGGAACGACGACTACAGCCGCTCGCGGGTCCATGGCACCACCGTCACCTTCGAACACCGGTTCAGCCCCAGCCTCAGCCTCCGCAACGCCACGCGGGCCTACGACTTCGACCTGGACCGCCACAACACCCTGGTGGGCAGCGTGAACGAGGCCGCCGGCACCGTGTCCCTCACCCACGGCGACCTCCGCCGCCAGGAGGAGGGCCTCTTCGACCAGCTGGAGCTGGTGCAGCGCCTCGCCACCGGATCGATCCACCACCAGCTGCTGTACGGCGTGGAGTTGGGCCTGCAGCGCAAGGGCGCCCGCAACTTCTCCTTTGCGAACGCGGTCACCGTCTCCCTCTACGATCCCGTCCTCAAGCCTTTGCCCGCCTTCAACTACGCGGTGCCCGCCGGGGACAGCCTGAGCCACCAGAAGAGCCTCAGCGGCTACATCCAGGATCTCGTGGAGTTCACGCCCCAGTGGAAGGCGCTCCTCGGCGTGCGCTGGGATCGCTTCGATCAGTCCACCCAGGACTTCAAGGCCTTCAAGACTCTGGAACGCATTGACACGGCCTGGAGCCCCCGCGCGGGCCTGGTCTTCCAGCCCACGGACGTCCAGTCCTACTACCTGTCCTTCAGCCGCAGCTTCCAGCCCTCGGCCGAGCTGCTGGCCCTCGCGGCGAACAACGTGGGCGTGGACCCGGAGCGGACCCGCAACTGGGAGCTGGGCGCCAAGTACGACCTCTTCGCCGGCAAGGGCGCGGCCACCGTGGCGCTCTTCAACCTGGAGCGGACGGGCATCAAGAGCGTGGATCCCGCGAACCCCACCGTGCTGCTGCCCGTGGGCACGCAGCGCACCAACGGCCTGGAGGCGAGCCTCGGCGGCGAGATC
>JAFJUR010000231.1 GCA_017859995.1 Holophagaceae bacterium | reverse complement strand
CGCCGCCCGCAGGGCTCCCAGCCGCAGGCCCGGTAGAGCTGGATGGCGGCGCGGTTCGACACGCGCACCTCCAGGTAGAGCTGCGTCAGCCCCTCCCCGACCAGGTCGCGCTGGCAGGCCTCCAGCAGGGTGCGGCCCAGGCCCCGGCCCCGGTGGGCGGGATCCACGGCGATGCGCAGCAGCTCGGCCTCTCCCGCGGCTGGGATGCGGGCCCAGCGGGCGAAGGCCACCTCGGGGATGAGCCAGAGGGCCTCATGGTCGGCGGGATCCCGCCAGGGCGTGCCGAAGGCGGTGCGGTCGAGCCGCGTCACCCAGGAAGGCAGCGCCTCGCCGGCCTCCAGCCGGCAGACGCCGGACGCCGCATCTTCCTTCATCGGGCCATCCCTGTCGCGCTCATCGCGTGATCCATGCCGCGCTCATCGGGCCATCCCTGTCGCGCTCATCGCGTTGTCCATGTCGCGCTCATCGCGCGAGGCCCCTGCGCAGCGCCTCCGGCAGGTGGGCGGCGGCGTGGGGGAAGTTCACTTCGGCGTCGGTCTCCCGCAGGTAGAAGGGCACCAGGGGGGCTTCCGCGGGTCCCTGGGCCACGCGGCGCGCCAGGGTGACCAGGCCCGCCAGGGTGGCCCCGCCCTCGTCGGCCAGGGTGATGCGGTGCGCGGGCAGCAGGGCCGCCACCTTCGGCGCGAAGGTCTCCGGCGCCCACCAGGCCTCCGTCCCCACCCGGGCCGGCAGATCGACCAGCGGGTGCTTGGCGGCGGGCTCGGTGGCCTCCGCCTCCCAGCGCTGGTGGAAGGCCTCGCCGCGCTGGCCATCCAGCAGGATCCAGAAGGGCCCCGCGATTCCCGCCTGGCGCAGCGCCTCGGCGCGCAGGGCGAAGGCCGAGAAGCCCCAGGTGGGCAGGCCCGTGAGGCCCAGGCCCTCCGCGGTGGCCACGCCGATGCGCAGGCTGGTGAAGCCGCCGGGGCCTAGGCAGGCGGCCACGCCGGAGAGGTCGCCCGGGGTGGCGCCGGCCTCGGCCATGAGCTCGTTCAGCGTGGGGATCAGCCGCTCGCTGTGGCCCCGGCCCACGCCCGACAACCCCCGCCGGGTCCAGGTCCCGCCCGCCCCGATCAGGGCCAGGTGCAGGATTTCCGTGGTGGTGTCCAGGGCGAGCAGCATGAGACCAGTGTACCGGGCCCCGGCGCCTTTCCTCCCAAGCGGCCGCTCAGGCCTGGCGCTTCAGGTACCGGAGGAGATCGCGGTCCATGCCCTGGATGTGGGAGACCAGCCACCGGTCGAGGAAAGCCAGCACCTCGCGCGACAGCCGCGTCTCCCCGGCCCGCAGGTCGGAGAGGAGGTCGCTCACCTGCACCACCAGGTCGGTGTGGGCCGTGAAGTGGGCCGCAGCGCCGGGGTAGCCGTGGCGCACCATGAGGGCTTCCTCCGCGGCGAAGTGGTGCACGGTGTAGTCCCGCAGGAAGGCCAGGGTCTCGGTGACTTCGGCCTCGTCGCCCTGCTGGTCCACCGCCGTCTGCAGGCGGCGGATCGCCCCCAGCAGGGCGTGATGGTCCTGCTCCACCCGCTCGCATTCCGGGTCCTGGGTCACCGCCCACTCCGCGCGTTCCATGGCGCCCCCGCCTGATGGCTCAAGGTAGGCGCGCCGCCCCCCTCGGGCCAGGGTCAATTTCAGACGCATTCTCATTCCGGGCCGCAGATTCAGGAATGCACAAAGAAAAAAGCGGCCTCTCCGGCCGCTTTTTCAAGGAATGGTTCCGGCTCTAGCAGGCCTTGAGGACCTTGCCGGCCTGGATGCAGGAGGTGCAGACGCGCAGGCGCTTGGGGGCGCCGCCCACCAGGGCGCGCACGCGCTGGATGTTCGGGTTCCAGCGACGCTTGGTGACGTTGTTGGAGTGGGAGACGTTGTTCCCGAACTGGGGCTTCTTACCGCAGATTTCGCACTGACGAGACATGGGAACCTCACGAGCCAAAAGTGAAAACAGCCAAGAGAACCAGTGTAGCCATCCAGCCCGCGAACGCAAGGGGAAAGGACTGCTGACACTTCAGTCCCGCGCTTCAGTCCCGAAGCCCGGGGCCCTTCATCCCACCAGCGTTGCAGGCCGGTGGGCCCCTGTCCAGGCTGGCCCTTTTCCCCGGGAGCCCCATGGATCTCCGCCGCTGGGCGCTGGCCTTCGCCGCGCTGCCCTGGACCGAACGCCAGAAGGCCGCCTGCTGGGCCGCCCTCCAGGCCGGCGTGGAACCGGCCCTTTCCGACGCGCAGGCCTCGGCCCTGGCCCGCCTGGAGGCCGACCTGCCCCGGCGCCAGCAGGAGGCCCGCGACCTGGGCGCCCGCCTGCTGCTGCCCGGCGATCCCGGCACCGAGGCCCTGCTGGCGCCCCTGCCCTACCCCGTGGCCCTCTGGGTGCGGGGCGCCCTGCCTCCCATGGACCGGCCCCGGGTGGCCCTCGTGGGCAGCCGCCAGGCCACCGTCCGCGGGCGGGCCCGCGCCCGGGCCTGGGCGAAGGCCCTGGCGGAGGCAGGCGTGGCCGTGCTCTCGGGCCTGGCCCGGGGCATCGACGCCGCCGCCCATGAAGGCGCCCTGGCCGCCGATCCGACCGTCCTCATTGCCGCGCCCACCTGGGGCGTCATGGGCTCGGGCCTCGCCCAGCCCTACCCGCCCGAGCACCGGCCCCTGCTGGATCGCATCGTGGCGGCCGGGGGCGGCGTCCTCACCCCCTTCCCCCCCGAGGCCCCGCCCCAGAAGTGGCACTTCCCCCGGCGCAACTGGCTGCTGGCCGCCTGGACCGACGGCGTGCTGGTGCTCGAAGGCCGCCTCCCGTCCGGCTCCCTGGTCACCGCCCGCCTCGCCCTGGACCTGGGCAAGGAACTCTGGGTGTGCCCCGGGTCACCGGAGGATCTTTCGGCGGAGGGCCCCAATTTTTTGCTAAGGGAAGGCGCCGCACGGATTTGCCTATCCCCCGAGAACCTGTTGGAAGACCTGGGCGCCCCCTGGGTCACTTGACAAACCTCGGTGGGCTGGTTCCATCCTTAGGGGCCGTTCAGGGGGGACAGTTTTTTTCTGGCAGCCCTGATTACGGCGTCCTTATGCCGCCCCCACCCATCCAGTCGCATGCGTTGTTCCGGGAGGGCGGCGTGGCCCCCAAGGGAGATCTCTGGTGACAAAGCTCGTGATCGTCGAAAGCCCCTCCAAGGCGAAGACCATCACCAAGTACCTCGGCAAGGGGTACAAGGTCATGGCCTCCGTGGGCCACATCCGGGA
>JAFJUR010000230.1 GCA_017859995.1 Holophagaceae bacterium | reverse complement strand
GGTCCACATCCGGCACGAGCAGTACCAGAAGGCCATCGCCATCGAGACCCAGGTGCTGCGCGAGATGGCGGAAACCCAGATCCTGCCCTCCATCACGGCGGATCTGGGCGCCCGGGCCAAGACCTTCGTGCGCCTCGCGGCCTCCGGCATCACGGTGCCCGAGACCCTCAAGGCCGCCCTGCAGGCCCAGGTCACCCTGGCCGGCGAGGCCCAGGCCCGCTTGACCGCCATGAAGGTCGCCCTGGCCACGGCGGAGTCCATCGAGGACAACCACGCGCGCACCGAGGCCTTCGGCGACCGGGTGAACGAGGCCAAGCACGCCCTGCGCGAAGTGCTCGACCGGCTCGAAGAGGCCTGCGACGCGGACCTGTGGCCCCTGCCGAAGTACTGGCAGCTGCTCTCCCCGCTGCTCTAGCTGGCGGATGGCGCCAACGAAAAAGGGCCGCGACCGCGGCCCTTTTTCGTGCTGGATGGAAGCTAGCGGCCGAAGCGGAAGACCGCGCTCACCTGGGCCCAGGTGGCGGTGTCGAAGCCGAAGCCGTCGCCGCCGTTCTTGTCCACGAAGACCTGGTTCAGCGTGCCTTCGAGGGAGAACATCTTGTTGAAGGTGTAGCCGCCGCCACCGCGGATGCCGAGCTTGCCGCTCTGGGAGGCGCTGCCGGAAATGCGCAGACCCGCCCCGTTGGTGAACTCCCACTCGTCCTTGATGCTGTTGATCGAGGCGCCCGCGATGGTGTACCAGCCCTGGTTCGGGTTCTGGAAGTGGTAGACCCAGTCGGCGCCGATCTGCAGGGCGGTGTAGTCGTTCTGGCTGCTGCCCGTGCCCCACTCGGAGCCCGGGAAGTTCTGGTAGGTGATGACGCCCCGGACCTGGTGGTGCGAGGTGAGGTTGAAATCCAGGTGACCGCCCACATGGGCGCCGAAGAACTGGTTGGTGCCCAGGCCGGACTTGTCCTTCAGGTCGCCGACGGGCAGGGAGAGGCCGGTGTGCAATCCGCCCGTGATGTCCTGGGCGGAAAGCGCGGCGCCCGAAAGGGCGAGCGCGAGGGCGAGGGTACGTCGCATGGAACCTCCGATGGGATGGGCCTCCGAATGGGAGCCGGGGCCAGCCTAGCGGGGTTGTGTCATCTGCGCGTCATCCGAACGGCCTATTCGAGGGTGACGCCCCGGCCGCTGCGGATGCGCTGCTCGATGCGCGAGGTGCTGTGGCCCGGCAGGAAGGGAATGAGTACCAGCCGGCCGCCGCGGCCCTCCACCACGTCGCGGCCCACCACGGTCTCCGGGGTGTAGTCGCCGCCCTTGACCAGCACATCGGGCTGGAGGGCGCGGATGAGCTCCAGGGGCGTGTCCTCGTCGAAGCGCACCACCGCGTCCACGCTGCGCAGGCCCAGCAGGATGGCGGCCCGCGCCGCCTCGTCCTGGAGGGGGCGGCCGGCCCCCTTCAGCCGGGCCACCGAAGCGTCGCTGTTGAGGCCCACCACCAGGAAATCGCCCAGGGCACGGGCATCCGCCAGGTACTGGACGTGGCCCGGATGGATGAGGTCGAAGCAGCCATTGGTGAAGCAGAGCTTCCCGGGCCGGGGGAAAGCGGCCAGGAAAGCCTCAGCGGTCTGGAAGAAATGGGTCGGTGACGGCATCGAAGGACCAGGATAAAATCATCGGTTCGGGGACGATTCCCAGGAGAAGTCTGCCATGCCCCTCTACGAGTACCGCTGTGAAGCTTGTGGCCAGTCCGAAGAGAAGCTGGAGGGCCTGTCGGCTCCCCTGGTCCACGCCTGCCCGGCCTGCGGGGCCGCGGAAGGCATGACGCGCCAGGTCTCCGCCGCTGCCTTCACCCTGGCCGGGGGCGGCTGGTACAAGGGCGCGGCCAAGGAACCGGCCGCTTCCGCCACCGCCCCGGAAGCCCCTAAGCCCAGCCATGGATGCGCCGCCGGCGCCTGCGGCTGCCCGCACGCCAGCTGAAACGGCCGACGCATCCCGGTGATGTCCGCCTCATGTTCCAGGTGATGCGTTGACTTTCCAGGCCATTCCGATAGCCTAGATGGTTCCGGCCCCGTGGGCCGGCGCAAGATTTCATCCGTCCGACGTTCCCCCGACGCCCTTTGTCCAGCGGAACCTCTCGGGCCCAGGCCCGGATCTTCCCGGTGCCTTCCTTGGAGGATGGTGTGCCTACCATCAATCAGTTGATCCGCCTCGGGCGGAAGACGTTCCAGAACAAGACCAAGAGCCCGGCGCTCGACGCCTGCCCGCAGAAGCGCGGCGTGTGCACCCGCGTGTTCACCACCACGCCGAAGAAGCCGAACTCGGCCCTCCGCAAGGTGGCCCGTGTGCGCCTCACCAACGGCATCGAGTGCACGACCTACATCCCCGGCGTGGGCCACAACCTGCAGGAGCACAGCATCGTGCTCATCCGCGGCGGCCGCGTGAAGGATCTCCCGGGCGTGCGCTACCACGTGGTCCGCGGCAGCCTCGACGCCACCGGCGTGGCGGGCCGCAACCAGTCCCGTTCCAAGTACGGCGCGAAGCGCCCCAAGGCTGGCGCTGCGCCGGCCAAGAAGAAGTAGGGGAGGTCAAACATGGCTCGTCGTTCCGCCCCTGCCAAGCGTGAGATCCTGCCGGATCCCGTCTACAACAGCCTCGTCGTCTCCAAGTTCGTGAACATCCTCATGGAGCGCGGCAAGAAGGCCACCGCCGAGCGCATCCTCTACGGTGCACTCGAGATCGTCGCCAAGAAGTCCGGCGAAGAGGCGCTGGAAGCCTTCCAGAAGGCCCTCAACAACATCAAGCCCTCGGTGGAAGTCAAGTCCCGCCGCGTGGGCGGCGCCACCTACCAGGTGCCCGTGGAGGTTCCCCAGAACCGCCGCCAGTCCCTGGCCATGCGCTGGCTGAAGACCTACTCCGCCTCCCGCGGCGAGCGCACCATGCGCGACAAGCTGGCCGGCGAGATTCTCGACGCCATGAACTTCCGCGGCGCCGCCATCAAGAAGAAGGATGACGTCCACAAGATGGCCGAAGCCAACAAGGCCTTCGCCCACTTCCGCTGGTAGCAGTCTGTCCGACCGGAAGGAGCCGCCGTGCTGGCGGCTCCTTCCGCGAATGTCCTTGAAGCACCCCCCGACTTCGTTCCCGCTTTGACCCTTTCAGGAGGCCGCAGTGGCCCGCCACACTCCCCTCGAGCGCTACCGGAACATCGGCATCATGGCGCACATCGATGCCGGCAAGACCACCACGACGGAGCGCATCCTCTTCTACACCGGCAAGATCCAC
>JAFJUR010000123.1 GCA_017859995.1 Holophagaceae bacterium | reverse complement strand
GCCCAGCAGGAACAGAAATTTCACGGTCTCCTGGCGCGGGGCCTCGCCGCCTCCGCCCGGGAGGTGACGGCCCTCTCCCTGCTGCCCCACGATCCGGCCACCCGGGGGTTCCCGACCGTCGAAGGCGAGGTGGAGAAGGGGATCGCCTACCGCTACCTGTCCCTGCGCCGCGTCCCGGTGCTTGCCCACGCCTTCACCTTCGGCTGGAGCTTCCTGTCCACCCTCGCCTGGTGCTGGGCCCGGCGCGGCCAGCCCCGGCGGGTCATCTGCGACGTGCTGGACCTCTCCATCTCCGCCGGGGCCCTCCTGGCCTCGAAGGTGGCCCGCACGCCCTCGGTCGCAATCGTGACCGACATCCCGGACTACCTCCACAGCTACATCGGTGGCGCCGAGTCGGCCCTGGGCCGGGCCATCATCCGCGCCTACCGGACCCTCTCCACCTTCTTCATGGAGCGCTACGACGGCTACGTGCTGCTCACGGAGGCCATGAATCCGCTGGTGAACCCGAAGGGCCGCCCCCACCTGGTGATGGAGGGCATGGCGGACCCGGGCATGGGGCTGGTGCCCAACACCTTGGAGGGCAAAGCCCCGGAACAGGTGGTGATCTACGCAGGGGCCCTCTACGCCAAGTACGGCGTGGCCACCCTCCTGGAGGCCTTTCTGCGGGTTCCCCGCGAGGACGCCCGGCTGTGGCTGTACGGGTCCGGCGAGCTGGAGGCGGACCTTCCGGCCTATGAGGCCAGGGACCCGCGGATCCGCTACTGGGGCGTGCGTCCGAATGCCGAGGTGGTCGCCGCCGAGGTGCGGGCCACCCTGCTGGTCAACCCGCGGCCGTCCTCCGAGGCCTTCACCCGGTTCTCCTTTCCGTCCAAGAACATGGAATACATGGCTTCCGGTACGGCGGTGCTCACCACCCGCCTGCCCGGCATGCCGGCCGACTACCTCGACCATGTCTTCACCTTCTCCGAGGAATCCGTGGCCGGCATGGCCGGCACCTTGGAGCGATTGCTCTCCCTGCCCCGCGAGGCCCTCCACGCCCGGGGGGGGGCCGCCAAGGCCTTCGTGCTCGACCGGAAGAGCAGCCTCATCCAGGCGGGACGGATCCACGCCTTCCTGGAAACCCTGGGCCGGCCGGTCTAGCTCGAGGCCTGTGCGCGGAAGTACCGCTCGAGGGCCATGGCCCAGTCCTCCAGGTCTTCCACGAGGATGTGGGGATGGGGCGCCAGGTGGTACCCCGACATCCCCAGGGGCGTCGAGATGAAGGGGGCGCCCGCCTTCAGCAGGTCGGCGACCTTCAGCTTGATCCCGCAGCCGTGCACATCCGGCACCACGAACAATCCGTCGCCGCCGAAGGGCAGGCCCTCTCCCACGAAGCGGCCGTGGCCCTGGATGCCCTGCGCGGGATCGTGGTACGGTTCGGTGCCGTGACCGAAGAGGTGGAACTCCGCGCCGGGCAGGTTCGCGCGGAGCGCCGGGAAGATCTTCTGGGCCAGGATGTCGAGGCCGAGGGTGGTGTGGGAGGCCGCTGTACCGAAGAACACGAGGCGTGGCACCGTGGGGGGCTTCAGGTTCGGGGAAGCAGCAAGTCCCGCCGGAATCACCGGCCAGCATTCGCCCCGCACCCGCGGCGAGAGCAGCCGCGCGAAGGCGAGCTCCTCCTCCGTGATGAAGATGAGGGTGACCTTCCGGTCGGCCAGGAGCTCCATTTCCAGCTTGGAGTACAGGGCCAGATTGAGCGCGTGGCGGAGGCTTGTGGGGTGGTGGCCCAGCAGCTGCCGGCACCGGGCCAGGCTGTAAAAGTTGTGGGACCGGGCGTAGATCCGCACATCCGGATAGAGCTGGCGGAGGGCTCGGTAGAAGAAGATCTCCCCGGAAAACAGCTCCTCGAAGGGCCCGTCGACGCCGGCCAGGCAGGCCCGGAGCCGCTCGGCTTCGAGTTCGAAGGGGGGCCGCCCGCTTAGGATGTTCCAGGCCTTCCTTGCGGCGCTGGGCATGCCGAAGGTTCGGATCTGGCCCGCGGGGGTGCTGCGCGGAGGCGAGGGCTGGTGGGTCCGGAACAGCACCACGTCTTCCGGGCCCGGCGCCAACCGTGCCACATCAGCGCCCACGGCGATGCTATAGCCGTCCTGGCGGCCGGTCTCGCAGGGAAAGAGCATCAGGCGCCGGGTCGTCATGGGGCGTCGCTTTCGGATCGGCAGGCGGCCAGGAAGGCCGGGATGTCCTGGAAGAGGTGGGCGTGAGCCTGGATCCAGGCGGGATCGCGATCCCACCAGCGGACCTCCAGCAGCTGGCGGACCGTCTCCTCGTCGAAGCGCCGCCCGATCTTCTTGGCGGGCACGCCGCCGACGATGGCGTACGGTTCGACATCGGCGGTGACCAGCGCCCCGGCGGCCAGGATGGCCCCGTCCCCGATCCGGACCCCCTCCAGGATCCGCACGCCATAGCTGATGAGCACGTCGTGCCCGATCACGACGCCGTGCGAATGCTCCGGGTCGGCGAAGGCGTACTCGTCGAACAGCTGCTTCTGGACGTAGGTGAACCCGGACTGCCGCTTGAGGGAATAGAAGGCCGGATGCGTGGAGACGAACTCCGAGACCGGGTGCCTGCCGGGGATGGTGACCACGTCGGCGGCGATGGAGCAGTACCGCCCCACCGAGCCGTCCACATGACACCGCTCACCGAGGTAGGAGCCGTAGCCCAGGCGTCCGTTGAAGGTGGTGCCGCCCAGGATCGTGTTGCCGCCTTCGAGCTCGCTCCGGTACCCGAGGTGGCAGCGCCGCCCGATGCGGATCCCCCGCCGCCGGCCGAGGACGGAGAACTTCAGCCACTTGAGGAGGTGCTTCAGGAGGCCCAGCATCACCGCGGCCCTCCCGTCAGCCTGGCCTTCACCTGCCGACCCAGGATCCGCAGGGCATAGCGCAGGAGGTGCTTGTAGGAGAGGCTGCGCACGTCGTACTTCACCAGGGCGTCCTGCAGGTCCCGCTCGGCCGGAACCGCCGGGGCGGCCTCGTGGGTGTCGTAGAGGCGGATGGCGGAGCCCGGGACGCCATGGAGGATGTTCGCCTCCTGCGGGCGGAAGGCCAGGTCGAAGGAGGCCAGAACCCGGAAGGGAGCGGGCTGCAGGGTGAGCCAGTGGCGCGCCTTCTCCCGGTTGCCCTTCACGCCGTAGAGATCCACGCAGAGCGATGCGGGATCCAACTGGAGGGCCGCCGCGAGGGCCCTGGATTCGAAGAAGGCGTCGTAGACGGCGCGGGTGCCCTCCAGCCGGGGGAACCGGTAGGTCTTCACGTAGGGTTCCTGGAGGGGCACCTGGTACCCGGTTTCCTGGCCGACATTGTGCTGGCCCTTGTCGCTGAAGTTGGTGGCCAGCGCGACCCGCGGATAGGCGAAGAACCGGTCGGTCTCGATGCAGTACCGGATGTGGTGCTTCAGCCAGGAATGATCGGACCACTGCGCCACGTTGGGAGGGATGGTCGGATCCGGGAGGAAGGCGTCCCCCTGGCGGTCCAGCCAGGCACGGAACGGCTCCCAGGCCTTCCTGGACCAGATCTGGCCCCAGGAGCAGGCGTACTGCATGAAGTAGGCGTCGTAGTCGTCGTCCAGGGGCTGGAAGGGGCGGTCGCAGGCCACGTTCCAGAGATGGTTGTACAGGGCGATGCCCGCCACCCGCTCGTCATCCCGGTAGTGGTTGATGGCCTGCAGGGCGAACCGGTGCAGGTTGGGCGACACGTAGAGGTCGTCCTCCAGCACGATGAGGTGCTCGTATTCGCGGGTCAGGTCGCCGCAGGCCAGGACGTGCCGCTTCAGGCCGAGGCGCTGGGGGAAGGTGCGCACCACCTTCTCGCCGTGGCGCCAGGCGAAGGCCTCGGCGACCCGCTCGACCGCGTCATTGCCCGAGCGGTCGAGGCTGATGATGAGGGGCACCCGATGGCCATCGTAGGCCACCCGGTCCAGCGCGCCCAGCACCCTCGAAAGGGCGTGCGGGCGGTCATAGCCCACGACGACGATGGCCAGATGTGACATGGGGTGTCCACTCCTCGAAAGGGCTGCGGGTGCGTCAGCGGCCCGGTTTCTTCGCAAACAGAGGTCCCAGGCTGGCCCGGCTCGCGAAATAGGCGTACCAGATCAGGGACCAGATGACATTGAAGTACCAGCGGTTCGCCGTCATGTGATCGGACATGGAATTGAGGAGAACCACCGTGGCGACTCCGGCGCCGGCGAGCACCATGGCGAATTTCCCAGGCGCCAGGGTGCCTGGGTCATAGGTGGCGAAGGCGAATATCATGCCCGAGGGCAGGCAGAAGTAGACGAGGCCGCAGACCACGCCGAAGGCGATGGCGTAGGTCAGGTAGTCGTTGTGGGGATAGATGCCCAGGGGCTCGACGTAGATCGACCAGCCCACGCCGCTGGGATTTTCCATCAGGTAGTTGAAGGATTTCCGCCAGCGCCAGGCGCGGTCGCCCGTGGCGGAGCCTCCCTTCCCCATGCGCACCTCGTACCGCGTGGTGGCATAGCGCTGGACGCTCTCGGGCAGCACGGTCCAGGTGGCCAAGCCCAGGCCCAGGCCCAGGAAGAGCACCTGGAAGTACCGCTTGGTGGAGAACTGGCGCTTGCCCAGGATGAGGATCAGCGTGATGCCGGCCAGGCCCGCGATGGTGCTGCCGACGCTGCCGGTGACGAGCAGGAGGTACCCGGAGACGACCAGGCACCCGCCGGCCAGAAGCCGCGTGGTCCGTCGCACCCGCGAGATGGCGATGGCGAAGGACGCGCAGATGAGCGAGGCGAGGATGATGCCCGACTGGGTTCGGATCATCTGGATGTCGAGCTTGCCCAGGCGGAAGGTGGCCACGTTCAGAAGGCCCACGCTCAGCGCGTTGGCGTCCATCGTCGGCTTTCCGAGACCCCGGGCGAGCATGAACATCAGGAGGGTGGGCAGGAGCAGGCCCACCACGAATCCCTTCACCAGCAGCTCGGGGTCGTGCTCCTTCTGAAGCCGCGAAAAGATCAGCGGGATGAACAGGAAGGGCCCCAACAGGAAGTTGGTGATCGAGACCACCTGCGAGGTGAGGATCTCCAGAGAAGCCCCGCCCGCCCACGTGATCATCCAGGGCCGGGGCCGGGAGACATCGGTGGTGTGGATGGTCGGGATGGTCAGGTCTGTCCACAGGGAGGCGATGATGCTGACGATCATCGAGAGGAGGACAAAACCCAGGGCGATCTGAGCCATCCGTGGGAGCGCCGTCCAGCCGCCGCCTCGCATCAGCACCAGGAAGATCCCCGCGCAGAAGAGGTTCAGGGCGACGGGTGTGGTGGGATTCGCCGGATTCGCGGCGATGACCGCGACGAAGATCGTCCAGGCCATGGGCTTGTTCAGCCAGATGAAGGTGGCCACCAGGGCCGTCGCCAGACCCGCCAGCGCCATGCGGTAGGGATCGCCGATGGACAGGGAGGCCAGGTTGACGCCCATGCCCAGGGCAAAGGGCAGGTAGAGGGAGGTCAGCTCGCTCTGCGGCGTGCCGATCGGAAGAGGCTGGGTGGTCGGGCGGCTCATGCGGCCTCGCGATGCGTCAGCACGGCGATCTCGCCATAGGCCACGAGGGTCCGGGCAGCGCGGCCCATGAGGGAGCCGTAGGCCACGGCCAGCATGCCCCCGACCACGGGCGCCAGGAAGTAGGCGCCCAAGGGGAACACGATCAGCCCGACAATCACGCCCCGGCCATAGAGCCAGGAGCGCCCCGTGGCGAAGAGGGTGTTGAACGGCAGGGCGGCGGCCTGGATCACCGCGAACCAGAGGCAGACCTTCATCAGTGGGATGCCGCCGGCATATTTGGGTATCGCCACGGGCACCAGCAGATCCAGCAGACCTGAGCAGATCAGCACAATGACGGCCATCACCCCCGTGAGGCCGGCGGTGACCAGCAGGGAGCGGGCATTGGCGCTGCGGACGCTGCCTTCGCGGGCGTAGGCCTCCACCACCCGGGGCGTCAGCACCTGGTAGACGGACATGGGGAGAACGTTCATGCCGTCCCGCATGACCGCCGCCACCGCGAAGAGTCCCAGGCCGGTGAGCCCGCCCAGGGAGAGCATCAGGGCGCTTTCGGTGGCGGTCCAGATGGAGGTGTAGAGGCTGCCCCAGAAGCTGAAGGGCAGCCCGACCTTGACCACTTCGCCCAGGGCCTTCCAGTCGAAGTGATGGCGGATCTTCAGCGGCCGGCTGTGGTGGAAGAGGCCCACGCCGAGGACGGCCGGCACCGCCGCGCGGATGCACAGGCCGAAGAAGCCCAGGAGTGGCACGATGAAGACCAGCGCGAAGTTGACCACGGCCTGGACCAGCTGCACCTTCGCCAGGGTCACGAACTGATGGATGGTGCGGTAGGTGGCGCTGAGGTAGCCGCCGTAGTAGACACCCCAGCAGCAGAGCATCTGCGACACCCAGCCCACCAGGCTGACCATGTCGCCGCGCACCAGGGCCCGCAGGGCGCAGACCAGGAAGCCGAGTGTCACCAGGGCGGACACCAGGAGGTTCCAGGCCCCCGCGGCCGAGGCGAGGGCCTGCACCCGCTCGGGCTGGTTCCGGCCCATGTAGAACGGGATCTGGCGCCAGAGCCCGTCGAAGGTCCCCAGGTGGAGGAAGGTCATGTACATGAGCGGAATCGTGAAGACCCGGTAGCTGCCGGTCACGTCCGGCCCCACGAACCTGGCCACCAGCAGGCCACCCAGGGCGCCCAGCAGCGACGAGGTGATGTTGCCCCCGAAGAGCGCCGCGACGGAGCCGAGAAGCTGCCGGTTGTCGTGGAACCGGACCCGCTGGGCGTCCAGGAAGGCCCTAGCGCCCATGGCGGCCCCTGCGGGACATCCCTTCGTTCCGGTGGCCTGCGGAACCCTCAGACAGGAAGGGCATAGGTGTCGGGTCTCCCTGGATCGAAGGGCTCGCTGGCCCAGAAGAGCGTGATGACGTCGGTGGTGCCCGTGTTCGTGATGCTGTGCGTGTAGCCCGGCGGGATGTCCACCACCCGTGGTTCCGCGCCGGAGACGGGGTACTCGAGGATCTCGGTGCCCGAGAGCTGGCGGAACCGCACCACCGCCTCCCCGCTCACCACCAGGAACTTCTCCGTCTTGGTGTGGTGCCAGTGGTTGCCCCGGGCGATGCCCGGCCGGGTGACGGAGACGAAGATCTGCCCCATGGCCGGGCCCCGCAGTACCTCGGCCAGCCAGCCCCGCGGATCCCGCCGGGTGTCCAGCGCATAGGCGAAGCGGTCGGTCGGCAGGTAGCTCAGGTACATCGAGTAGAGCAGGCGCGTGAGCTCGTCGCCCACGTCCGGCACCTCCCGCGTCTCGCGAAGGGCCGGGAAGCGGCGGATGCGGTCCGCCAGGTCGCCGAGGCTCACCGTGAACGTCCGGCGCACGGCGGGTTCCCCATCGGAACCGAGGTGCGGGCGGCCCTCGAAGGCCGCCAGGAACTGCGCGACCACCTCGTCCACATGCACCAGGGTCACCTCGCGCGCCGGGTCATGGATCTCCAGGGGCAGGCCCTGGGCCGTGTTGTGGCAGAAGGTCGCCACCACGGAGTTGTAGTTGGGCCGCGACCATTTCCCGAAGACGTTGGGCAGCCGGAACACGAAGACCGGCGCGCCGGTCGCCTGCCCGTAGGCCCGCACCCGCGCCTCGGCCTCCCGCTTGCTGGTGCCGTACGGATTGTCGAGGGCCGCCTGGGTGGAGGAGCTGATCAGGAAGGGCACGGGCCGGCCGGCCTTCCGCAGCAGGCCGAGGATCCGCTCGGTGAGGTCCAGATTGCCCGCCGTGAACCCGCTGGGATCCGGGGGCCGGTTGACCCCCGCCAGGTGGAAGACGAAATCCGCCCGCCCCAGGTGCGCGGCGAGGGCCTCCGGGGCGTCCTCCACGTCGTGGGCGAGCACCTCCACATCGGGCCTGGTGGACAGCGCGGCCAGGAGGTTCCGGCCGATGAATCCCTGCGAACCCGTCACGACGACCACCGCCATGTGCTGCTCTCCTTGCCGTAGGGGTTTGTGTCCAGGAGGCGCTCCCGGCTGTGCCGCGCCTCCCCGGGTCCGAGCTGAGATGAATGCCTTGATCCTAATCCGGCGACCGGATCCGGGTCCACGATTTCGATTGGATCCCGTCGCCTTTTGAAAATTTCATTACCGTATTTTTATTAGACCATCGAATGCCGATCCTGGCTCTGGGTTAGGGTGCGGCCACTGGGGGTTCCCCCCAGAACAGCCGTCCCGCCGGCCGGATCCGACACTCGCAGGCACCACGCCTGGGGCCGGCCTGTTCAGATCCCGCGGACCGAAACCCCAGACGGAACGCGGGTGAGTCCGGCAGGAACCCGTAATCGTCTCGCCGGGGCTGGCGGAACCGGGGGTCGGCCACCAGGGAGGCCTGGTCCCTGCCCTGGCGCCGCCACTCGGCGAAGGACACGCCTCCCCCTGGGCCGAAGGTCGGCAGGCCGCCCCGGGGCGGAAAGTAGAGGTTCCGGTCCAGCCTCACCACCTCGGGGCCCAAGGTCCCCGTGTGGAGGGCCACCGCCCCGGGGGCGGACCACGCGAACACGTTGCCCTCCAGCAGCAGTCCCCTCGCGTGGTTCTCGTGGTTGGCGAGGGTGCCCTGTGAGACCTGCCCATCCACGAAGCGGTTGCCCGTCACCCGGTTGTCACGGCCGCCCTGCAGCATGATCCCGCCATTCCAGGTGCGGACCACGGTGTTGCCGCTCACCTCGTACCCGCTGGCGAAGGAATCGAGGTAGATGCCCCAGGACAGGTAGGTCGGGGTGCCGAAGGTG
>JAFJUR010000229.1 GCA_017859995.1 Holophagaceae bacterium | reverse complement strand
CACGGTGGTGGCATCGCCCGCCGCGAAAACGCCGGGCAGCGAGGTCTGGCCGCGGGCATCCACCACGATCTCGCCCCGGGGGGACAGCTCGAGGGTGCCCTTCAGCCAGCCGGTGTTCGGCAGCAGGCCGATCTGCACGAAGATGCCCTCCAGCTCGAGGACCCGCGCCTCGCCGGTGGGGCGGTCCTGGTAGACGAGCCCCGTGACCTTCTGGCCATCACCCAGCACCTCGGTGGTCAGCGCGGAGGTGATCACCGCCACGTTCGGCAGGCTGCGCAGCTTCGCCTGAAGCACCGCATCCGCCCGCAGCTCGCCGTCGAATTCGAGGAGGGTGACCTGGGCCACCACACCGGCGAGGTCGATGGCGGCCTCCACCCCGGAATTGCCGCCGCCGATGACGGCGACGCGCTTGCCCTTGAACAGCGGGCCGTCGCAGTGGGGACAGTAGGCGACGCCCCGGGTGCGGTACTCCTGCTCGCCCGGGACGTTCATCTCGCGCCAGCGGGCCCCCGTGGCGAGCACCAGGGTCCGGCTGCGGAGCACCGCGCCACTGGCGAGCCGCACGCCGAAGAGGCCGTCCGCGTCCTGGGGGATGAGGGCCTCCGCGCGCTGCAGGGTCATGAGGTCGACGTCGTATTCCCGAACGTGCTGTTCCAGGGCCCGGGCCAGCTTCGGGCCCTCCGTCTCCTTCACGGAGATGAAGTTCTCGATGCCCAGGGTGTCGAGCACCTGGCCGCCGAAGCGCTCAGCCACCACGCCCGTGCGGATGCCCTTGCGGGCGGCGTAGATGGCCGCGGAGGCGCCGGCGGGACCGCCGCCCACCACCAGGACGTCGAAGGGCGCCTTGTCCGCCAGCTTCAGGGCATCCCGTTCCGCCGCGCCGGCATCCAGCTGCGCCAGGATCTCCTCCATGCTGGTGCGGCCCTGCAGGAAGGGCTCGTCATTGAGGTAGACCACGGGCACGCCCATGATCTGGCGGCGCTCGACCTCATCCTGGAAGAGCGCGCCGTCCACCATCACCGCCTCCACGCCCGGGTTCAGCGCGGCGAGGACGTTCAGGGCCTGCACCACGTCGGGACAGTTGTGACAGCTGAGGGAGACGAAGGTTTCGAAGCGGAAGGAGCCTTCCAGGCCCCGGATCTGATCGGCCACCTCCGGGCTGAGCTTCGGCGGATACCCGCTGACCTGCAGCAGCGCCACCACCAGGGAGGTGAATTCATGGCCCATGGGCAGGCCCGCGAACTGCACGCGCGGGGCCTCGCCGCGCCGCGCGACGCCGAAGGAGGGCCGCCGCGCCGCCGAGCCGTCCTGGCGCAGCGCGACCTTCGGGGAGATCCCGGCCAGTTCCTGGAGCAGGCTGAGCAGGTCCGCCGACTTCGCGCCGCCATCCAGCGAGGCGACGAGGTCGATGGGGTCCACCAGCTTCTCGAGGGTGGCCTTGAGCTGGGTCTTCAGGTCCGGGGCGAGCATGGGCATCTCCGTGGGCGGGGCTTCGGGCGGGGGCGGCCAGGGCGGTCACCGCGCGGTCGGAAGGATCCGGCCGCGCGGCGCCGTCCTGCGGGCGGCTAGATCTTGCCGACGAGATCCAGCGAGGGCGCCAGGGTGGCGTCGCCTTCCTGCCACTTGGCCGGGCAGACCTCCCCGGGGTGGCTGGCCACGTACTGGGCGGCCTTGATCTTCCGCAGCAGCTCCTCGGCGTTGCGGCCCACGCCGCCGGCGTTGATCTCGATGATCTGGATGCGGCCCGCAGGGTCCACCACGAAGGTGCCGCGCTCGGCCAGGCCCGCGTCCTCGATCAGCACGCCGAAGTTGCGCGAGATGACCTGGGTGGGATCGCCCACCAGGGGGTATTTGATCTTGCCGATGGTCTCCGAGGTGTCGTGCCAGGCCTTGTGGGTGAAGTGGGTGTCCGTGGACACGCCATAGATCTCCACGCCCAGCTTCTGGAACTCAGCGTAGTGGTCCGCCAGGTCGCCCAGCTCCGTGGGGCAGACGAAGGTGAAGTCCGCGGGGTAGAAGAAGAAGACCGACCACTTGCCCTTCAGGTCGGCCTCGGTGACGGGCACGAAGGCGCCGTTGACGTAGGCCGTGGCGGAAAAGGGCTTGATCTCGGTGTTGATGAGGGAGGTGGACATGGGTGGTGCTCCTGTGAGACCGCAAGCGGCGGCATCCAGGAAGAGCGAGGCTCATGCCAATCATCTTTTTGTTGATTTGATGGCATATATGGCCATTCAGGAATCCGCGAATCTTCGCAAATCTCGACCGGCCGAGAGCTGAATCCGCGACATAGCGAGAGCCTCAAACGCGAAGGCTCACCACCAAGCCACCAAGTAAAGTAACCACATTGGCAGTTCTTGGTGTCTTGGCGTCTTGGTGGTGATCGTTTTGTCGTTCAATCCGGACGGCCTCAGCGGTTCGGGTAGGCTGACACCAAGATGAGGCGGGCGTCGGATCGACCCTGCAAATGCGTCAATAGCAAAGACTCACCGCCAAGACGCCAAGGCGCCAAGAAAAGCCAAAAGAAAGGCCTTTGCAGTTCTTGGTGTCTTGGTGCCTTGGTGGTGATCGTTTTGTCGTTCGATTCGAACAGCCTCAGCGCTTGGGATAGGCCGGCACTGGCGGGAAGGCCGGCGTCGGATTCTCCTTGAGCTGCTGGAGCAGGGTCTGGATGCCCACTTCGAGCTGACGGTCCTGGCCCTTCTGCAGGCTGGCGGGGTCGTTCTCCACCGTGAGGTCCGGGTCGGCGCCGTGGTTCTCCACCCACCACTGCCCTTCGCGACCGTAGAAGCCGTTGTTGCTCTGCTCCACGCGGCCGCCATCCAGGGTGAACTGGGTGTTGATGATGCCGACCAGGCCACCCCAGCTGGGCACGCCCACGATGGTGCCGAGGTTGCGGGCCTTCACGTGCATGAGGAAGGCCTCGCCGTCGCTGCCGTTCTGCTCGTTGGTGAGGAACACGTAGCGGCCGTCGCTGGCGGTGCCGGGGTAGCGGAAGGGCCCCATGCCGCGCAGCACGTTGAAGCCCACCTGCTTGCGCTCCAGCTTGTCGATCATGAAGAACTCGGTCCAGCCGCCGCCGTTGCCGCGCACGTCGACCACGATGCCCTTCTTGTAGCGGAAGGCGCGCCAGTACTTGTCGAACTGGCCGATGTTCTGGTCACCCATGGCGGTGATGTGCATGTAGCCCAGCTGGCCGTTGGAGGCCTTGTCCACGGCGGCGATGTTGTTCGCGATCCAGCGTTCGTACCGCAGGTTCCAGTCGTTGCTGACCGGCTCCACCTCGAC
>JAFJUR010000228.1 GCA_017859995.1 Holophagaceae bacterium | reverse complement strand
ATGACATTGCCCTTGGTCTTGCTCATCTTCTGGCCGCTGGCGTCGCGCACCAGGCTGTTGAAGTAGACCTTGTGGAAGGGCACGTCGCCCATCCAGGTGAGGCCGGCCATGGCCATGCGCGCCACCCAGAAGAAGAGGATGTCGTAGCCGGTGATGAGCACGCTGGTGGGGTAGTAGCGCTTCAGATCCTCGGTTTCGTCGGGCCAGCCGAAGACGCTGAAGGGCCAGAGCGCCGAGGAGAACCAGGTGTCGAGCGTGTCGGGATCCTGGGTGAGCTTCGTCGATCCGCAGCTACAGGCCGCGGGGGCCTCCAGCTCCACGTGCAGCTGGCCGCAGGCGTCGCAGGTCCAGGCCGGGATGCGGTGGCCCCAGACCAGCTGGCGGCTGATGCACCAGTCCTGGATGTTGGTGAGCCAGTGGTTCCACACGGCGGCGTGGTGCTCGGGCGTGAACTGGATGGCGCCGGAGTTCACGGCCTCCAGGGCCTTGGCGGCGGCTTCCTTCACGTCCATGAACCACTGCTCGCTCACCAGCGGTTCCAGCACGGCGCCGCTGCGGTCGCTTAAGGAAATCTTGTTGACGTAGTCCTCGACCTTCACCAGGAAGCCCTGCTCCTCCAGGTCGGCCACCACGCGCTTGCGGGCCTCGAAGCGGTCCAGCCCGGCGTAGGCGCCCGCTTCGGCGGTCATCTTCGCATCGAAGCCGATGATGGTGATGGAGGGCAGGCCCAGCCGCTGGCCGGCGGCGAAGTCGTTGGCGTCATGGGCCGGGGTCACCTTCACGCACCCGGTGCCGAAGGAGGGATCCACGAAGCTGTCGGCCACCACGGGGATCTGGCGGCCTGTGAGGGGGTGGTTCATGAGCTTGCCGATCATGGCCTGGTAGCGCTCGTCGTCGGGGTGCACGGCGACCGCCGTATCGCCCAGCATCGTCTCGGGGCGGGTGGTGGCCACCATGACATCGCCGCTGCCGTCGGCCAGGGGATAGCGCAGGTACCAGAGCTTGCCCTTGCGCTCCTCGTATTTCACTTCCAGGTCGCTCAGCGCGGTCTGCAGCGCCGGATCCCACTGGATCATGCGGGGGCCGCGGTAGATGCGGCCCGCCTTGTAGCTCTCGACGAAGACCTTGCGCACGGCCTTGTTCAGCGCGGGATCCAGCGTGAAGCGGTTGCGGGTCCAGTCCACGGAGCAGCCCAGGCGCTTCAGCTGGTGCTCGATGGCGCCCTGGTTCTTCTCCTTCCAATCCCAGATGCGCTGTTCAAACGCGTCGCGTCCCAGCTTGTGGCGATCGGTGCCCTCGGCCTTCAGCTGGCGCTCCACCATCATCTGCGTGGCGATGCCCGCGTGATCGGTGCCGGGCACCCACAGGGCGTCAAACCCTTGGGCCCGCTTGAAGCGGGTGAGCACGTCGTGCAGCGTGTTCACCAGGGCGTGGCCCATGTGGAGGTTGCCCGTGATGTTGGGCGGGGGGATGACGATGGACCAGGGCGCCTTGCCGCTCTTGGGCGCGGCCTCGAAGGCCTTGGATTCCTCCCACACCGAGTACCAGCGGGTCTGCGCCGTCCTGAAATCGAAAGCCTTGTCCATCTCGCGCATGGTCGTCCTTGCTGGGCCGGTCTGGAGGTCCGTTCCACCCGCGGCCGGTCGCGCCGGCCCAGGTTGAGCACACGCCAAGAGGCTGGACCCGCCAGGCATCTCTCGGCGCCGTAATGGATCAGTGTACCCGTGCTGCGGGGCCGGATCCAACGGCAGCTTGTGGCCGCCCGGGCGGGTTTCCTGTCAGCATCCAGGCATGGCGACCGGTTCCGCGCCCCATCCCAGCCTGTCCCTGCTGACCGAGGGGGCCGCCCGCCTGGCCCTCGGGACCATGCGCCTGCTCGACTGGGGCCTCGAGGCCCGGGCCCTGGCGGTCCACCTTCGGCGGGTGGCCGACGCGGGGGTGCGGGTGCTGGACACGGCCGACATCTACGGCGGCGGCGCCGTGGAGCCCGTCCTGGGCCGGGCCTTCCGGGAGGACCCCGCGCTGCGGCGCAGCTTCCGGATTGTGGGCAAATGCGGGATCCGCCTGCGCGCCGCCGGCCCCGACCCGGTGACCGTGAAGCACTACGACACGAGCCGCGCCCACGTGACGGCCCAGGTGGAGCGCAGCCTGGGACATCTGGGCGTCGAGCGGCTCGACCTGCTGCTCATCCACCGTCCCGACCCGCTCATGGACGCCGCCGAGCTGGCGCACACGGCCGCGAGCCTGCTGGCCGACGGCAAGATCGCCGCCTTCGGCGTCTCGAACTTCGCGCCGGCCCAGGCGGACCTGCTGCAGTCGCGCCTGGCCACGCCGCTGGCCGCGAACCAGATCGAGGCCTCGCTGTGGCACCCGGCGCCGCTGCTGGACGGCACCCTGGACCACGCCCAGCGCCACGGCCTGCTGCCCATGGCCTGGTCGCCCCTCGGCGGCGGCCGGCCGGCGCCGCCCGCGCTGGAAAGCGCCCTCGCCGACCTGGGGCGGGCCATGGATCTCGAGCCTGCCCAGGTGGCCCTGGCCTGGCTGGCCAGGCACCCCGCCGGGGTGATGCCGGTGCTGGGCACGGGCCGCCTGGACCGGGTGCGGGAGGCCATCTCCGCCCTGGATCGGCGCCTGGACCGGGAGGCCTGGTTCGGCCTGCTGGAGGCCGCCACCGGGCATCCGGTAGCCTAGGGGATGGCCGCTTCCTTCCGCCCCCTCACTTTCGCCTGCTGCGCCTCCGTGGTCAGCCTCTGGGCCGGCGCGCCGCTGGAGGGGCTGATCCTCCCCATCCGGCAGGTGGAGGTCAGCGCCCCGGTATCCAGCCGCCTCCAGGACGTGAAGGTGAAGGAGGGCGACGCGGTGAAGGCGGGACAGCCCCTCGCGCAGCTCTACGGACGGCTGGAGGAGCTGGAGATGCAACGGGCCAAGACCTTGCTGGAGCGCCGGGAATTCGAGGCCAAGGGCGCCAAGCGGCTCTTCGAGAACCGCATCATCCCCGAGGCGAAGGCCCTGGAATCGCGCATCGAGCTGGACCTGGCCCGCCTGCAGTTCGAGGCGGCGGCCGAGCAGGTGCGGCTGCGGACCATCCTGGCGCCCATGGATCTGGATCTGAGCCGGGTGGTGGTGCAGGTGGCCGCGGACCCCGCGCTGCTGGAGGGCCTCGCGCCGGGGCGGAAGGTGCGGGTGACCCTGCTCCAGGCGACCCCCCCGGTAGAGGTGGAGGGCGAGGTGGTCCTGGTCGATCCCTGCGCCGACGGGCAGGGGAGGGTCCGCGTGCGGGTGGTGGTGGAGAACCCCGGGAATCGCATCCGTGCAGGACTCAGGGCCCGGGTGGACCTGACGGCCCCCCGGTGAGCGTCCCGGGGAGCGTTCCGGAGACGGCCCTTAGCCCTGGAGGAAGCGGTCCGGGTTGAAGCCCGTCACGATGGCGCCCCAGTGCTTCCCCGCAATGTGGATGGGCAGGGAGAGGTCGTTGAGGATCTCCCCGGTGTCCCGCATGTAGGTCTGGAAGAGGAAGGGCTCGGTGTTGCGGGAGCGGCGCTTCTCGGTCTCCACGTTGAAGTAGATGCGCTGATGGCGGCTCTTCAGGAGATCCACTTTGGGGTCGCCCGTCATCGGCTCCGAGACGCCCGCGTGGTGGATGGCCAAGTAGCCGTTGACGTCCAGGGCCACGGCGTAGGTGGAGCCGAGGTCCTTGCGCGCCTCGTCGAAGAGGGGCTGGAGTTCCTTCGCGAAGACCAGGGCGTACGAGGTGAGGAACTTCTGGGGGTTCGTGTCGGGCACGGGCCGGTAGTCGCGGTCGAAGACGTTCACGCCCCGGTCGGCCAGCAGCTGGATGCGGGCCTGCAGGGTGTCCCGCCAGCCCGTGGCGCGATGGATCACCGACTCCAGCTCCCCGGTGCCGGTCCGGAAGCGCGAGACGAGCTCCAGCAGCTTCTCGGTGGCGCGGTTCATCTCCGTGGAGAACCGCGTGGATTCCTGCAGCCGCTCTTCCGCCACGGCGCTGAGTCCGCGGATGTCCTCGGCCTGCCGGTGGATCGCGGCGCTGGTGTCGGAGATGCCCTTCACGGAAGAGGTCGCCACGGTGAGCTGGGCGGTGTTCTCCTCGAAGTCGCCCACCAGCTTGACGAAGTGCTCAGAGGCCCGGTCCAGGGTGGTGGAGGTGCTCTGGAAATCCGCCGTGAGCACCTGGATGCCCTGGGAGGTGCGCGCTACGTCCTGCAGCATGCCGCCCAGGTTATGGGAGATCTCCTCGGCGGCCTCGCCCACGCTCTCGGAGAGCTTCCGCACCTCGTCGGCGACCACGGCGAAGCCCTTGCCGGCCTCGCCGGCGTGGGCGGCCTCGATGGAGGCGTTGAGGGCCAGGAGCTTCGTCTGCCCGGCGACGCCCTCGATGAGCCGCACCACGTCGCTGATGCGCTCGGACCGCTCGTTCAGCCGGGCCACCAGCTCCGCGAAATCCACCAGGCGGTCGTGGGTGGCGGCCATGCCGGTGCCCGCCTCCGCCAGATCGATCCGGGTGGCCCGCGCCGCCTCGAGGTTCTCCAGGGTGCTGTCGGCCACGCGGCCGGTCACCTGGGCCACGTCGCCCACCGCCTCGGCGACCTCCTGGCTCGTGCGGGTGATCCGCTCGGAGAGCTGGCCCTGGTGCTGGGCGTCGCTGGCGGCGTCCGAGGCCAGCTTCGTGGTGCGGGTGGAGCCCACCGCGATGGAGAGCCCGAGGCGCTTGGAGTGATCGAGGATGTTCCGGATCTCGCCGGCGAAGCGGTTGAAGCCGTCGGCCAGGCCGCGGATCTCGTCGTGGGTCTCCAGGGTGATGTCCCGGGAGAAATCCCCGCCCTGGATGGTCGTGGCGATCTTGCGGAGGGGCAGGGCCACGGAGAGGTGGAAGGTGATGAAGGCGCCCGTGCCGAGGACCAGGGCCAGGGCCGGGATGGCGAAGGCCAGGGTTTCGGCCCGGGCCAGAAGGGCTTGGGCCTCGGGGGAACCCAGGGCCCCCTTCGCCGCGAGGGCCGAGAGGGTGCGGGCCAGATGCAGGGTGTAGGCGCTGAGCACCAGGAGCATGGCGAAAATGGGCAGCATGCAGCCCAGGATCTTGCGCAGGAGGGAGTGGAAGAAGGTCCGCTCGACGAGGCGGTAGAGCGCCGTGATCATTCGCATCGGGTCATCCCGCGCCTGGCCAGCCCTCGCATGTCCGCCCCTCTCCCGCCCGGGTCCATTCAAGCGGGCGAGGCTGCCCCCGGGATCCGGCCCCATGCCCTGGGATCGGGCGGTGGGCCGTCGAGGATGAGCCCGGTACGGAGACGGCGGCCCGGATGTGAGGTCAGTCACTCGACATGCGGTCGTGCATGTCCTCCCACTCGAGGTGGGTCCACCACTCCTGCTCCAGGCCGTCGCAGGTGGTCCCGTACGAGGGGCAGGCGATGCATCCGTCGCCGCGGTGAACTTCCGCGTCGTGCTGGGGCGCGTAGCGGGCGACGAGCTGCAGCCCGGCCTCCCGGGCCGCGGCCTCCTCGGGCGTCATGGGCCGCGAGGGCAGCTCCCGCACGTGGAAGCGCCGCAGGCGCTCCTGGCCCTCGGGGAACAGCACGGAGTTCTCGGCGTCGATGTGCCGCCAGAGGGAGCGGCTGTAGTCCACGGCCAGGGATTGGAGCCGGAGGCCCTCGGCCTCGCTGGCCAGCGGCGCGCCCAGGCGGTCCTCCATCTCGTCGAGCAGGCCGCCCATGCGGCGATGCTCGCCGGTCAGGGCGGCGATGGGCCCCCGGTCCGCGGGCAGCTCGGCCCGCTCGGCCAGGGCCGCGAAGAGGACGGCCTCCTCCTTGTCGTGGTGGAAGTCGCCGGCGTAGCGGCGGAAGAAGGCCATGAAGCGCGGGCCGTCCGTCGGATCCCCCTGGCCCGCGAGGCGGGCGGTGACGAAGGCCCGCAGCGAGCCCACCACCTGCTCGATGAGCTCGTGTTCGGCGCGGAGGTCCTCGATGAGCTGCATGGCTACACCCGGGCCGGGGCGC
>JAFJUR010000227.1 GCA_017859995.1 Holophagaceae bacterium | reverse complement strand
CCGCCCCGGGGGGTGAACTTGAAGGCGTTGTCCACGAGGTTCACCAGGGCCCGGTCCAGCTTGGGCCGGTCCCCCTGGATGGCCGGCAGGTCCGGCGGGATGACCTGCTGGAACTCCACCCCGGCCTTGGCGGCGCGGAGGTGGTACGGCGACAGCACGGTCGTGAGCCACAGGGTGGGGTCCACGTTGCCAAAGGACATGGGCAGTTGGCCGCTCTCGCTCCGGTAGATCTCCAGCATCTCGTCGAGCAGCGTGCGGATCCGCACGAAGGACTGCTCTGACCGGTCAAGCAGCTCATCCCGGTTGCCCACCCCGCTGCGGAGGCTGTCCAGGGCCAGCCCCAGGAAGGTGAGGGGAGACCGCAGGTCGTGCACGAGCATGGCCGTGAAGTTCGTCTTGAGGGTGTTCACCTCTTTCAGCTTGAGGTTGGCGTCCACCAGGTTCTGGTTCTGGATCTCCAGCTCGCGCTGGAGCCGCGCCAGGTTCACCTGGTGCTCCACCCGCACCAGCACTTCTGCGGTGCTGAAGGGCTTGGTCACGTAGTCGCGGCCGCCCACCTTGAAGGCTTTCACCTTGTCCAGCGGATCGTCGAGCGCGCTGATGAAGATCACGGGGATGGACGCCAGCCGGGCGTCGGCCTTGAAGGCCTCGCAGGTCGCGTAGCCATCCATGCCGGGCATGTTCACGTCGAGCATCACCAATTCGGGCGGGTGCCGGCGGGCGGCCTCCAGGGCCATGGCCCCGGACGGCACCGCCCGCACCCGGTACTGCTGCTCGCGGAGGACGGTGCCCAGGAGGTCGAGGTTGTCTGGATTGTCGTCAACGATGAGGATGTCGCCCTGGGGAACCAGCATGGGGTCACTCCTTGGATCAGGCATTCAAGAGGTCGAGCAGTTCCTGGAGCTTGTAGCCCCGGAGCAGGTGGCGCAAGCCCGCAGACGGGCCGCCGCCCCCCAGCTGGTCCACCAGGGCCAGAGCCGCCTCGGTGTCGCCGGTGAGCACCGCCTCCCTCAGGTCGGAGCGCCAGGCGTCGGGCTGGGCGCGAAGGCTCTCGGCCAATTCGCCCGCCGGCACGGCCTGAGCCGCGGCATCGTGGGCCCGCGTGATGAACCGCAGGCCCAGCATGCGCTCGGCGAGGTCGAACAGCTGGGCTTCCCGGAAGGGCTTTCCGATGAAGTCGTCGAAGCCTGCCAGACGCAGGGTGTCCCGATCCAGGTCGATGACGCTGGCCGAGATCGCCACCACGAAGGTGTGCGGCAACCCGCGCTCCAGCTCCTGCCCGCGGATCACCTGGATGGCCTCGAAACCGCTCATGCGCGGCATGCGCAGGTCCATCCAGATGAGCTCCGGGTGATGCCGCTCCCACAGTTCCACCGCCTCCAGGCCGTCCGCCGCGCTGAGCACCTGGAAACCCACGGTGCCAAGCAGCCGCACCAGCAGGTCGCGATTCTCCAGGCGGTCGTCCACCACCAGCATCGTCACCTTCCGCTGGCCCGGCTCCAGGCTGATGACCCGGCCCCGGTCCTCGAATTCCAGGGGCGCCTCTCCCTCGGGCATGGGCAGCTCGAAGGTGAACCGGCTGCCCTCTCCCAGCCGGCTCTCCAGGGCCAGGTCCCCGCCCATGAGCCGCACGAGGGAACGGCTGATATGGAGGCCCAGGCCCGTCCCTTCGGCGGCCAGGGGATGGTTCCCGGCCTGGAAGAAGGGCTGGAAGAGCTGCCGCTGATCGCCCTCGGAGATGCCGGGGCCCGTGTCCGCCACGGCGAAGGCGGCGCGGCCGGCCACGTAGTCCACCCGCAGGGTGACCGAGCCCTCCACCGTGAACTTCACAGCGTTGCCCACCAGGTTCACGAGCACCTGGCGAAGCTTGGCCTCGTCCCCTTCGAGGTTCTCCGGCAGGGCCGGGTCCACCTCCAGGCGCAGGTCCAGGCCCTTTGCCTGGGCCCGCAGGCGCTGCATGTCCATCACGCTTTCCAACAGCGCCTTCACCCGGAAGGACGCGGCGCGCAGCTCCAGCCCGCCAGATTCGATCTTGCTGAGCGACAGCACGTCGTTGATGAGGGAGAGGAGGTGTTCGCCCGCGCCCAGGATGCGCGCGAGCTGGTCGCGGTCTTCCGGATGGCCCGCGGCCCGGCGGTTCATGAGCTGCGCGTAGCCCAGGATGGCGTTCAAGGGCGTCCGAAGCTCATGGCTCATGTTCGACAGGAAGGCGCTCTTTGCCCGGTTCGCCGTCTGGGCCAGGGCCTCGCTGGCGCGGAGGTCCGCCTCCAGGGTCTTCCGCTCGGAAAGGTCCGAGCCGATGCTCAGGAAGCCCACCGTCTGGCCCTCCGCGCTGGTGATCTTGGACAGGGCCACGAGCATGGGGATCCGGCGCCCGTCCCGGGCCAGGAAGGTCCACTCCCGCTGATCGGGGCCCGCCTCGGTCAGGTGGTGGATCACCTCCGATTCCGTGGCCACCGGCCGGCCCAGCCGGTTGGCCAGGGCCCGGGCATGGGCCGCGAGCTCCTGTGGGTCCAGCCAGGGGGCCTCCTTCCGGCCGATCATCTCCTCCGCCGAGTAGCCGAGGAGCGCTTCGGCGTAGGGGTTGAAACGACGCACGGTGCCGTCCTCGTCGCGGACGATGATCGCCACCTGGGCGTTCAGGAGCACGGCCCGCTCGCTGGCCTCCTGCTCGGCCAGGGCCTGGATGGTCTCCTTCAGCCGCGTGATCATGCGGTTGAGCTCGTGCCCCATGTCCGCCAGCTCATCGCGGCCCTGGATGTCGACCTGAGCCTCCAGGTCTCCCGCCGCGGCGCGCCGCACCTGCTCCACCAGGCGCCGGATGTTGCCGGACAGGTCGCGCGAGATCCGGTAGCCGAACAGGAGCGCCGCCGCCAGGCCGCCCAGGATCAGGGTGTAGGACCATACCCGCGTTCGCCAGGCCCGGGCGGACATGGCCTCCAGGCTGCGCTGGGCCGCGTCCTCCTGAACCTCGACCAGGCCGGAAAGCAGGTCCGTGAGTGGCAGGATCTGGGGCAGAAGGTCGTCATCCACGAAGCGTCCAAGGGCCGCCAGCTGCCCCTCGGTCAGCAGTCGCTCCAGGGTGTCCAGATCGCTTGCCACGTAGGCTGAGAGCGCATCCACCCGGGCGAGGGTTTCCGGGTTGGCCTGGGCCTTCGCGGCGGCCTTGAACGAGACCCACTGCTCCCCAGCCTGCCTGCGGGCCGAGCGGATCCGGGCGAGGCCCTCCGTCGCGTCCAGGGTGCCGCCCCGCACCTGCCGCGCCGCGAAGAGGATGCGGATGCTGTAGGCGTCGGACACGATCTT
>JAFJUR010000226.1 GCA_017859995.1 Holophagaceae bacterium | reverse complement strand
GGTGAAGCAGCAGGTCACGGGCATCGAGTCCCAGCGCAACGAGCCCCAGGCCAAGGTCATCGAGTTCATGGGCCAGGCCTTCGATCCCTACCCGGCCGGCCATCCTTCGGCCTACCGCGGCCCCGACGCCCGCCTGAAAGAGTTCAAGACCCTCAAGGCCGAGGACCTGAAGGCCTTCCACCAGGCCTTCTACGGCGCCAACCACGCGGGCTTCGCCGCCTCCGGCGATTTCGACGCCGCCGAGCTGCAGAAGCTGGTGACCGAGCTCTTCGGCAGCTGGACCTCCACGGCCGCCTATGAGCGCGTCGCGGCCCGCCTCAAGGTGCCCGCCGCCCAGCGCAAGGACATCGAGACCCCCGACAAGAAGGGCGCCTTCTTCCTCGTGCAGAGCCGCTGGGCCATGAAGGACACCGACGCGGACTACCCCGCCTTCCTCATGGCGAACCAGATCCTGGGCGGCGGCGCGCTGAAGAGCCGCCTCGCCGATCGCCTGCGCCAGAAGGAGGGCTTCAGCTACGGCGCCGGCGCCTTCGCCAACGTGGGCAACCTCGATCCCGTCACCAGCTGGCAGGCCTACGCCATCTACGCGCCGGAGAACGCCGCCAAGCTGGAGGCCGCCTTCGACGATGAGATCCAGAAGGCCCTGAAGGGCGGCTTCACCCAGGAGGAGCTGGACTTCGCCCGCACCACCTGGCTCCAGGGCGAAAAGACCGAGCGCCAGGAGGACCGCGCCATCGCGACCTGGCTGAGCCGCAGCCTCTACCTGGGCCGGTCGGTCCGCTTCGAGGCCGAGCTGGAAGCCAAGGTGCAGGCCCTGAAGCTTGACGAGGTCAACGCCGCCCTGCGCAAGTACCTCCACCCCGAAACCTTCGTGGTGGTCAAGGCCGGCGATTTCGCCAAGGCCCCCAAGAAGTAGCCGCGGCGCGGCCTCAGACGAAAGGGAGCGGCCATGCCGCTCCCTTTTCGTTTGGGATAAAAGGCTTTCCGTGATCTGCTGGTGGTCCGCTTGGCGTTTGCAAGGACGCGGGGCGATGACGGAGGGCGGAGCCATGGCACGCATCGAACGGGAGTGGCAGGCGGAACACGAGGGCGCGGCCCTGGCCTCGGAACTCCACAAGGTGATGGTCATCAGCCATCGCCAGGCCAAGGGCTTCATCGATGGCCGCTGCGTCACCGTGAACGGCGAGATGGCCCAGAAGCACGGCCTGCGCCTGAAGGCGGGCGACACCATCAAGGTGGCCTTCGACCCGGAGCAGACCTACGAGGTGCTGCCTCCCGCCCGCAAGCTCCAGTCGGGGCCCTTCGAGACCCTGTGGGAGGACACCCACCTTCTGTTCGTCTTCAAGCCCGCAGGCCTGCTCACGGTGCCCACCGAGCAGGCCGGGGAGCCCAGCCTGGCGGAAGCCATCACCGAATCCTTCCGGCGTCGCGGGTTCAAGCGCTTCAACCTCTTCATCGTCCACCGGCTCGACCGCTTCACCAGCGGCGTGCTGGTCTTTGCGAAAACCCCCGAGGCCCTGCACGGCCTGAAGAAGCACTTCGAGCTGCACCGCCTCCAGCGCGTCTACCGCGCCATCCTGGTGGGCGACCTGCCCGAGAACAGCGGCACCCTGGCGGGACACCTCATCGAGCACGCCAAGTCACTGAAGATGTCCGTGGCTGTGGCCCGCAAGGGGCCGGGCGGCGGCAAGCGCATGCCCGCCGGCGCCAAGGAGGCCGTGACCCACTACCGCGTGGTGGAGCGCCTGCCGGGGCACACCGTGGTGGAAGTGAAGCTGGAAACCGGCCGCCGCAACCAGATCCGCGTGCAGTTCGCCGACCGCGGCTTCCCCCTGCTGGGCGACCAGGTCTACGGCACCGAGAGCCCCCTGCTGGACCGCCAGGCCCTCCACGCGGAGCTGCTGGGATTCAAGCACCCCGTCACCGATGAGCAGGTCACCGTCACGGCCCCCATGCCCGCGGACATGGAAGCGGCCCTCAAGGCGCTCCGCAACCAGGCCCGCATCCAGCGCGCCACCACCGGCGTGAAGGGTGAGGAGGGCATCTACCAGCCCACCGAGAGCCGCGACCACAAGCTCAAGCGGGTGGCCCGCGCCAAGCGCTACGACGACCGGGAGCCGGCGCCGGGTCGTCCCGCCCGGCCTCGCCGTGATGAGGGCGAGGAGCGTCCCCGCCGCGCCTTCGGTTCCGCCGAACGTCCCGCCCGGCCCCGCCGCGACGAGGGCGAGGAACGTCCCCGCCGTGCCTTCGGGTCCGCCGAACGTCCCGCCCGCCCCCGCCGCGACGAGGGCGAGGAGCGTCCCCGCCGTGCCGCGGGTTCCGTGGACCGGCCTGCCCGGCCCCGCCGCGAGGACGGTGAGGCCCGGCCCCGCCGCACCTTCGGGTCCGCTGAGCGCCCCTCGGGCCCCCGCCACGAAGCCCGCGATGGCCGTCCAAGCCGGGCCCAGGCGCCCGGCGACCGTCCGGCCCGCCCCCGCCGCGAGGGCCCCTCGGACCGCCCCACCCGGAAGCCGGCGCCCGGGACCGGCAAGCCCAAGCCCCGGAAACCCTGATCCCACCGTCATCCGGATCCGATGCGAGCCTTCGCCTTCTGCCTGCTCCCCTGCCTCCTGGCCGCCCAAGGGCCCGGGGCTGCCGTGGAACCGGGCCCGTCGTCCGGCTCCGCCTTCGCCTTCGCCACCACGCTGGGCACCGATCCCCTCGCGCAGATCCGCCTAGCGCCTCCCGGCTGCTGGGATGGACTCCTCCTGAGCGGATCCCTCCGGCCCTCGAAAGCGCGGCGCCGCGAGGGATCCGGTGCCACGGTGGAGGTGTGGGATCTGCTCCCGGTTGAGACCGCTCGATCCGCCTCCTTCGCCGTCTACCTGGACAACCTGAGGAAGCGCCTGTCGAAGGCGCTGGAGGTGCCGCCGCCCAGCCATGGCGCCATCGAGCTGAGCGACCTGGTGCAGTCGGATCCGACCAACCCCCAGCTCCTGGATCTGACGAGGGTTAAATCCATGCAGGAACGATTCAACCAGTTGCCCCCGAACGGATCGCCGGTCAAGCGCTAGAGGTGCTCCTGGTAGAGGAGGTCCAGCACCTCGGCCAGGTCGAGGTCCCGCTGGGTCACGCCGTGGCTCACATGGGTGGTCAGCACCGCCACCACCCAGCGGTAGCCCAGGGTCAGGTCGGGGTGGTGGTTCACCCGCTCGGCCTGCTCCGCCGCGGCCACCACGAACCCGAGGCCCCGGGGATAGGCGCTGAAGACATACCGGCGCCGCAGGGTGAGCCCGTGCGAATCGCCCAGGGCCACCCACTCCGGGTGC
>JAFJUR010000122.1 GCA_017859995.1 Holophagaceae bacterium | reverse complement strand
GAACCGGCCCACGTCGAGGACCTGGAGCGCCGCGAGCGGCACACCCTCGACGAGCTCGTGCATCCCCTGGTGACCGTGCTCTCCCCCCTCTTCTTCGTGCTGATGGGCGCAAAGGTCGATCCCTCCGCGCTCTTCAGGCCGGCGACCCTCGGATTTGCGGCGGCCCTGGCTCTCCTGGGGGTGGCCGGGAAGTTCCTGGCGGGCTTCGGCGGTGGGAAGGGCGTGCGGGCCGCCGTGGTGGGCTGGGGCATGGTGCCCCGCGGCGAGGTGGGCCTCATCTTCGTGGCGGCGG
Organism: Holophagaceae bacterium; assembly: GCA_017859995.1. Taxonomy (GTDB): domain Bacteria; phylum Acidobacteriota; class Holophagae; order Holophagales; family Holophagaceae; genus Geothrix. The sequence goes on along the minus strand of JAFJUR010000122.1, from coordinate 8,613 downwards.
GCGCGCAGCTCCAGGTGAACGCCGCCCCTCTGCTGAGCGCCGAGGTGCAGGCCGGGGTCGTGGGTGCCCTGCTGCTCACCACCGTGGCCGGTCCCGTGGGCCTCGGCTGGGCGCTGCGGCGCCCCGCCTGAGGTGTCGCTGGCTGGCATCTAGGTATTCAAGCGTATGGATGGCGGGCGCCGCCGAATCCTAGTCTGGTCCCGCCCCGGGAATCTCCCCGGGAGCCGTCCCCTGTCCTGGGCCCGGAGACTCCAGCGCGATGAAATCCAGGCCGACCCATGAGCTGCGCGGCACCCCCGCGGCGGGCCAGAAAGCGCCGGACCCGGTCCAGGCGCCCCTGCATGCGGCCATCCAGGGCCTGCTGGTTTCCCTGGACGAGGTGCAGGATCACTACATCGCCATGACGACCCGGCTCCGGAACGCCCCCGAGGTGGCCGGTGCGGCGAACGACTGGGATGACCTGCTCCGGGGCGCCCACCTGCTGGAGCAGGCGCGGAACCGCGCCGCGGCCCTCTCGGTGTGGAGGGATCCCCATGGGCCGAGGGCCGGGGACCTCCTGCCGATGGCGGATCCCGACCGGCCCCTCACCGGGACCTCCCTCGGCAGCCCAGTCACGCTGCCCCTCGGCCTCAGCCTCCGGAGGCTCGAGCGCTTCTGGATCCTGAGCACGCTGGAAGCCCTGGATGGCAACCGGAGCCTCTGCGCCCGGCACCTCGACGTGGCGCTGCGAACCATCGTCCGCAAACTGGGGGAGTTCAAGGCCCTGGGCCACCGGGTTCCCACGGCCGTGCCCGGCCGGCGGCGGCGAGGCGGGACGGCGCCCTGCGAGGGCGCCCAGTCCGGGCCACCGGGCCTCGCCAGCCCTGCCGCCGCGGTGGATTGAGGGCCAGAGATCGCGGCTATAGTCTTCCGGTGGGAGGCGCTGCCTTGATGCTCCAGGTCGAACCTGAAGGACCCTCGCGGGGGACGCCGGGCATCGGCACCGGCACCTGGATCCTCGTCGTGGATGACGACCGACTCCTCCTGGCGAGCCTGTCGCGGGCCCTCATCGACAAGGCCCCGGTGAAGACGGCCCAGTCCGGCCAGGAGGCCCTGGCGCTGCTGACCCAGGGCCCGGCGCCGGCCGTGGCGGTGGTGGATCAGCAGATGCCTGGCATGTCCGGGGTGGACCTGCTGAAGACCCTCAAGCAGACATCCCCCGACACGGTGCGCATCATGCTCACGGGCCAGGCGGACCTCCCCACGGCCATGGATGCCGTGAACCAGGGCCAGGTCTTTCGCTTCCTCACCAAGCCCGTGGCCCTGCCCAACCTGCAGGAAGTCGTCCAGGCGGCCCTCCAGGTGCACCAGCAGCGGATGGACGAGAACCTGCTCATGGCCCAGGCCCTGGCGGGCCGGAGCCAGGGGGGTGACGGGGGCGCGGCCGGCATCAGCCCCGAGGCGGAGGCACTCCAGCAGCTCGTGGCGGCGCGCCTGACCCCGCGGGAGCTGGAGGTGCTCCGGCTCATCGGCCACGGCCTCGCCTCCAAGGAGATCGGGCCAGTCCTGGGGATCAGCCACCGCACGGTGGACGTGCACCGGGCCCATGTCCTCGAGAAGCTGGGCCTCCACAACGCCACCTCCCTGGTGCGGATCGCCGTGAAGGCCGGCCTGATCTGACCGGCCCCGTGCTCCGCAGGGCCGGGACACCCGCTAGGGGTGCAGGGCCTGGCGCAGCCAGCGTGCCGTATCCAGGAAGCTGGGCCCGTCGTGGATGAGGTTGCGTCCTCTGGTGATGTCGGAATGGATCAGGCGCGGCCCCCAGGTCCAGCCGCGTTCCGCCAGGAGGGCCTCGCCGTCCACCGGGTGCTCGGGCTCCTGGAAGAGCAGCACCACGTCCGGGCGCAGGGCGGCTACCGCCGCCAGGTCGGGAAGCGGGTAGGCCTCGGCGGCGGCGGGGGGCACCGGGTCGCCGCCGGCGAGCTCCAGCAGGTCGTGGATGAAGGAGAGGCCGCCGATGCCGCGCAGGTGCCGGCCGCACCACATCTCGATGAAAACCTTGGGCCGGCGCGCCGGGAGGCTGGCGCGCAGCTCGGCGAAGGCGGATTCCATCCGGCCGTTGAGGGATCGCGCCTCAGCCACGCGGTGCATGAGGCCGCCAAGGATTAGCTGGTTCTCCAGGATGCCGAAGCGGCTCGCGGGAAGGGGCAGGGCGTAGACCGGCAGGCCCGCCTCCGCCAGGCGGCGGCCCAGGCCCGCCTGGATGCCCGAGGTCACCAGCACGAGATCCGGCGACAGCGCCTTCAGGTGATCGGGATCGGCCTTCAGATAGTCGCCCACGACGGGCGCGTGGAGGCCCTCCACGTACCGGGCGCAGTACGGCGTGACGCCGACGATCGCCGCCGCGCAGCCCAGCTCGACGAGGGTTTCGGTGGCGCTGGAGACGAAGCTGATCACGCGCCGGGGCGGCTCATCGAGGTCGAGCGCGGTGCCGAAGGCGGGGCAGGTCAGTCGCACGGCAGTTCCGGCACCAGGGACTCCACGAAGGTGGCCCGCACGCGGAACACCTCGCGGATGAGGTCGGCGGTGAGCACCTCGTGGGGCTTCCCGTTGCCGCGGAGGCGGCCGCGGTCCAGCACGAGCACCCGGTCGAAGCGGTAGGCCGCGCGCAGGTCGTGGAGGCTCACCACCACGGTGCCGCCCGCGTCGGCGAGGCGCCGGGCGAGGCGCAGCACCTCAAGCGCGTGCCGGACGTCCAGCTGCGCCACGGGCTCGTCCCAGAGCTGGATGGGGGCGCGGGTGGCCAGGGCGCGGGCCAGCCCCACCCGGTGGCGCTCGCCGCCGGAGAGGCGCGTGACGGGGCGGTCGGCCAGGTCGGTGAGGTCGAGCTCGGCGAGGACCTCTGCCACGCCCGTCAGATCGTCCCCCCAGGCGAAGCGGCCCTGGGCCACCACCTCTCGCACCGGGAAGGCGAACTCGAAGTGGGCCTCCTGGCTCACCCAGGCGAGACGCCGGGCGCGCTCCGTGAAGGATATTTTAGACAGAGGCTGTCCATTCCAATGAACGTGCCCATCCCCCGGCAGGAGCCCCGCCAGGGCCTGGATCAGGGTGGACTTGCCCGCCCCGTTGGGTCCCACCACCGCCACCAGCTCGCGCGGGCCGAGCTCCAGCGACACCGCCTCCAGGCGGCCCGGCACCGACAGCCCGACGGCCTTGAGGGGCGTGGTCATCGCGGCCTCCGGAGCAGCCACAGGAAGAAGGGCCCGCCGATGATGGCGGTGACCACGCCCAGACGCAGGCCCAGGGGGAAGGTGCGCGTCACCAGGTCGCAGGCCAGCAGGAACGCCGCGCCGCCGAGCATGGAATAGGGCAGCAGGCGTCGGTGGTCGGGACCGACGGCGAGGCGCAGCGCGTGGGGCACCACCAGGCCCACGAAGCCCACGATGCCCGCCACGGCGGTGGCCAGCGCCGTCAGCACCGTGGACAGCACGATGAGCTGGCGGCGCAGGCGGCGCACGTCCACGCCCAGGCTCTGGGCGCTCTCCTCGCCGAGGCTCAGCAGGTTCATGGCCCGGCCCAGGGGCAGCAGCAGGAGGCAGCCGAGGAGGATCGGCGGCACGCCCATCCACACGTGCTCCCAGCTGCGGCTCTCCAGGCCGCCCATGAGCCAGAAGAGGATCTGGGCGTTCACCTCGAAGTGCCCGGCGGTGGTGGTGAGGAGGAAGCTCGTGCCCGCGCCCAGCAGGGCGTTGAGGGCCACGCCCGAGAGCAGCAGGCGCTCGGTGCCCGCGCCGCGCTGGGCGAGCAGGAGGACGGCCCCGGTGGCGAGGAAGGCGCCGGCCACGGAGGCCAGGGGAAGGGTCCACAGCGTGGCGGCGGCCCAGCCCGCGATGGGCCCCAGGGCCAGCACACCCACGGCCCCCAGGGCGCCGCCGCTGCTCACGCCCAGCAGTCCCGGGCTGGCCAGGGGGTTGCGGAAGAAGGCCTGCATCACCACGCCGCTGGCGCCCAGGGCCGCCCCCACCGCCATGCCCACCAGGGCCCGCGGCAGGCGGAAATCGCGCACCACGGTGCGGGCCACCTCGTCTCCCCGCCCCGTGAGGGCACCGAGGACCTCGCCGAAGGTGAGCCGCAGCTCCCCGAAGGCCAGCGAGGCCAGGAACGCCAGGGCCAGGAGGGCCAGCAGGGCGGGGATGGCGGCGCGGGGTCTCACCGGAAGCGGTCCGGGTGCAGCGCCTTCGCCAGGGCCTCGTAGGCGGCGATGCGGTGGTGGGACACGCTGGACATCATGGGGCCGGGGATCACCACCAGCCGGCCGGCCTTGAAGGCGGGCAGCAGGCGGTAGTGGGGCAGTTCCGCCAGGCGGGCCCGGACGTCGCCCTCGCCGGCGGCCACGAGCACGTCCACCTTCCAGACCAGCAGCTTCTCGGAGGGCGTGGGCGCGTGGCCCTTCAGGCCCGCTTCCGCCGCCACGTTCAGGGCGCCCGCGTGGTCGCAGAGATCCTGGAACGTGGTGCCCGCCCCGGAGGTGAAGGGGTAGATCCCGGCGCTGAGCACCCGCACGGGCGTGGCGCCCTTCAGCCGCGCGGCCAGGGCCTCCACCCGGCTCCGGCACTGGGCGATGACCGTTTCCGCCCGCGCCTCCTGTCCCAGCTCCCGGCCCAGGAGGCGGAGGCTGGCGTAGACGTCATCCAGGGTGTCGAAGCGGTCGATCACCACCAGCCGGACCCCGGCCCGCCGAAGCAGGGCCAGGGTCTCAGGGCGGGTGAAGCTGGCGGCCAGCACCAGGTCGGGCCGGAAGCGGAGCACGCTTTCGGCGTCGCTGTCCTTCAGGGCGGGGAAGCGCCGCGCGTCTGCGGCCACTGGGCTGAAGCGGCCGTCATGGCTGATGTGGCTGAGGGCGGCGATCTGGCCGGGGTCGGCCAGGGCCAGCAGCAACTCATCGGTGCCCACCGCCTGGCTCACCACCCGCTGGGGCCGCGCCGCCGCGAGCGGCAGCGCGATCAGCAGAAGGAAGAGCGAGAGCCAGCGACGCATCACCACCTCCAGGTTGCGCTCAGGGACCAGCGCGGCCCCGAGGCGGGGAAGCCGTAGACCAGCGCCGCGTCCCCGTCCTGATCGTAGCGGCCGGCGAGCCAATCCTGCACGCTCTGCCGCTTCTGCAGGAGGTGTTCGCCGCGCAGGGCGACCTGCAGGTGCTTCACGGGCCCATGGGAGAGGCCCACGCTGAGCTCGCGGTAGGGCCGGCCGGTGGAGATCACCTCGTACGTGGTGTCGCTGATGTCGTACCGGGAGCCCACGCGGTCGACGCGCAGGTCGGCGCGCCAGGCCTTCGACTGGGCGAAGGCGGAGAGGCCCGCGGTGAAGAAGGGGTGGCGCACGATGGCCGTGTTCTGCTGGCCGAAGCGCTGGCCCGCCTCGTTGTGGTCGAGGTCGCGGGTCTCCTGGCTGCGCAGGACCAGCTCCCAGCCGAAGGCCACGTCCGATCCGCCGCGCCAGCCGAGGGCGCCTTCCACGCTCTGGGCGCGGACGGTCCCCTGGTTCGCATAGTGGGAGGTGAAGAGCGGCGGGAACGCGAAGCTGGTGTCGTAGACGTAGGCCAGCAGGTCGGAGATGCGGGTGCGCTGGGCCTCCACGCGGTACTCCCAGTGCTCCGCCAGCAGGCCCGTGGCGCCGATCTGCACGGTGCGGCTGCGCTCGGGCTGGATGGCGTAGGGTTTGCCGTCCTGGCTTTCGGCCTGGGCGTTCAAGGTGAACTCCGTGGTGCTCGGCATCCGGAAGCCCTGGCCCGCGCTGGCATAGAGGCGAAGGGAGGGCGCCGCCACCCAGTTGAGGCCCGTGCGCCAGGTGCCCGCTTCGGCACTGCCGGCGCGGCTGCGGAGGTGCGAGTCCTGACGGGTGAGGTCGCGGTGGCCCGCGTCGCGGCGAAGTCCCGCCACCCAGTCGAGGCCTTCGGCGAGGGTCCAGCGCGTTTCGATGGCTCCGGCGAGGTCCCGCCCTTCGCCGCGGTACTGGACGGCGGCATACGTGGAGGGATCGTAGTAGTTCTTCGCGTGGCTGGTGTCCTCGCGGCCCTCAAGCCGGCCCGAGAGGCGGAAGGCCGTGGTGGGCGTCCAGTGGAGGGTGAGCTGGTCTTCCACGCGGCGGAAGTCGCGGTCCGTCTGCTGGCGCAAGGGGCCGTTGGGATCGCTGGTGAGGCCCGAGAGCGCCTGCAGGGTGTTTTCCAGCACCAGCTCCGGGGCCAGGGCCCAGCGCAGCGAGGTGCCCCAGTTCTCCTGCCGGGCGCGGGTTTCGCGGCCAGGCTGATAACTGCGCACGGCGGGAAACCCGGTGGTGGTGAAGGGCACCGAGGCGGTCTGGCCGCTGTTGCGGTAGAAGGCCGTCAGATCCGTGGGGCCGAGCTTCATGCCCAGTCGCAGGAACCCGCCCGCCTGGCGGAAGGCGTCCTCGGGGAAGCCGCTCTCCTGCCGCTGTCCTTCCGCGCCGGCAGCGAGCCAGCCCGCGGGGCCCGCCAGCTGGACCTGGGCGCTGGCGCCGCGCTGGCCGTCGGTGCCGATCCTCAGTCCGGTCTGCCCGTGGAAACCCTCTGCGCCACGGCCCACGCTGGTGAGCGCGATGACACCGCCGATGGCATCGCTGCCGTAGAGCACCGACGAGGGGCCGAGCACCAGCTCCACCCGGCTGATGCCCACGAGGCTCAGGGCGCCGAGGTCGGGGCTCGTGGCCGTGGGATCGTTCAGCCGCAGGCCGTCGAGGAGCACCACGACGTTGCGGCTCAAGGTGCCGTTGAGGAAGGCCGAGGCGGTCTTGCCGTTGCCGCCGCTGGGCATCACGGCGCCGGGTTGGAGCACCGCCAGCAGGTCCGCCAGCGTGCGGCTGCCCAGGCGGGCCAGTTCATCGGCCTCCACGACGCGCACGGGGGACGGCGTGCGGGTGACCGCCACCGGTTGGGCCTCGGCGCTGACGGTCACCGTGGCTTCGCCGGGTTTCCGGTCAGGCTCCGCCGGGGTTCCGCCGGAAAGGACGGACACGGCCGCCAGGGAGAAGAGAACGCGGGAATGACCCATCATGCCTCCACGCATGAAGCCGCGGTGGCAGGGCGGATCCCCGATCATGGGTGGGAAGCCGTGGCCCTGCCCGTGCCCGCGACGGGGGGTTGAGGTGCAGGACCGGTCTCCGGACTCGCACGCGACAGGGGCTTTTCAGCTCCCCCCCAGCCTTCCCGGGACGATTCCCAGTGACTCGGGCTTGAAGTCTCACGCCAGGTTTGCGACAGCCTTGAGTGGGCCTTGCGATGGCGTGGTGCATACCGTTGCGGGGCAGTGCAGGAATCTCACCTGCTTCCCGAACATCCAACACTGAATTGTCAGGACCTCAAGGGAAGCACGGCGGCTGGCAGGGGTGCAAGTAGAATGGTCCCATGCGAGCACCCATCGGCATCATCGGCGGCAGCGGTCTCTATCGGATGGAGGGCCTGGCCCTCGACCGGGCGGTGGCGGTGGACACACCCTTCGGCGCCCCCTCGGGCCCCGTCCACCTGGGCGCCCTCGACGGCGCGCCCGTGGCCTTCCTGGCCCGCCACGGCGAGGGGCACCGCTTCCCGCCCAGCGAGGTGAACTACCGCGCCAACGTCTGGGCCCTGAAGTCCCTTGGCGTCGAGCGCCTGATCTCGGTCTCAGCCGTGGGCAGCCTCCAGGCCCGGCACAAGCCGGGGGACCTGCGGCTCGTCGGCCAGTTCATCGACAAGACCCGCCACCGCGAGGACACCTTTTTCGGCAAGGGCCTGGTGGCCCACGTGAGCTTCGCGGAGCCCACCTGCGCGCACGTGTCCGAGGCGCTCATGGCCGCGGGCCGCGAGCTGGCGCTGCCCCTGGAGGGGGACGCGCTGTACGTGTGCATGGAGGGCCCGGCGTTTTCCACCCGCGCCGAGAGCCGCCTGCACCAGAGCTGGGGGGCCGACCTCATCGGCATGACCCAGGTGACCGAGGCCCGCCTCGCCCGCGAGGCCGAGCTCTGCTACGCCTGCATCGCCCTGGTGACCGACTACGACTCCTGGCGGGAGGAGGAGGCGGGCGTGGATGCCGCCTCCGTGCTGGAAGTGATGCACGCCAACGTGGACAAGGCCCAGCGCCTGCTCCGGAAGGTGGTGCCCGGCCTGGCCGGCGCCCCGCGGCCCTGCGCCTGCGGCAGCGCCCTCAAGGCGGCCCTCTACAGCGATCCCGGCGTGGTGCCGCCGGAGGCCCGGAAGCGCCTGGAGCTGCTGGTGGCGAAGTACGGATTCGGTGCGTGATGGCCCTGGCCCAGCCCAGCCCCAAGCTGCAGGCCCTGCTGAAGGATTTCCAGCAGATCGCCAGCATGTCGGGCTACCTGAACCACTCCTTCGATCCGCCCCAGCTGCGCCTCTTCTTCACCCTCTACGGTCGCGTGATGATGGATTCGCCCGAGCAGGGCGCAGTCCTCGCGCCCCAGCTGCAGGCCTGGTGCGAGGACCTGTCGACGCGGCTGCGGGAGGGAAGCTCCGGCACCATCATGCAGCCCCAGGTCCAGGTGAGCGCCCCCCAGACCATGCCCGACGGCCGCGACTACCTGGTGGCCACCATCACCTTCAACACCAAGGTCACCGAGACCTCGTAC
>JAFJUR010000121.1 GCA_017859995.1 Holophagaceae bacterium | reverse complement strand
TCCACGTATTCCAGCACCATGAAGAAGATGCCGTTCTTCCGCTCAACGGTGATGAGCTCGACGATGTTCGGATGCTTCAGGCCGGCCATGATGCGCGGCTCCTTGAGCAGGTCCACGATCTCGTCCTGCTGCTGGTGCGGCACCTTCAGGGCGACTTTCCGGTTCACCCAGGTGTCCATGGCCAGGTAGACGGCCCCGAAGCCGCCCGAGCCAAGGCGGTCCAGGATCTGGTATTTGCCCAGCGTTTGATCCTTGGAAAGCACGGGTGAGGGCTCCGAAGCGATGGTCCCAGCATGACCGAAACGGGCCGCGCCTCCTAGTGCGCTGCGCGCGGCTTCTACTCGAGGATGCGATCCAGGATCGAGCCCCGGTCCTCCCAGGCGGCGATCAGGTGGCGGATCCGGGGCTTCGATTCCGCGGCCATGCCGTAGGCCTGGCGGAACACGGCCCTGTCCTCCATGGTGGCCCGGTGGTGCTGGCGGAGGTGTTCGCCCCAGCTGGAGCTCAGGAAGCTCTCCGTGAACCGCAGCAGGCCCGGTTCCGGCGGCGTGAGGTCCTGGAAGAGCGACCAGCGCACGGCGCCGTCCCGGATGCGGATGCGGCGGACGTCCCGCATGGCCGCCTGGAACTCGGCCTTGCGGCCCTCCTCGACCCGGTATTCCAGCACCGTGAGGATGGGGCCCTCGTCCGGGTGGATGGCGGCGGGCAGGTGCGGCTGCAGGCGGTGGGGGGTGAGGTCCATGGGCTCGTCCAGGGCCTGGATCTTCAGGCGGGCCGTGGCGGCGAGCATCAGCAGCATGCCCGCCGCCGCCGCGGCGAAGGCCAGGTGGATGCCCCGGTGCTCGCCCACCCAGCCCCAGAACGCCGCGCCCCCGGCCATGGCGCCGCCCCAGACCGTGATGTAGACGCCCAGGGCCCGGGCCCGCACCCAGGAAGGCACGGAGAGCTGGACGCCGGTGTTGCAGGTGCTCAGCACCGCCAGCCAGCCGGCGCCGCAGACCAGCAGGGCCAGGCCCACCGGCAGGACCCGGCCCGCGAAGGCCAGCACCAGGAGCCCGGCCGCGAACAGCAGGGTGGCCCCGGCCAGCAGGGTGTTGGGGCTGATCCGTTGGCGGATCGCGGGCAGGACCAGGGTGGCCCCCACCGCCCCCAGCCCGATGCAGCCCAGCAGCAGGCCGAAGGCCGTGGAACTCAGGTGCAGGTGGTGGATGGCCAGGGTGGGCAGCAGCGAGAAGATGGGCCCGCCGAAGAACACGAACCCGCCGCCGCGGAGGAGGATGACCTGGAGCGCCTTCCGATGGCGGGTGTATCGGAGCCCCACCTTCATGGCCGCGCTGAACCGTTCCGCGGGAAGGTCGGTGGTGGTGGGCTGGCGCTTCCAGCCCTTCAGCACCACCAGCACGCCGATGAAGGAGACGGCATTGAGCGCGAAGGCCCAGGTGGCGCCCAGCCAGCCCACCACCAGGCCGCCCAGGGCGGGCCCCACGGCCCGGCTCACATTGAACCCTGCGCTGTTGAGGGCCACTCCGGCGGCGATCTGATCCTTGGGTACCAGGTCCGGCACGCAGGCCTGCCAGGCCGGAGCGTTGAGGGCCGCGCCCACGCCCAGCAGCATGGACATGGTGATGAGCACCCCGGGGGTCACCAGGTGCAGGGCCGAGAGGATGGCCATGAGTGAAGCCGCCATCAGCATCCAGCTCTGGGTGATCAGCAATAGCCGGCGCCGGTCCACGATGTCGGCGATGGCGCCGCCGGGCATGGAGAGCACCAGCATGGGCAGCGTCGCGCCGGTCTCGATGAGGCTCATGAGCAGCGGTGAGCGCGAGATCTCGGCCATGAGCCACTTCTCGCCCACGCTCTGCACCCAGGTGCCCACGTTCGAAGCCATGGCCGCGATCCAGATGGCCAGGAAGAGGTGGCTCTTCAACGGGGCGAAAGGGCTGGCAGGTCGGGTCACGGGTTCAGGGTACCCAAGGGTTCGTTGAGAAAAAGAAAGAAATCACCGCCAAGACGCCAAGACACCAAGAAAAAGCTTTTGCAGTTCTTGGCGCCTTGGCGTCTTGGTGGTGATCTTTTTTGCTCTGATTTCGGGGTGTGCCGCTACCCCAGGAATGCCTTGAGCGTCTTGGAATACCGTGGGTGCCTGATCTTTCGCAGCGCCTTGGACTCGATCTGGCGGATGCGCTCGCGGGTGACGGCGAACTCGCTGCCCACTTCCTCCAGCGTGTGTTCCGAGCCGTCGTCGCCCACGCCGAAGCGCATGCGGAGGACGCGCTCTTCGCGCTCGCTGAGGGTGTTGAGGACGTTGCGGACGGTCTCCTTGAGGCGCTGCTGAACGACCTGCTCCACGGGGGACACCACGGTCTTGTCCTCGATGAAATCGCCGAGGTGGGAATCCTCCTCCTCGCCGATGGGCGTCTCGAGGCTGATGGGTTCCTGGGCGATCTTCATCACCTTGCGGACCTTGCCCACGGGCATGTCCATGGCGTGGGCGATCTCTTCGCTGGAGGGTTCCCGGCCCAGCTTCTGCACCAGCTCGCGCTGGGTGCGGATGAGCTTGTTGATGGTCTCGATCATGTGCACGGGGATGCGGATGGTGCGGGCCTGGTCCGCGATGGCGCGGGTGATGGCCTGCCGGATCCACCAGGTGGCATAGGTGGAGAACTTGAAGCCGCGGCTGTACTCGAACTTGTCCACGGCCTTCATGAGGCCGATGTTGCCCTCCTGGATGAGGTCCAGGAACTGCAGCCCGCGGTTGGTGTAGCGCTTGGCGATGCTCACCACGAGGCGCAGGTTGGCCTCGATCAGCTCGGCCTTGGCGGCGCGGCTGATGCTCTCGGCACCCTTGAGGCCGTTGAAGTCCTTGTGGAACTGCTCGCTGGTGGTCTCGTACTTGATGAAGAACTCGGCCAGGGTCTTCTCGATGTGAGCGAGCTCGTCCTTGTACTTGTCCTTGAGCTTGGCGAAGGCGGGGTTCTTGAGGCGGTCGCGCAGCTCGCGGCACTTGCGCTCGCCGGCCATGACCTGGCTGTGCTGGTGGGTGATGCGGTCGATGAGGCGGGTGACGGCCAGGCTGTTGAGGCCCAGCTTGCGGATCTGGCGCGACAGCCGGCCCCGGGCCATGAGGATCTCCCGGTCGAGCTTGCGGCGCTTGGGCAGCGTCTTGGTGCCCGCGTCCACCTGGAGCTTGAGGTCGAGCAGCTCCTGCAGGGCCTGATCAAACACCAGCAGCTTCTCGAACTGGTGGTGCACGTGCTGGGTGGCCGACGTGCTCTCGGCATCCTCGTCGTCGTCCACCTCGTCGGAGAGGCCCACGACCTCGCGGATCTTGCCGGGGTTCTCCTTCAGCATGCGGCCGATGTCGATGAGCAGGCTGGCGGCCAGGCGGGACCGGGAGAGGGCGCGCATGACGCTGCGAACGCCGACTTCGATACGCTTGGCGATCTCGACTTCGTCCTCGCGCTTGAGGAGGGGGACGGTGCCCATCTCCTTGAGGTACATGCGGACGGGATCGTTGAACTTGTCGCTGTCGGGACTGTCGATCTCGACTTCCAGGTCGCGGTCGCCCTTGCCACCGCCCTCCACCAGGATGAACTCGGGCTCGATGGCCTCGCGGGCCGCCTGGGCCTCTTCCTCGGTGGCGCCGACACCCACGCCCAGACGCGCGAACAGACCCAGGATCACCTCGAGGTCGTTGGGACTCGAGGCAGTGTCGGGGAGGAAATCATTGAGCTGGTCAACCAGCAGGAAACCGTTCTTCCTTCCGATGGAGATCAGGGCTTTGGTCAGGGCGTAGTAGGTATCTAGGTGCGGCGTCGGAACCATTCGTACCTCAAAGAGCGCTGCGAACGTCGGACCGGGGGACCCGGTGGCCGAGGGATGTGCAGAGCTCGGCCAATGTACCGGCCGAGTCCGGAACTTTTCAGTATACGGACTATGCGGATTCAGGCAAGGGCCAGAGATGTCAGGACGCCCTCAGCGCGCCACCCGCCGGCGGCGCGACAGCTCCTTCTGGCGGGCCAGCAGCTCATTCTGGCGGGCCATGACCCGGGTCATCAGGGCGGCATCCACCACGGTGCTGGGATCCTGGAGGAGGCGGTTGTTGGCCTGGATCTCCCGGTCCACGTACCGGCCCTCCAGCTTCACGAAGAGGGCCTCGGCATCCCGGCCGGCCTCGTCCTGACGGCTTGCCTGGGCCTCCAGGTGGCGCAGCACCGCCATGGCGCCCTCGGGCAGCTGCGTGGGGTCGCCCTCCACGTCCAGGAGAGCCTGGAGGATCGGGGCGCCGGTGAGGGTTTCCCACCAGGCCGGGGGGATGTCCTGCACCCGGCGCCAGTGGCCGGCGGCGCTCAGGAGGAGGAGGCTGCGGATGAGGTCGTCGAGGTCGGGGAGGACGGGGGCCTGGGCGATCCCCTCCTCCGCCTGGGGAAGGGGCACCTGGCGGCCCTTCACGGCCCGGTCCAGCTCCTGGAGGGGCACCTGCAGCTGGTGGGCCAGGCTGGCGAAGAGGTCGCGGCTTTCCGTGGTGCGGGGCAGGTAGGGCAGGAAATCCAGCAGGTCCTTGAAGGCCCCCATGCGGTCCGTGATGCGCCGGAGGTCCTTGCCCTCCATGGCCCGGTCCACCATGAAGGCGGTCCAGTCCGGCGCGGCTCTCAGCAGGTCGCGGAAGGCCTCGCCGCCGAGCTTGAGGCACCAGGTGTCGGGATCCTCGCCCTGGGGCAGCTCCAGCAGCCGCACCTCGAAGCCCAGGGGCAGGGCCATGCGCAGGCTCTTCTCCATGGCCCGGCGGCCCGCGGCGTCGCCGTCGAAGCAGAGGATCACCCGGCGGGTGAAGCGGCCCAGGGCCTTGAGGTGCTCCTCGGTGAGGGCCGTGCCCAGGGGCGCCACCGCCTGGTGGATGCCGTGCTGGTGCAGCTGCAGCACGTCGAAATAGCCTTCCACCACCAGGGCTCCGTCCTTCATGGCGCCCTTGGCCCGGTGGAAGCCGAAGAGGGTGCCGCCCTTGTGGAAGAGGGGCGTGTCGCGGGTGTTCAGGTACTTGGGCTGCCCTTCACCCATGATGCGGCCGCCGAAGGCCACCACCCGGCCCCGGGCGTCGTGGATGGGAATGGTGAGGCGGTTGCGCAGGAAGTCGATCTGGGTGCCGCGCTCGCTGCGGCTGGCGAGGCCGGCCTGCTCCAGCAGCTCGCCGGAGAAGTTCAGGCCCCGCAGGTGGTTCACCAGGGCATCCCAGGCATCGGGGGCCATGCCGAAGCCAGCCTCCGACAGGAAGGCACCCTCGTAGCCCCGGTCGCGCAGGTAGGCGCGGGCGCCCTCGTGCCGCGCCAGCTGCCCTTCGAAAAAGGCCTGGGCGGATTCCAGGGCCGACCGCATGCGGGTTTCCAGGTCCACCTCGGCGGAGGGGCGCTCCCGGCGCTGGGGCAGGTCAATGCCGGCGGCCCGGGCCAGCTGGTCCAGCGCCTCGGGGAAGGTCATGCCCTCGCGCTCCATGAGCCAGGTGAAGGCGTCGCCGTGCTTGCCGCAGCCGAAGCAGTGGTAGAAGCCCCGGTTGGCCACCACCTGGAAGCTGGGGCTGCGCTCGGCGTGGAAGGGGCAGAGGCCCACGTGGGCCGAGCCCTGCTTGCGCAGCTTCACCGCCTGGCCCACCAGGGTCAGGAGGTCCGTGGCATCCCGGACGCGCTCGACGATCTCGCGGTCACGCATGGTTGATACATTCCGAGAGAAGGAGCCACGCTTGCGGCGGGTCGCCGATGGAGGCGGGAAGGAGTCGGGGATGAAGTCGGGGTGGAGAGAAGGGCCCTTCCACCAGCATACCGCCTCCGGCGTTCCGGGCCGGCAGCTACAGGCGCTTCTCCATGAGCTTGAACGCCACCCGGAGCCGCTCGAAATCGTGGAATTCCACACCCACCTGCCGGAATCCCAGGGTCTCGTAGAAACGGATCGCCGAATCATTGCCCTCGTAGACCACCAGCCAGGTGGATCCAGCGCCCCGCGTCCGCATCCACGCCTCGCCCGCGTCCATGAGCCGCCGCCCGAGGCCGGCGCGCAGGAGGCTGGGATCCACGTAGAGCTTCTGGGTCTGCCATGGCGTTCCGGGACCCGTCACCGAGGGATGGGGGCAGGCCTCCTTCAGCTTCAGGAAGCCCCGGACGCGGCCGTCCAGCTCGGCGACGAAATAGGTGTTGGCGGGCTTTTCCAGGCTGCTGGCTATCTTGGCGGTGGCGTACGTGGCCTCGAGATACCGGGCCAAGGTTCCCTCCTCATAGAGATGGCCGAAGGCCCAGGTGAAGCTTTCGCGCCCCACGGAGGCGATGGCGGTCGCATCCCCGGGAAGGGCTGGACGGATGACGGCTTGCATGGGACCTCCAGGCACGAAGCCCCCGCGGGAAGGCTCCCGATCCAGCATTGAACCCGGAGCCCGGCGGCACAACCCGGTTCTTGCGCATCGTTGGCTCGGGCCATCCGTGATTCCGTTTTCCCCGGGGCGTGGCATGCTTGAGGATTCGGTCCGGCAAGTCGGAGGTGCGCCGCTACCTGGCGAGCCTCACGCCGGACCAGTGCCGGAACGACTTCCACATGGGACCCACCCTGCAGCTGGACGACTACCCGTACGTGCACCTCATGCACCGCATCGACGACGAGTTGAAGGCCCGCGGCCTCGACTACGCCTACTACCACGGGCCCACCCGGCCCTTCCGCGACAACTGGACGTGGGCCGTCCTCATCGAGCTGCTGAACGAGGACTACGCGAACCTCATGGCCAGCCGCCAGACCCTCGTGGCCAGCGCCGCCCAGCATCTCTTCGATCGCCTGGACGCCGCCCACGCCAAGCTGGGCCTCTCCCAGCCGCTCGGCGAGATCCCCCATCGCCTCCGGGTGAGCATGGCCGAGGCGCTTGAAGCCGAGTGCCGCGCCGAGCTCGACGTCCTCAACCGCCAGAACGCACAGGACAAGGCGGGCCGCACCCTCGTCATCGAGGCCGCCCGTGGCGGTGCGCATGGTTCCGCGTTCCCCCTGTGCCCGCCCCACGGCTACGACACGGCCTTCCAGACCCTGTCGCCCGCCATCCTGGAGAAGGCCTCGGTGCTTTACGTCTGGGTGGATCCCGCCGAGAGCCGCCGCAAGAACATCGAGCGGGGCCGGCCCAACGGCCAGGGCAGCATCCTCCACCACAGCGTGCCCATGGAAGTCATGCTGGGCCAGTACGGCACCGACGACATGGCCTGGCTCATGGAGCAGAGCGACCGCCCCGGCACCATC
Source organism: Holophagaceae bacterium (assembly GCA_017859995.1). Classification (GTDB taxonomy): domain Bacteria; phylum Acidobacteriota; class Holophagae; order Holophagales; family Holophagaceae; genus Geothrix. Next base: position 8,205 of record JAFJUR010000121.1, on the reverse strand, counting down.
CGCGTGGAACGCCTCATTCAGGTCGGCGACCGCTACGAAACCAAGGTCTACCACCTCCCCGTGGCCCGCTTCGACAACCGCGCCGACCTCACCACCTTCGTCCGCGAGGACCAGAAGCTCTGGAAGCCCGAAGACGTGAAGGCCATCCACAGCGGCCTGAAGGCGGCCTTCGATCAGCTGGCGAAGTAAAAAGAATCCAGTCCACAGATTTCACAGATTCACACAGATTCCCTTCGTTTTTGAATCTGTGAAATCTGTGGCATCTGTGGACAGCTTGCTTTTTAGTGCGCCCCAGCGCCAGCCTTGGCGTTCCAGATGCGGGTCATGATGTAGGCGCCGATGAGGCTGAAGGGGATGATGGAGCCCACCCACACCCAGGCATGGGTTGGCTGGTGGCCATGGACTCCCGCCCCCGCGAGGACCAGCGGCGTCCCGTCCCAGCCGTAGGTCTTCAGGATCCACCCCAGGCCGAAACCGGTCAGGCCTGAACCGATGTACTGGATGCCATCCAGGGCGCCGGCCACGGAGGCGGCGGCTTTCCGGCCTCCGAAGTCCATGCTGGCCGTGCCGCTGAGCATGCCGTGCACCCCGAAGATGAACATGGCCGTGAGGCCCAGGAGGATCACGGCCCAGATCTGCCCGCCCGTGGTGCCCTGGCCGAAGGCCATGCCGAGGAGACCGAGCATCACCACCTGCACCAGGTAGAAGAAGAAGGCCACGGGGGGCCGGCGCGACTGGAACAGCTTGTCGCTCATCCAGCCGCAGAGGAGGCCGCCGAGGATGCCGCCGAACATGAAGGCGATGCCCGTCCACCAGAACAGGTGCTCCTTCTTGCCCAGGTGGTAGACCTCTTGCAGGTATTCGGTGAAATAGAGCATCACGCCCTGCCGCACGAAGCCCGTGCAGAATTCCGCGAAGATCAGGGCCACGATCACTGGGTTGTGGAAGACCTTCTTCATGAGGTCGCGCAGGGGCAGGGGGGCGTCCTCGGCGGAGGCGGCATTGGAGCCGTCCCCCGTGTCGAAATCCGCGTGCCCCGCGTGGCTTGGGCGGTTGCGCACCAGGAACCAGTCCACCAGGAACATGCTGAACATCACGGCGGACGGCACGAACCAGATCACGGTCCAGCTGCGGAAGCTGGCCAGCAGCCAGGCGCCGATGGTGGTGGCCAGGAAATACCCGGAGCTGATCATGATCCCGAAGATGCCGCCGAAGACGCCGCGCTCCTTCACGTGGAACCAGGTGCTGTTGACCTTCACGACGGAGAGGGCCCCGAAGCTCTGGAAGTACATGTTCAGGCTCCAGAGCAGGCTCATGCTCACGAGCACTTTCGAGGCGTCGCCATTGAGGAACATGAACCCGATGGCCAGGTTCACCAGGGCGGCGCCGAGGGAACCGATGAGGATGGCTTGGCGGCCGCCGATCCGATCCGCCAGGGGGCCGTTGAAGGCCACGGCCAGGCCGTAGGTCCAGAAGCCCGCCGAGGCGATGAGTCCCATCTGGGCCTTGTCCAGGTGGTACCAGGCGCCGATGTCGTTCTTCACGATGTTGAAGTTGTAACGGCCCATGTACATGGCCGCGTAGGTCAGCCCCAGGGGGAACCAGTTCATGAACCGGCGCAGACGGAAGGCAGGGCTGTGATCCAAGGCAACCTCGATGGCTCAAGGGTACTGGACGGGCCTGGGTCCCCCAAGTAACGAGGGTGTAACTCCGGTCAAGTCCCACCCGCGGTCGAGGGTGGGGATCAGTCGGCCTTGCGGAAGGCCTCGTCCGTGCCGGTCAGCTCCCAAGCGCCGCGGCGGCGCTCGAAGGTGGCGTGGCGCTGCTTGGTCTGGCCGATGCGGGCCTCGGGGTGCAGGGCCTGGAAGATGGCGAACTGGGCCGTGGGCTTCTCCAGGCGGACCTCGTAGGCCACGCGGGCGCCCTCCCGGGTGGGCTCCATGCGCACGGCCCGCACGAACACCGCCTCGGCGGCCGGCGCGGTGAATCCCTTGGGGGCGGCCTTGATGATCTTCGGGGCGTCCGGCTTCAGGCGGAAGGTGAAGGTCTCGCGGCTGCCCTCGGTCTGGACGCTGCTGTCAAACCAGCCGCTCTTGTCGAGGTTCTCCTTCAGTGTCGCCAGACGCAGGTGCTCAGCGCTGCCCTTCTCGGCCGAAGCCTTGTCCGGCAGGGGCACGGTCACCACCACGGGGTAGTCCTTGCGGATCAGCTCCTCGGCCTTGGCGCGCTCCAGCTTGGAGCTGCAGGCCTGTGTGAGGGTCACGGTGAGGGTGAGGGCGAGGACGGGCAGGAGCAGAGGGCGCATGGTCGGATCCTTTCCACTTCGCAAGGATGGTGACACAACTCCATGCGGCTCATTCAACCCCGCAGTATCCTATGGAGCCTCTGATGATAGGAGAACCGCCGTGAACCCTGGCTACCTGGCCCACCTCAACCACGAGATCGCGCAGTTGAAGGAGGCCGGCCTCTACAAGACCGAGCGGGTCATCACGTCCCCCCAGCAGCCCCGGATGCAGGCCAACGGCCGGGATGTCATCTGCCTCTGCGCGAACAACTACCTGGGCCTGGCCAACCACCCGGACCTGATCCAGGCCGCCAAGGCGGTCATGGACGACCACGGTTTCGGCATGGCCTCCGTGCGCTTCATCTGCGGCACCCAGGACATCCACCGGGAGCTGGAAGTCAAGCTGGCGGCCTTCCTCGGGTTCGAGGACACCCAGCTCTATTCCTCGTGCTTCGACGCCAACGGCGCCATCTTCGAGGGGCTCCTGGGCGAGGAGGACGCCATCATCAGCGACGCCCTGAACCACGCTTCCATCATTGACGGCATCCGCCTCAGCAAGGCCAAGCGGTTCCGCTACGCCAACTCCGATATGACCGATCTGGAAGCCCAGCTGAAGGCCGCCGACGCCGCCGGAGCCCGCTTCAAGCTGGTAGTGACCGACGGCATCTTCAGCATGGACGGCTACATCGCCAAGCTTAAAGAGATCTGCGACCTGGCGGACAAGTACAGCGCCATGGTCATGGTGGACGACAGCCATGCGGTGGGCTTCATGGGCGAGAACGGCCGTGGCACCCACGAGCACTGCGGCGTCATGGGCCGCGTGGACTTCATGACCGGCACCTTCGGCAAGGCCCTGGGCGGCGCCTCCGGCGGCTACATCGCCGGCAAGCGAGAGGCCATTGACTGGCTGCGGCAGAAGGCCCGGCCCTACCTGTTCTCGAACTCCGTGGCACCGGCCATCGTGGCTGCCACCTTGAAGGTGCTGGAGCTCCTCAAGGACAGCAAGGACCTCATCAAGAAGGTGCACGAGAATGCCCGGTACTTCCGCGCCGGCATGGAGAAGGCCGGCTTCAAGCTGCTGCCGGGCGAGCACCCCATCGTGCCCGTGATGCTGTACGAGGCGCCCTTGGCGCAAGAATTCGCCACCCGTCTGCTGGACGAGGGCGTCTACGTCATCGGCTTCTTCTTCCCCGTGGTGCCCAAGGGCCAGGCCCGCATCCGCACGCAGATGAGCGCCGCCCACACCAAGGCCGACCTCGATCATGCCATTCAGGCCTTCACGAAGGTGGGCCGCGACCTGGGCGTCATCAGCTAGAAGGTCGCTCCGGCCGCCTTCCAGCCGCCAGCACCTGGATCACCAGGAGCAGCAGGCCCACGTCCCGCAGCAGCGACCACCGCATGTCCGTCAGCCGGGCTGCCTCCGTTTTGGGGGCGGCCTGGCCGAAGCACCCGCAATCCACCGGGTGGCGGCGCGCCAGGTTGAAGGCGAGGGCCAGGGTGAACGCGAGCAGCAGCACCCCGACCCACAGGGTGGCGGCGCGAACCCAGAAGCCAAGCACCAGGGCGAGGCCCGCAAAGCACTCCAGCCAGGGCAGGCCGAGGGCGAGGAGGTTCAGGCCCCAGGCGGGCACCAGGTCGTAGGCCCAGATGGTCTTGGCAAAGCCCGGTGGGTCGGCGATTTTGGGTAGGGCCGCCAGGAGAAAGACCAGGCCGAGCGTGAGCCGCGCCGCGAGCGTCACCCGGGGATGGAGGAGCCAGCGCCTCATGGCCGCCCCTTGTCCACAGGGTGTCCCTGGGCCACCCAGGCGGGGAACCCATCCCGGAAAATGAGCAGGTGCCCGTAGCCCTCGCGCATCAGGCGCGCGGCCAGCAGGTGCGAATCGCGGCAGTCGCCGCCGCTGCAGTAGATGACGATGGGATCCTCCGGCCCGGGCCGGCGCGCGGCCTTGAAGAAGATGAGGCGATCATCCAAATCCGCCTCCCACACCGGGGTGCTCCAGGCGCCGGGGATGTGCCCCTCGGCGAACTCTGCGCTGCGCCGGGCGTCGAGGAAGGGCCAGGAGGCCTGGAAGGCATCCCAGGCCTCCTGGCCGCTGATCTCGCGGATGGGGCCCGCCTGGGGGGCCGCCGCCGCGGGCGGGTCGGGGAGGCGCCGGGATTCCGACCTCTTGGCGCGGGACGGGCGGGTCGGAGACGGCAAGGGGATCGTTTCCCTTGGGGCTGGCTGGGCGACGGGAGGCTCGGTGGAGGTCGGACGCACCGGAGGGGCCGGGGACGCGGCTGACGGGAAGCCGGCCCCAGTCCACGCCAGCCGCCGGTTCGAGGGCGCCACAGCGTTGGACAGCAAGGCCGCCGCGGCGGCCAGGGCTGCCAGGGCGAGGACCTGGAGGGCGGTGGAGGGGAAGGCGCGCTTCATCCGGAGTCGCGCCTACAGCACGATGTAGCGGTAGGTGCCGGGGTTCTGTTCCTTCAAGAGCAGCTGGATGGTCCAGCGACCATCGGGAAAGCGCTCGTAGAGGTTGGCGCTCATGACGGATTCTTTGAACCACTCCCGGATGTCCTCATAGCGCTCGAAGGCGGGCGGCTCCCAGGCGTCGCCGGGATCGGGCTCGCCCAGGCCCCGGCGGGTGGAGCCCGGCTTGATGTGGTCCATGAGGCGGGCGAGTCCGGCTTGGGGGTCGGGCATGGGGAGTCCTTCGTCGCCCTCAGGGCGCTCCTTCCTTGTACCCCACCTCGTGGACATCCACCACCGCGCGGCCCGAAGGGTCGTTCATCGTCGCGAAGGCGGCGTCCCAGCGCAGGGCGGTCTCCGTGCTGCAGGCCACGCTGCGCTCGGAGGGCACGCAGTTCACAGCGGTGGCGCTGGGGAAGTGGTGCTCGAAGAGCTGGCGGTAGAGGTAGGCCTCCTTGCTTTCGGGGGTCTTCACGGGGAACCGCTCGCCGGCACCCCGCAGCATGGCGTCGCTGATGTCCCGCTCGGCGGTGGCCTTCAGGGCGTTGATCCAGGCGTAGCCCACACCATCGGAGAACTGCTCCTTCTGGCGCCACAGCACCTCGTCGGGGATGGCGCCCTCGAAGGCCTTGCGCAACGGGTATTTCTCGATGGGCCGCGGTCGGCCCGCGTTCCGGGGCAGCTTCACGTCGGGATCCAGGCGCATGGCCACATCCAGGAAGTCGCGGTCCAGGAAGGGCACCCGGGCTTCCACGCCCCAGGCGGCGCTGGCCTTGTTGGCTCGGGCGCAGTCGTAGAGGTGCAGCTTCTGGAGCTTCCGCACCGTTTCCGCGTGCAGTTCCGGGCCGTCGGGTGCCTTGTGGAAGTAGAGGTAGCCGCCGAAGATCTCGTCGGCACCTTCGCCCGACAGCACCATCTTGATCCCCATGGCCCGGATCTTCCGCATGAGGAGGTACATGGGCGTCGAGGCCCGGATGGTGGTGATGTCGAAGGTCTCCAGGTGATAGACCACATCGGACAGGGCGTCGAGGCCCTCCTGCACCGTGAAGTGAATCTCGTGGTGGATGGCCCCGATGTGCTCGGCCACCTTTTTGGCCGGCGCCAGATCCGGCGCGCCGGCCAGGCCCACGGCGAAGGAGTGGATGCGCGGCCACCAGGCCGGGGCCGAGCCACCTTCCTCCACGCGGCCCTCGCGGTATTTGGCTGCGATGGAGGCCACCAGGGACGAATCCACGCCGCCCGAGATCAGCACGCCGTAGGGCACGTCGCACATGAGCTGGCGCCGCACGGCGGCCTCCAGCGCCTCTCGGAGCCGGACAGGGTCGTAGGGTTCGCGGGGCACGTGGCCGGGCTCGGCCCAGTCTGGCTGGTAGTAGCGCTGGAAGCCCTTGTCCGCTTCGTGGCCCAGGTAGAAGTGGCCGGGAGGCACCTCGCGGATGCGTTCGCAGTGGCCCACCAGGGCTTTCATCTCTGAGGCCACGTAGAGGTGCTCGTGCCGGTCCCAGCCCACGTAGAGGGGAACCACCCCGATGGGATCCCGGGCGATGAGGAAGGTCTCCCGCTTGGGATCGTAGAGGACGAAGGCGAAGATCCCGTTCATGCGGTTGAGGAATTCCCTCGGCGCCAGCTCGTTGTAGAGGTAGAGGATGACCTCGCAGTCCGAGAGGGTTTGGAAGTCGTGGGCCTCGCGCAGGCCGCGGCGCAGGTCCTGGTGGTTGTAGATCTCGCCGTTCACCGCCAGCACGGTGCCCTGGAGGGTGTCGATCAGCGGCTGGGCGCCGTGCTCCACATCCACGATGGACAGCCGCTCGTGCACCAGGATGGCGTGGTCGTCGCTGAAGATGCCGCTCCAGTCGGGGCCCCGGTGGCGGATCTTCCGGGCCATGGCCAGGGCCTGCCGGCGCAGGTCGGCCAGGTTGGACCGCTTCGGGTCCAGGTTGAGGATGGCGAGGATGCCGCACATGGAAGCTCCAACAGAGAAAACCCCGATCCGCTTTCGCGAATCGGGGTGGTCCGGAGGATCGGGGAATCGTCTAGGAGACGCCCTGGCCGGCCCACGCGCGATCCGCGCGGGGGAACCGATTGGGATTGCGGTTGGGCCGCAGGTGGGAGGGGGTCATGGGGAGCCTGATGCACCTTATCGGCCCCTTTCGCAGATCGTCAAGGCCGGAGGCCCATGAGTGCCTAACAAAACCCCCACGAGGCCGCGCGAGGGTCGCCGGGCGAGCGAGGCGAGGAACGCGAGTCGAAGCGTAGCGGGTACTACGCGCGACGAGCGTGACGCGGCATCGCGACGCCCGCCGGCCCTCGCCTGGAGGGATGAAGCCAGGCAGGCACCCCGCGGCGTCAGGTCCCTTGAACAAGGGACCACGTTGCCCTGCGGGCCCTTCCTTCCGGTGCATCCTGCCTGGCTTCATCGCGGCCCCGTCGGGGTTTTGTTAGGCACTCTAATCTTGGCCCCCCTTGGCAGAGGTGTTGAAATGGTGGGGTTGGAGGCACGGATGAAAGTTCTGCTCAAGAACAAGCGCGAGGAAGGCATCTGGATGGGCGAGGCGCCCATGCCCGAGGTGGGGCCCAACGACGTGCTAATCCGCGTCCACAAGAGCGCCATCTGCGGCACGGACGTGCACATCTACAACTGGGACGACTGGGCCCAGAAGACCATTCCCGTGCCCATGGTGGTGGGTCACGAATACTTCGGCGTCATCGAGAAGGTGGGCGCGGAGGTGGAAGGCTACAAGCCCGGAGATCGCGTCAGCGGGGAAGGGCACATCACCTGCGGCCACTGCCGGAACTGCCGCGCGGGCAAGCGCCACCTGTGCCGCAACACCGTGGGCGTGGGCGTGAACCGCACGGGTTCGTTCGCGGAGTACCTGTCCATTCCCGCCTTCAACGTGTTCAAGGTGCCCGACAACGTGCCGGACGAGGTGGCCTCCATCTTCGATCCCTACGGCAACGCCGCCCACACGGCCCTCAGCTTCGACATGGTGGGCGAGGACGTGCTGATCACCGGTGCGGGTCCCATCGGCATCATGGCCGTGGCCATCGCCAAGCACGTGGGCGCCCGACACATCGTCATCACCGATGTGAACGAGTACCGCCTGGACCTGGCCCGGAAGATGGGCGCCACGGTGGCCGTGAACCCCACGAAGAAGGCGCTGCCCGAGGTCATGAAGGACCTGGGCATGACCGAGGGGTTTGATGTGGGCCTGGAGATGAGCGGCAACCGCAACGCCTTCGAATCCATGCTGGAGGCCATGCACCACGGCGGCCGCATCGCGTTGCTGGGCATCCTCCCCGGCGACTGCGCCGTGGACTGGAGCCAGGTGATCTTCAAGGGGCTCATCCTGAAGGGGATCTACGGCCGGGAGATGTTCGAGACCTGGTACAAGATGGCCGCCATGATCCAGAGCGGCCTGGACATCACCCCAGTCATCACCCACCGCTTCAGCATCGACGACTTCCAGAA
>JAFJUR010000225.1 GCA_017859995.1 Holophagaceae bacterium | reverse complement strand
CGACCTCTACCTGGCCGGCGGCGCCACCACGGTGTTCATCAACCCTTTCGGCGAGATGGAAGTGAACGGCGTGGCCGCCGAGCCCATGTTCTTCGGCGAAGCTTTCAAGAAGTACGGCGTGGAAGTCCAGGTCACCCGCGTGGGCAAGTACAAGAGCGCGGTGGAGCCCTTCATTACCGATCGCATGAGCGAGCCGAACCGCGAGCAGATGCAGAAGCTCCTGGATGACATCTGGGGCGAGTGGAAGGAGACCGTCGCCAAGGACCGCAAGAAGACTCCCGCCGACCTGCAGGCCATCGCCGATGAGAAAGGCCTGATCGAGGCCGAGGACGCCAAGAAGCTGGGCCTGGTGGACCGCATCGCGCCCTATGACGAGGTGCTCGACGAGCTGAAGAAGCTGGCGGGCAAGCAGCCCAAGGACAAGGATTTCCCGCAGATCACCCTGGCCACCTACGCCGGCATTCCCGGCGAGGCGAAGACCGGCAAGGCCCGCATCGCGGTGGTGGTGGCCGAAGGCGAGATCGTGGATGGCGAAGGCAAGTCCAGCCAGGTCGGCGGCGAGCGGGTGAGCCGCGAGCTGCGCCGCCTGCGCCTGGACGAGCGGGTCAAGGCCGTGGTCCTGCGCGTGAACAGCCCCGGCGGCAGCGCCTCGGCCTCCGAGCTCATCCAGCGGGAGGTGGTCCTCACCCGCAAGGTGAAGCCCGTGGTGGTCTCCATGGGCCATCTCGCGGCCTCCGGCGGCTACTGGATCAGCACCTACGGCGACCGCATCTTCGCCGAGCCCAGCACCATCACGGGCTCCATCGGCGTCTTCGGCCTGCTGCCCAACGTGAAGAAGCTGGCCAACGAGCACGGCGTCACCTGGGACAGCGTGCAGACCGCCAAGCTGGCCAACCCCATGACCCTCACCCGGCCCAAGAATGACCTGGAGCTGAACCGCATCCAGGGCCTGGTGGACCACATCTACGAGCAGTTCGTCGCCAAGGTGGCCGACAGCCGGAAGATGAAGAAGGAGGCCGTGCACGAGATCGCACAGGGCCGGGTCTGGTCGGGCCGGGAGGCCGTGAAGCTCGGCCTGGTCGATGAGATCGGCGGCCTGGGCGCGGCGGTGAAGCATGCCGCGAAGATGGCCAAGGCCGAGAACGACTACTACATTGCCGGCCCCGAGCGGGAGCCCGACGCCTTCAAGGAGCTCCTCCGGAACCTCGGCCAGGGCAAGCCCCGCAAGCTCGCCAAGCCCGGCCCCGTGGATATCCTGGCGGGGAGCTTCAGGCTCCAGCTCGAGCGCCTCTCGGCCCTGAACGATCCCAAAGGGATCTACGCCCGGATGCCCATCGAGCTGGACCTGCGCTAGGTTCGGATGGATTCCTCCACCTTCGTCTCCGCGATCGTCCTGCTGGTCCTGGTCACGGATCCCCTGGGCAACATCCCGCTCTTCATCGGGCTGTTGCGCCAGGTGGATCCGGCCCGGCGGCAGCGGATCATCATCCGCGAGGTGCTCTTCGCCTTCGCGATCCTGGTCTTCTTCGCCCTGTTCGGCCAGCGCGTGCTGAAGCTCATGCACCTCACGGACACGTCGCTGGGCATCGCGGGTGGCGTGATCCTCTTCCTCATCGCCCTGAAGATGGTGTTCCCCCACTCCGAGGGGCGGGCGGGCCACCCGATCCACGGGGAGCCCTTCCTGGTGCCCTTGGCGATCCCCTTCATCGCCGGGCCCTCGGCCATCGCCACGGTGCTGCTGCTGGTGAGCCGGGAGCCCCACCGCATCTGGGAGTGGCTGGGCGCCCTGTCGGTGGCCATGGCCATCTCGGCCGTGGTGCTGGGTTTCGCCGAGCAGATCGCCGACTTCCTCGGCGAGCAGGTCACCATGGCCTTCGAGCGGCTCATGGGCCTGGTGCTCACGGCCATCGCCATCGAGATGCTGCTGGCGGGCATCCAGAAGTTCGTGCTGCAGGTCCGCCTGGCTTGAACCGGCGGGTTCAGGCCTTGCGCTTGAGGCTGAGCTCCAGCACGAAGGAGGCCACGGGCTCGAAGGTGCCGTCGGCGGCCTTCACAGCGGCTTCGATGCGCATGGGCTCGGTGATGCGCTCTTCCGAGGCGAGGGCGCGCTGCACCTGGTCGCGGATGGCCGCGCCGTCCTCGCAGATGAAGTAGACGTCGGATTCGGGCCGCTTGTGGAAGGTGGCCTGGAAGGCCTTGAACACCAGGGAGACGCCCCCGCCCAGGCGCTTGATCTGGTCCATGGCCAGCAGGCCGCCGGCGCAGTCCGCGCCGATGGCGAGGGCGCCGAAGTACATCGATCCCAGGTGGTTCCTGGTCCAGCGGCGGAGGGGGATCCGCACCACGCAGCGGGTCTCGCCCAGCTCCACCACGCTGGGCCGCACAGAGGCCAGCAGAGGGATCTTCAGCCAGCCGAAGAGGCGCATGCCGAAGGTCTGCCTGAGGCGGTCGAACGCGGAGGAGCCTGGGGTGGAGGTCATGCCCCGATTCTCAGGCTCAGGCCTGGTTCACGTCCAGCAGGCCTTCGGGGGGATCGAGGTCGAGGCGGCGGTTGGGCAGGTCGAGCGTCCACCAGGCCTTGATGTAGGGGATGTCCCGCTGGCCTGTGCGGCCGGGGCGCAGGTCCCGCATCACCACCATGTCGTAGCCCGCCGGACCGGGGTCCAGGCGCAGCACCTCGCCCACCTTGCGGTCCGCGATGAAAACTTCGCAGCCGATCCACTGATGGCGGAAGCTCTCGCCCGCCTCGAGGGTGGCCTCGGCCTCGGGCATCCAGAGGGACCAGCCCTTGAAGGGCTCGGCGGCGGTGCGGTCGGGCAGCTCGGCGAACGCCACGCAGGGGCGGTCCTGATGCCAGCGGAAGGCGCGCAGGGACACGGGCCGCGCCGGGGGGCCGGGCTCCCCGTGTTCCAGATCCAGCTGGGGCGGGGCCAGGACGAGGCCCGCCATGCCCTCCAGGCGGTGCGGCTCGTCCATGAGGGCGTGGAAGAGGAACTCCCCCTTCAGCCCTTGGATCTTGGCGAGATGACCCGCGAGAAGCATCAGGCCTCCCGGCCCTCGGCCTCATCCTCGTCGTACAGCTCGACGTCCACGGAGAGGTTGGCCTTCTCGCCGGCGGTCTTGCAGAGGGTCCGGAGGGCCGAGATCATGCGGCCGTGCTTCCCGATGATGCGGCCGCGGTCCTTCGGATCGGCGTAGACCAGCACGTCCCGCCGGCGGCCTTCGCCGGACACTTCGACCTTCAGGGACTCGGGGTGGTCCAGCAGCGGGGTCAGCACATCGCGCAGGAAACCTTCGAGGTTCATGGCTTCTCCAGGATGAACAAAGAAA
>JAFJUR010000120.1 GCA_017859995.1 Holophagaceae bacterium | reverse complement strand
CCCGAGCCTGCCATTCCGAAGACGAGATCTTTGCGCATGGGCACCTCCGGGTGGAGTGGATGGGGGATGGCCAGACAGCTGCGCGCAGCCCTACATCCCGCACACGAAAATCAGGGTCGTGGCGTTCATTCCACCCTAGCCCTGAAGCGCGTTGCTTTTCATCACACCTTCCCGGCGAGAATCACCGCCAGGGCGCTGCCAGCCCGCTGGCCGGGTCAGTCCTCAGGCCAGCTGGGACAGATCCTCAGGCGCGCCCAGGCTGAGGGCCGTGACCTCCAGGCCCCGTTCCTTGGCCTGACGCTTCACCAGCCCCGCCAGGACCTTGCCCGGCCCGAGCTCCACGAAGGTGGTGACGCCTTCGTCCAGCAGCCGGTCCATGGTGGCCTGCCAGCGCACGGCGCCGGGGATCTGGCGCACCAGGCCGTCCCGGAGGGCTTCGGGCAGCTGGACCACCGCGGCGTCCACGTTGTTGACCAGCGGGCAGACGGGCGCCTTGAAGGCCAGGGCCCGGAGCAGGGGCTCCATGTGGGCCTGGGCGGGCTCCATGAGGGGTGAATGGAAGGGGGCGCTCACGGGAAGCTTCATGGCCTTGCGGCCACCCCGGGCCTTGGCGGCCTCCAGGGCCGCGTCCACGGCTTCGGCGTGGCCGGCGATGACGATCTGGCCGGGGCCGTTGAAATTGGCGGGGACCACGATGCGGCCCGTGGCCGCGGCGGCCTCGGCGCAAGCGGCCTCCACGTCCGCGAGGCTCATGCCCAGCAGGGCCGCCATGGCGCCCACGCCCACGGGGACGGCCACCTGCATGGCCCGGCCCCGCTCCCGCACCGTGCGGACGGCGTCCTGGAAGCCCAGAGCGCCGATGGCCACCAGGGCGCTGTACTCGCCCAGGGAGTGCCCCGCGGCGAAATCAGGCTTCGGCAGGCGGTGGGCCCAGGCCCGGGCCACCATGGTGCTGTGGGTGAGGATCGCCGGCTGGGTGTGCTCCGTGAGCTTGAGCGTCTCCTCAGGCCCCTCCGCCATGAGCGTGGAGAGATCGAAGCCCAGGGCGGCATCGGCGTCCTGGAGCACCGCCCGCGCGGCCGGCTCAGCCGAGGCGAGCGCCATGCCCATGCCCACCGCCTGGGAACCCTGACCGGGAAACAGCCACGCCACCTTGTTCATGTGAACCTCCCTACGTTCCTTGCCCCGCAGAAAAGATGAAGATCACCGCCAAGACGCCAAGAAAGGAAAAAACGCCTCTCGTGCAGTTCTTGGCGTCTTGGCGGTGATGATTAGTCCTGCGGCAACAGCAGCGCCACGCGCTCCTGGATGCGCTCATGCAGGTGATGTTCGGCGGCGCGCAGGGCGGCGCGGATGGCGTTGCGGACGGCCTTGGCGTCGCTGCGGCCGTGGCCGATGATGCTCACGCCCTTCACGCCCAGCAGGGGCGCCCCGCCGTATTCCGCGTAGTCGAGCTTCTTCTTGAACCGCTTCAGGGCGGGCTTGGCGAGCAGGCCCGCGAACTTGGTGATGGCGCCTTCCATGAAGCTGTCGCGCAGGCCGTTGATGATGCCTTCCGCGAGGGCCTCGCTGGATTTCAGCACCACATTGCCCACGAAGCCGTCGCAGGCGATGACGTCGAAGTTGCCGTTCCAGATGTCGCGGCCTTCGGCGTTGCCCTCGAAGCGGATCTCCATCTGGCGCAGCATCGCGGAGGCTTCTTTGGTCACGTCGGTGCCCTTGCCGTCCTCCTCGCCCACGCTGAGGATGCCCACGCGGGGACGCTCCAGGCCGAGCACCTCCTCGGCGTAGACCGATCCCATCACCGCGAACTGGGCGATGTGCTCGGCCCGGCAGTCCACGTTGGCGCCCACGTCGAGCAGCACGGTGGGGCCGCCCTTCATGTTCGGCAGGACGCTGGCCAGGGCCGGACGGTCCACGCCGTCGAGCTTGCCGATGACAAGGCTGGAGGCCACCATCGCGGCCCCCGTGTGCCCCATGGACACCACGCCGTGGGCCCGCCCCTCGCGGACGAGCTGGGCGGCCACGCGGATGGAGCTGTCCTTCTTTTCCTTGAGGATGCAGGTGGCCTTGTCCTCCATGACCACGGTCTGGGAGGCGTGCACCAGCTCAGCCCGGGCCATCAGCTCGGCGGTGAACCCGTGGCGCTCCATCTCGGGATGGAGGTGGGCCAGATCGCCCACGAGGAACAGGCGGAGCTTCGGCCAGGCCTCGAGGGCCTCCCGGGCTCCCTGCAAGGTGGCATGGGGGGCGTGGTCGCCCCCCATGACGTCCAGTGCGATGCGGTGACTGTCCACCCGCCGGACCTTAGGCGGTCTCGGAGACGCGCACGGCCAGCTTGCCGCGGTAGAAACCGCAGCTGGGGCACACGCGGTGCGGCAGCTTGGGGGTCTGGCAGTTGGGGCAGGTGCTCGCGCTCATGACCTCCAGCGCGTCGTGGGTGCGCCGGCGGTCGCGGCGGGCCTTGGAATGGCGGCGCTTGGGATTCGGCATGGCTTGCTCCTAGGAGTAGAACGCAAAGTTCCAGATTAAGGGGTTCAGGATTCCCGGTCCAGCTTGATTCCTGCGAGGGCCTTGACCAGGGCCTTGTTCAGGGCCGACGGGGCCCGCTCGGACTCGGGCCGGCATTGGCAGGGGCCCTTGTTCCAATTCTTGCCGCAACTGGGGCAGAGCCCCTTGCAGTCCTCGACGCAGAGGGGATGCATGGGGGCCTGCAGCTCGAACTGCTCCCGCACCAGCTCCGTCTCGTCCAGGGTGTCTTCCGGCAGGAAGACCACGTCGAGATCCTGCGATCCGAGGGTGTGGGAGCCGCGGCCCACCAGGTCGGCGTCCTTGCTGCCCAGGAACTGGCTCTCCACCGCCAGCGGCCGGTCCAGGGGGACCAGGCAGCGGCTGCAGGCGCCCTGCCACACCGCATGGCCCTTCACCTCGAGGAACACGTCGCCGTCGGACTGCAGGGCGAACACGGGAGCCGCACGTCGCCTTCCAGCGCCACGGATTCCGTGGTGCCGTTCAGGCGGAGGCCCTCCGGGGGCAGGTTGTAGAGGTTGATCACTTCTTGGCCCCAGGTTCCGCGGGGGTGTCCGTCTTGGTCGCTCCAGGCGCTCCGCCCGCGGCGGGTCCGGAGCCCATGACCGCGCCCTGGCCGGGCGTGCGGGTGACGGGGCCGGCATCTTCCGGATTGGAGGGATCGCCCAGGAATTTCAGCTCGTACGTGTCGCGGGTGGACTTCCCCTCGTAGGGCTGGCTGAAGGGATCCTGGGAGGACATGCCCGTCTTGATGAGGCTTTCCTTCACCAGCGGCGAGTTGGCCTCGATCATGGCGTCGAAGCTGCCGAAATCGGGGTAGCGGAAGTGCTTGAGGTAGTACTGGTCGAGGCCCTCGGCCACGATCTTGAGGTCGTCCTGGGCCTTCAGGTACCGGGCCTGGGCGGAGTGCTTGCGGTACTGGGAGAACCCGAGGGTGCCCAGCACCGCGATGATCATCATGGCTACCAGCAGTTCCAGCAGCGAGAAGCCTCGGCTCTTGGAGCGGCTCGTTTGGCGGTCGGTGGCGGGGCGCATGGTCGGGGTCCGGGAAGAGGGGTCGGACGCTGAGCATCCGAGCGTTTCAGTGTGCCAGAAAGGGCCGGAAATGCAAGCATTCATGGGCATCATGCCTCCTTGGAACCATCGGTTCCGCCACCCTCGTCCACCGGCGGGGCCGGATAGTCCGCGGGCCAGGGGAAGTCCCGCGAAAGAGCCTCGGTGCCGCCCAGTTCGGCCAGCCAGTAGCGGTAGGCCCGGAACGTCATCCCCAGTCGCTTGCCGGCCTTGGTCTTCACGCCGCCGACTTCGTCCAGGGCCCGCAGCAGGAAGTGGCCCTTCAGCGCATTCAGCCAGGCTTCCAGGTCGAAGCCCTCCGCGGGAATCGCCAGGGGCACGGGCCGTTCGACGGCCTCTCCGGCCGCGGAGCCCAGGCCCTCGGGCAGGAGGTCCCGGGTGATGGGGCCGCCCGGATTCAGCGCCACGCAGCGCTCCATGAGGTTCTCCAGCTCCCGGACGTTGCCCGGGAACCGGTAGCCCAGCAGCTGGGCCATGGTCTCCGGGTGCAGCTGCATGGGCGGCTTGCCCAGCTTCTGACAGGAGCGGCGGATGAAGTGCTCGGCCAGCACCGGCAGGTCCTCGGGACGCTCGCGCAGGGGCGGCAGCTCGATCTGGAGGATGTTCAGGCGGTAGTAGAGATCCTCCCGGAAGGCGCCGGTTTCGGCCCGGGCCCGCAGGTCGCGGTTGGTGGCGGCGATGACCCGCACATCCACGGCCCGCTCCTCGGTGGCGCCCAGGCGGCGGAACCGCCGCTCCTGCAGCACCCGGAGCAGCTTCACCTGCAGGGACAGCGGCATCTCGCCGATCTCGTCGAGGAACAGGATGCCCCCGCCCGATTCCTCGAAGAGCCCCCGCTTCATGGTGCCGGCGCCGGTGAAGGCCCCCTTCTCGAAGCCGAAGAGCTCGCTCTCCAGGAGGGTCTCGGGCAGCGCTCCGCAGTTGACGGCCACGAAGGGTCCCTTGGCCCGCTCCGAGTAGCGGTGGATGAGCCGGGCCACCACCTCCTTGCCCGTGCCGCTTTCCCCCGTCAGCAGCACCGTGGTGTCGGCCCGGGACACCTTGCCAATGAGGGCGTTGATCTTGCGCATCACCGGCCCCACGCCCACCAGCTCGCCCAGGTCCTGGGGCGGCGGGGCCTCCGGCTCGGCGGCGGCCAGCAGGCCCTTGAGGGTGGCGATGAGGTCCTCGTGGCGGAAGGGCTTGGTGATGAAGTCCACCGCGCCCTGGTTCAGGGCCTGCACGGTGGTCTCCGTGGTGGCGTAGGCGGTCATGATGACCACCGGCGTCTCCAGCCCCTGCTCCTTCATCCAGGTCAGCAGCTCGATGCCGGAGCCATCCTTGAGCTTCAGGTCCGAGAGCACGCCGTCGAAGGCTGTTTCCTTGAGGGCCTGCTGGCCCTCCTCGATGCCGGAGGCCGCCTCGCAGAGGAACCCCGCGCCCTCCAGCGCCAGGGTGAGCACCTCCCGGAGCCCTGGCTCGTCTTCCACCAGCAGGATCCGTTGGGTCGAAGCAAGGGACATGGCAACCTGTGGGGGTGACGCCGTGGGCGGGCGGGCCCGGGCAGTGTGACGTATTAGGTCAGTCATCCTATCCTGAATCCTTTCCTGGAGTCCCGTGAAGCATGTCGTGTTCGCCCACCGGAAGCTGTCCTTCGGCGGCGGCGAGCGGGTGCTCCTGGAGCAGGTGGCCGCCCTGGCCGACCTGCCCGTCAAGGTCACCGTGCTGTTCCGCAAAGAACCCGGCAAGCGGGACATCGAACCGGAGCTGCGGGCGCGGAACCCCAACGTGGTCGAGGTGATCCACCTGCCGGGTGCCCTGGCCTCCTTCCGCTGGCTGTGGCACGCCCAGCCCGACCTCCTGGTGCTCTGCAACCACAAGGGCGTGCAGCGGGCCCTGCCCTGGCTGGCCCGCCTGGGCGTGCGGATCCCCACCTTGCTCACCCTACATGAGCACTACGAGCGCCACCTGCGGAAGTACCGGGGCGTCCGGCACCTGGTGGACCGCTGGATTTGCACCTACGACTTCACCGCCGCCGTGCGGGAGCACCTCAGCGCCGCGCCGTGCAGCATCATCCATCCGCTCTACCCCCGCCCCCGGGCGCTGGCCGCCACGGCGGCGGAACGGCGCGCGGCGAGGCTCCAGCTGGGCCTGCGGCCCGAGGGCCCGCTGGTGGGGTACGTGGGCCAGATCGATGGCCGCAAGGATCCCTCCGGGGTCGTGCGCTTCGCCGAGGCCCTCGGCGACGTGGACCTGCTCTTCGCCGGACGGGAGGAGCCGGAGACCGCCGCCGCCCTCGACGCCCGCCTGGCCGCCTCGCCCCTGAAGGCCCGCACCCGCCGCCTGGGCCCGCAAGCCGACCTCCGGCCCGCCTTCACGGCCCTGGACCTCTACGTCATGACCAGCCGGAACGAGGGCTTCTTCCCCCTCGCCCTCATCGAGGCCCTGGAGCGGGGCGTGCCCGTGCTGGCGCCCACCGTGGGCGGCATCGGCACGATGCTCAAGGATGGCGACGGCGGGTTCCTGCTCCAGAAGCCCGATGACCGGGCCTCCGTGCCCGAGTCCCTGCTGCTGGCCGCCGCCGAGCGCCTGGGGCCCCTGCTGGCCGACGAAGGCGCCTGGGACATCCAGCGCGCCCGGGCCCACGCCTTCGGCGCGGCCCTCACCCGCGACTACGATGCCGGATCGAAATTCCGCGAGGCGGTGGCGCCATGGCTGTGATTCCCGAAGGCGCCACCTGGATTCGCTTCCCGCGCTTCGTGGGCGACGCCGCCATGCAGCTGCCGGTGCTGCGGCTGCTGCGCCAGATCGGCGTGGGCCCCCTGGTGGTGTGGGGCCCCAGGAGCACCGTGGGCCTGGTGGAGGGCACCTGGTTCTGCGACGCCACCCTGGCCGATGAGGGGAAGCCCGGTCCTTTGGCCATGGCCCGCATCCTCCGGCAGCACCGGGCCGCCCGGAGCATCCACTTCCCGAAATCGCTGCGCCCGGCGCTGGCCGCCTGGCTGGCCCGGGTGCCCGAGCGCATCGGCGTGGACGAAAGCCTGGCGGGCCCCTTCAACACCCACAGCGGGCCCTTCTGGGAAGCCGAGGGCCCCTTCCTCCTGCGGTACCACGCCGTGCTCGCGCGGCGCTGGCCGGACCTGCCGCCCATGCCCTTCGCCGACTTCGATCCGGGCGTGGCCATCGAGGCGCCGCAGGAGCGCTACCTCTGCTTCATGCCCGGCTCCACCTGGCCCTCGAAAGCCTGGCCCGTGGATCACTTCCGGGCGCTCCTCCTGAAGGCCCGGGCCGAAGGCTTCACCGTAGCGGTGCTTGGATCTCCGGACGAAGCCGCCACCTGCGCCGCAGTGGCGGGCGCCGAGGGCCTGGATCTCTGCGGCAGGACGTCCCTCAAGGAGGCCGCCGCCTGGATGCGCGGGGCCGCCGCGGTGCTGGGCAACGACTCGGGCCTCAGCCACCTCGCGGCCGCCTGCGGGGCCCCCGCCCTGGCCCTCTACGGCGCCACGGATCCCGGCGGCTCCACCCCCTGGGGGCCCCGGAGCCGCGGGCTGCGCAAGGAGGGCATCCCCTGCGCGCCCTGCTTCAAGCCGGCCTGCTTCACCCCGGGCCACCCCTGCCTGGCGGAAATCGGCCCCGAGCAGGTCTGGGCTGAGCTCCAGGCACTCCTGTCCGTATAGAATCCAAGGTCTGTTCCGAGGCACCCATGTTCCGATCCTTCCTCTTCGCCTGCGCCGCCGTCAGCCTCGTGGCCCAGGCCCCCGCCATCACCTTCGACCGCACCCACCACGACTTCGGCCGCATCACGCCGGACCGCAAGGTGGCGGTGAAGTACCGCGTGAGCAACACCGGCAACGCCTACCTCAACATCACCCAGGTGCGCCCCAGCTGCGGCTGCACGTACACCATGCTCGGTAAGTGGTCCCTGGCCCCCGGGGAGGGCACCGAGATCGAGGCCATGTTCGACCCCAAGGGCCTGAAGGGCGGCGTGCGGAAGTCCATCGAGGTGGTGTCCAACGACCCCAAGACCCCCGCGGTGAGCCTCACCCTGGAGGCCGAGGTGGTCCAGGAGATCATGCCCTCCGTCGAATCCGTCTACTTCTTCCAGGCCCCGCGGGCGGCCACCACCCGCAGCCAGGTGCGCTATGCCAGCGGCAACGGCGAGCCGGTGCACATCGTGGACGTGAAGGCTCCCGGGGCGCCCTTCCTCACCTTCGCCTACCGGAACGAGGGCAAGGACCTCGTGATGGAAGTGGCCCTGGATGGCCGCAAGGTCCCCGCGGGCCAGATGCGCGGCGTCGAGCAGGCCACCGTGCGCTTCACGAACCCCCGCATGAGCCAGCTGCCCCTGAACATCCAGTGGGACCTGAAGCCCGCCATCCAGGTGAGCCCCCAGGAACTGGTCTTCCAGGATGCGCCGGGCAAGGAGCTGCGTCAGAAATTGACCCTCAAGCAGGCGGAGGGCAAGGCGTTCCGCGTGACGGGCAGCCGCCCCACCCTGCAGGGGATGCGCGTCGAGGGCCTGAACCAGAAGGGCCCCGCCCTGGAGCTGACCGTGGTGCTGCCCGCCAGCCTGAAGGCCGGCCGCTACAGCGAAGTGCTCGCCCTGACCACGGACGACCCGGATCAGCCGGAGTTGACGATTCGTGTGGTGGCGCTGCTGAAATAGCTCGGAATCCCCGGCCGGCGCAAGTTCCGCTCAGATCGGCGCCGCCCCGGCGATAGCCTGGAGGGATGCCGGAGTCCCGCGCCTCCCACCTCGTCGCCGTCCTCTCGCTGGCCGGCATCGCCCTGGTCTGGGCCGGGGGCTTCCCCGCCACCAAGTACTGCCTGCAGGCGGGCCTCTCCGTCGGCGCCATCCTCGCCATCCGCTTCGCCATCGGCACCGTGGGCCTGGGCCTCATGCTCCTCCTCCTGCGGATTCCCATCCGCCGCCGAGACGCCCTGGACGGTCTCTGGCTGGGCCTGGTGCTGGCCACGCTGTTCTGGCTGCAGACCGACGGCCTGCGCTTCACCACCACGTCGAAATCCGGCTTCATCACCGGGCTCTACGTGATCTTCACGCCCATGGTGGCCCTGCTGGCAGGGGATCGCCTGCGCCCCTCCCATGGCCTCGGCGCCCTGGTGGCGCTGACGGGGCTGGCCCTGCTGGTGCGGGAGCCCGGCAGCGCCTGGGGCGGCTGGAACCGCGGCGATTCGGAAACCTTCCTGGCGGCCATCCTCTGCGGCTTCCACATCGTCATGACCGCGCACTACTCCCGCCGGTCCTCGGGCTGGGTGCTGGCCTTCATGCAGGTGGCGGTGACCGGCGCCGTGTCCCTGGCGATCACCCTCGCCCTGCCCGCCCCGTACGGCTTCCAGAACGTGGGCCCGGCCCTGGCGAAGGGTGGCACCTGGGTGGCCCTGGCCTTCATGGGCCTGCTGGCCACCACCCTGGCCTTCTACGTGCAGAGCACCTTCCAGGCCCGCCTCGGCGCCACGGAAAGCGCCGTCATCTTCTCCTCGGAACCGGTCTGGACCGCCTGCATCGCCATCAGCGGCCTGGTGCCCGGCATCCGCGAGCACCTCAGCCCGCTGCAGCTCGCCGGGGGAGGACTCATCCTCACGGCCACCCTCGTGGCCGAACTGGCGCCCCGGCTGCTGCGGAAGGTGACGCCCATCGAGGCGGAAGACACCATCGGATAAAAGGTATTCTGGAGGGGATCGAGGAGTCGGCATGTTCATCGTCACGGGCGGCGCGGGATTCGTGGGCAGCAACCTGGTGCGGGAGCTGAACCGGCGCGGCCACACGGACATCCTGGTGGTCGACAACCTCAGCCGCAGCGACAAGTTCCGAAACCTCGCGGACCTCACCCTGGCCGACTACATGGACAAGCGCGAGTTCCGCGCCCGCCTGGACGCAGGAACGCTGGATCTCGCCCCCGAGGCCGTGTTCCACAACGGCGCCTGCTCCGACACCATGGAGGCCGACGGGCGCTACATGATGGAGAACAACTACGGGGATTCCAAGGCCCTGCTCCACTGGTGCCTGGCCCGCAAGGCGCCCCTGGTCTACGCCAGCAGCGCCGCCACCTACGGCGCCAGCCCCGACTTCGAGCCGGTGCCCGCCAACGAGCGCCCCCTCAACGTCTACGGCTACTCGAAGCTGGCCTTCGATCAGCATGTGCGCAGCCTCCTGCCGGCCATCCAGAGTCCCGTGGTGGGCCTGCGCTACTTCAACGTCTTCGGGCCGCGCGAGGCCCACAAGGGCCGCATGATGTCCGTGCTGCACCAGCTGCTGAGCCAGCTGGTGGCGACCGGCGCCTGCCGCCTGTTCGAGGGCACCGACGGCTACGAAAACGGCGGCCAACGGCGCGACTTCATCTACGTCGGCGACGTCGTGGCCATCAACCTCCACTTCGGCGGCGCGGGCATGGCCAAGGGCATCGTCAACGCCGGCACGGGCCGGGCCCGCAGCTTCAACGACATCGCGAAGACGCTGATCGCCCACCTCGGCAAGGGCCGTGTCGAGTACATCCCCTTCCCCGAGGAGCTGCGCGGCAAATACCAGAGCTTCACGCAAGCTGATGTGCGCAGCCTCCGGGCCCTGGGCTTCACGGCCCCCTTCACTGAGCTGGAAGCGGGCATCGCGGCGACGCTGGCCGAGAATTGACCTGGCAGAGGTTCCTGCTTTTTTTTCACCACCAAGGCACCAAGACACCAAGAACTGCAAGGGACGTGGCTTTGGTTTTTCCTGGAGCCCTTGGCGTCTTGGTGGTGTTTCTTGAATGCAGATTCGCTCAGGCCTTCCGGTCGAGGATCACCAGGGTCACGTCATCCACGAAGGGCACGGGGTGGTTGAAGGCCCGGGCCTGGGTGATGACGGCTTCCGCCGCGGCCTCGGCCCCCGCGGGCAGCTCGGCGCAGATGCGGCGCAGGCCCGCCTCCTCGAGCATGGCGCGGTCCTCCCGCTCCACTTCCACCAGGCCGTCCGTGTAGAGCACCAGGCGATCGCCGGGCAGGAACTCGGCCTCGTGCTCCACGAAGGGGAGCTGCACGTCAAGGCCCAGCATGAACCCCTTGCCCCGCAGCACCTCAGAGCGCTGCAGGCCGCCCTTGGAGCCGCCCACGATGCGCAAGGGGGCGCAGTGGCCCGCCACCACGTAGCGGATCTTGTTCGTGGCGGGATCCAGGCGTCCCAGCCAGGCCGTGGCGAACTGCTCGGCCAGGGTGGAGCGGCACAGGTCCTCGTTCATGCCCCGGGCCCAGGCCAAGGGCTCGCCGCCCAGCCGCACCTGGTTCTCGAAGGAGGTCTTCACCATGGCCGAGATGAGGGCCGCGGTCACGCCATGGCCGCTCACGTCGGCGATCATCATCGCGAGGCTCTCGTCGGGCAGGGGCAGCACGGCGTAGATGTCGCCGCCGATGCCCTCGGCCGGGAGGTAGCGGTGCGTGTAGCCGGCGCCCGGGGCCTCGCCCGGAAGCTTGGGAAGCAGGCCCATCTGGAGGGCCGCCGCCAGCTCCATCTCGTCCTGCACCCGCTGCTGGAAGGCCGTCAGCTCCTTGTTCTGGCGCTTGATCTCCTTCTGCATGGCGATGAGGCGGAAGGTGGAATCCACCTTGGCCAGCACCTCCTGGGCGTGGAAGGGCTTGGGGATCATGTCGTCGGCGCCGAGCGACAGGCCGCCGATGCGGGAGGCGGTGCCGTCGAGCGCCGAGAGGATGATGAAGTAGATGTCCTGGGTGGCGGGGTCGCTCTTGACGCGCTTGCACAGCTCGTCGCCGGGCATTTCGGGCATGCGCAGGTCGGAGATGATGAGGTCGGGCCGCGAACGGCCCATCTCGCCGAGCGCCTCCGCGCCGTTCCCCGCGGTCAGGACCTGGTAGCCCGCCCGCTTGAGGTAGAAGCTGAGAATGTCCCGGATGGGTGCTTCGTCATCCACCACCAGGACCAGGCCTTTGGCCATGCAGGGCTCAGGCGCCGCGGAGAGCGTCCTGCTCTGTGGCGAAGATGGAGAAGTAGTTGGTGAGGTTCGTCTGGTCGAAGGTCTTCTTCACCGGCGCGGGGAGGCAGCACAGGTGCAGCTTGCCGCCGGACTTGTCCACGCTGTTGCGGGCGGCCACCAGCAATCCCAGACCCGAGGAATCAATGAAGCTGACGCCCTCCAGGTTGATCACCAGGAGCTTCGGCTGCGCTGTGTTCAGCATGGTTCCTCCTGAAGGATTCCCTGAAGCACTCTCCGCCGGGCGGCATCCCGCTGGCGCTGTTTGTATTCCGTATGGGATGCAGGACCCGATCGTGAGCTTTGAAACCCCGATTGTTCCATCACTTGGACTTCATGTGCGAAGAAGAAAGTAAACTCCTCCTGATCCTGGATCAACTCTGGAATGCGGACGAGGTCTGACAGTTCCGTATCCCCCATGGTCTGGAGCCGCTCCTGGAGGGTCTCCAGGGCCTTGGTGGCAGGGCTCGGGAGGCGCACCAGGGTGCGGGCCGTGAACTGAATGGCGGAGTAATCCTTGCTGGAAAAGGGGTTCTGATCCTTGCCCGGGGCCTTGATCGCCAGGGTGTGGCTCAGGGTCTTCCGCGCCTCCGGGTCCAGGTCCTGGATCCGGAAGGAGGGGGGCATGGTTTCGCTCCAGGCCGCCAGCGCCTCCATGTCGATCATGAGGTTCCTGGAGCGGCTGGGCTTGATGTGGGTGGGCATGAGCACGTGGTGGTCCAGGAGGAAGCGGATGACCATGAGCACGCCCAGCTGGTCCTCGGCCACCAGCCGGATGCCGATCTGGTCGTAGATGGTCTCCGCCACGTTCTCGGGCTTGTGGAGCATCTTCAGGAGCATGGACACCCGGTCCTTGTTCTCCTTGCGCTCCACGGCCACCAGGGGCACCTCGTAGGCCCCCCGGAGCAGCCAGCGGCCCTCCTCGCAGACCAGGTACTGGTCGTAGCGGCTGAAGACCTGGCGCTGGATCTCCGGCAGGAACCGCAGGTTCACGTTGTGGTCCACGTGGAAGAGGGTGTGCATCACCCGCAGGATGGCGCAGGACCAGCGTCCCCGGTGGTTCCGCGGCCGATCCGAGGCCCAGATCAGCAGGTCGAGGGGATCCTGGAGGTCCCGCACCTCGAAGGGGACATGCAGGTTCGTGCCCTCGAGCACCACCGCCTCGAGGAAGTCCACCGCGTCCTCGTAGACCCGCAGCACCGCCGCGCGCTGCACGGGGATGTCCATGTCATAGCCGTAGTTGAGCGCGAAATTCCGGGCCTCCCCCGGCGAGTGGATCCGCAGGGAATCCAGGTCGATGGGCGAACCACCCCCCAGGATCACCTGGGTGACTTCGGGTGGCAGGGGGAACATCGCGTGGGAGGTCATGGCGTCAAACATCTATATCGGCTCTTTCCAGGAATCATAAAAAAACGGGGCGTCCAAGACCTGGACGCCCCGCTGGAACCCGTTTCGCCTACTTGATGGCGAAGGCGGCGACGAGCACGTAGATCACGAGGGCCTCGATGAGGGCCAGACCGATGATCATGGTGGTGCGGATGTTACCGGCGGCCTGGGGGTTGCGGGCCACGCCCTCGCAGGCGGCGACCACGGCCTTGCCCTGGGCCAGACCGCAGCCGGCGGCCGCGATGGCGAGGGAGAGGTGGGCCACGAACTGGCCTTCGAAGAGGCTCTTCTGGGCGACGGCGGGGGCGCCCTGCGCGAACGCGACGGCGGCCAGGGTGAACAGGAAAGCGGTGGTGAGGAACTTCTTCATTGGACTGCTCCTAAAAGGTGTCCTTGGGGTTCGGAATCCCGGGGACGGTGAAGGGAAAACAAACTGGAAACGATGAATGGCCTTGCCCGGAGGGGCGGATGCGGGGATCAGGCTCCGCCTGAGACTCGCATCGGGGGGTCCCGGGGGGCCTGCGGCACCCCGGACAGCATCAATGCTCGTGGGAGACGGCGCCCGAGAGGTAGATGGTGGCCAGCATGGTGAACACGAAGGTCTGGATCAGGCCGAAGAAGAGGCCCAGGAACATCATGGGGACGGGCAGCAGGAGGGGCATCAGGCCGAAGAAGATGCCCGCCACCACGTGCTCGCCGGCGATGTTGCCAAACAGTCGCAGGGAGTGGCTGAGGATGCGGCTGAGGAGGCCCAGGATCTCCAGGGGGAACATCAGGGGGGCCAGCCACCAGATGGGGCCCGCGAAGTGCAGCCAGTACTTGCCGACGCCCTGTTCCTTCATGCCGTGGAAGTTGTAGTAGCCGAAGACCACCAGCGCCGCGCCCAGGGTGACGTTCCAGTTGCTGGTGCCGGGGCTCAGGGCAGGGAGCAGGCCGAAGAGGTTGTTGAAGAAGACGAAGAGCGCCATGGTCCCGATAAAGGGCAGGTATTTCTCGCCGTGGTGGGCGATGTTGTCGTTGATCATGTCCTTCAGGCCGCCCACCACGCCCTCGAAGACCTGTTGCAGGGGGCCGGGGATGCGGGTGAGGTTCTTCCGGACGAGGGTGGTGATGACCATGGCCAGCAGGGCCGCCAGGGCCGCGTTCAGCAGGTGGTCGTAC
>JAFJUR010000119.1 GCA_017859995.1 Holophagaceae bacterium | reverse complement strand
GGGCGACCGGGAGCGCGCCATCCGCAGCATCCACGACGCCGCCCAGCAGATCCGCGGCGGCAAGAACGTGGTGATCTTCCCCGAGGGCACCCGCAGCCGCACGGGCGAGATGTTGCCCTTCAAGAAGGGGGGCTTCGCCTTGGCCATGGATGCCGGCGTGCCCATCATCCCCATGGCCACCGTGGGCGGCTTCCACGTGCTGCCTTCCGGCAGCATGAAGATCCGCCCCGGCCGGTACGTCGTCCTGATGGGGGATCCCGTCCACCCGGCCGACCATGCCGACCGTGATGCCCTCATCCGGGAAGTGCGGAGCCGCATCGAGCGCCTGGTCGCCGAGGCGCAGACGCTCTAGCGGAACGCAGGATCCTGGCTGGCCACCCGCAGCTTGCCAGGGTGGAACCGGTCGGCGACCTCCACCATGGCCCGGGCCGAGGTCCGGTCGCCGAGCCGCGCCACCATGCGCGCCATGAAGTAGAGGTTCACCGACACCACGCGCCGCTCGTTGTGCTTCTTCTGGCTCAGGTCCGTGGCCGCGAGCTTGGCTCGGTAGGCCTCGAACCGCGCCCGGGCGCCGGCGGCGTCGCCCGCCACGGCCTGCTTCACGCCCGCCAGCAGGATGGTGTTGGAGTGGTCCGGGGGCCAGGCCCCCTCGAGCTCCCGCAGGTAGGTTTCCGCCGCGGCGCGGTCGTTGCGGTCCCACGCCGTGTAGGCCATGAGGCTGCGCAGCACGTTGGAGCCGGGAATCTCCCGCAGGCCGGCCTTCAGCCTCGCCTCGGCCTCCTGGCTGCGCCCCATCCACAGCAGTGCGTCGGCGGCGGTGACGTAGGCGTACTCCGCGGCCGGCCGCAGGGCCAGGGCCCGGTCCGCGTGCTCAAGGGCAGTCTGCAGCTCTCCTTCGTTCTGAAGGAGCACCCCGAGCCGGTGGTGGGCCTGCCAGCCCTCCGGGAAGAGGGTCAGGGACTTCTCGAAGTAGCGCCGCGCGGCCTGGTGGTTGTCCTCGCCCTCCAGCCCGGCGAAGACGTCGGCCAGCACGTCGTAGGCCTTGTGGTCGGCGGGATCCAGGCGCACGGCCTGGAGGGCCGCCCGGCTGGCGCCTTCGAGGTCGCCCAGGCGGAGGTGGATGGAGGCCAGCGCCCGGTAGGCCTGGGATGCGCTGGGATCCAGCGTGATGGCCTTCTCCGCGGCCTCCTTGCCCTTGCGGAGCAGGCCCTGGGCCTCGTCGTACCGGCCCTGGCTGAGGGCCGTGGTGGCGCCCAGCTCCGCCAGCGTCCATGCGTATTCCGCCCGGGCCGGCGCGTAGTCCGGCTCCAGTTCGATGGCCGAGCCCAGCAGGGTGTTGGCCAGCCGCACCGAATCCTGGTTGCCGTCCGTGATGACCTGCAGCGCCTTGGTATAGAGCTCCCGAGTCCGCGGCAGCTTGGCCTGGGAACGAAGGGACCCCGGATCGCTGCCAAGCCCCATCTCCTGGGGCAGCCGCTGCTGGAGCTCGTCCTCGAGCTTCAGGAGATCCGCCACGGGCCGATCTAGCTGGAACTGATGGAGGGTGGCGCCCCGCACCGCGTCCAGCACGCGGACGCCCATGCGGAGCTGGCCGCCTACCACCTGGTAGCTGCCCAGCACCAGCAGCTCCGCCTTGAGCTGACGGCCCAGCTCCCCGACGGCCTTGGGTGCCTGACCCGGGGTGTCGCCCAGCCGGTGCATGGCTTCCACCACGCGCAGGCGGTCCACCACCGCCATGTCTTCGCGCCGCACCAGGCCATAGGCCATGGCGTCGGCGAAGCTGTTGCTCAACCAGGCGTGTTCGGCGTCCGGCTGCAGCTGTTCCAGGGGCAGGATGGCCACCACCCGCCGGCCCTTGGTGAAGTCCTCCCGGGAGGCCCGCCGCGCCTCGCCGAGCCCCGTGCCGTCACGGTGGGAAAACCACCAGGAGGCGGAGGCCCCGGCCACCACGAGGATCAGGCCGGCCCCGGCCAGGGGCCAGAACCGGCGCGGACCGCGCAGGTTGGCCACGCTGCGGCTGAGGTGCGGCACGGCGGCGGTGGCGGTGTTCTCGGCCAGCCCCGCGGCCAGGGCCTGCAGGTTCGGGAAGCGGTCCTTGGGCGATTTGGCCATCAGGCGGTGGATGGCGTCCTGGAGGGTGCGCGGCAGGTCGGGACGCGCCTCGCCGAGGGGCCTGGGCTCGTCGCGGGTCACCGCGTAGAGCGTGTCCACCAGGCTGCCCCGGAGGAAGGGATGCACCGCCGTGGCCAGCTCGTAGAGCACCACGCCGAGGCTGAACTGGTCCGACTGGCCGGTGAGGGGCTGGCCGTTGGCCTGCTCGGGGCTCATGTAGGCCGGGGTGCCCTGGCTGTAGCCGGGCGCGGTCCGCTCCACCAGCGTCATGTGGTGCGAGGTGGGCCCCGGCGGCAGGTCCTCCGCCCCCCGGCGCGCGATGCCGAAATCGAGGATCTTCAGCTGGCCCTCGTCCGTGAGCAGCAGGTTCTCGGGCTTGATGTCCCGGTGGACGATGCCCTTCTGGTGGGCGTGCGACAGAGCGGAGGCCGCCTGCCTGGCCAGCTCCTGCAGGGCCTCCGGCGCCATCGGCCGACCGACCAGGGCCCGGAGGGTTTGCCCCTCCACGAGCTCCATGGCGATGTAGGGAGTGCCCTCCACATCGCCTGCGTCGTAGATGTGGGCGATGTTCGGGTGGTTCAGCTGGCAGGCCAGCTTGGCCTCGCCGATGAGCGCCTTGCGGCGCAGGTCGTCGGCATCCTTCAGGATCTTGAGCGCCACTTCGCGTTCCAGCCGCAGGTCCAGGGCGCGCCACACTTCCCCCATCGCCCCTTCCCCGAGCCGGGAGATCAGGCGGTAGGAACCAAAGTGGGCGGCATCGTGGGTCAAGCGCATCCTGAGAAAGGGAACGCTGAAGTATACCTTTCGACGGGTATCGGCGTTTATCCTTCGGCTGGGGCTTGAACCGATTCGCGAAATGTCGAGAATCAGTCTGGAGGTGCCCGTGAGCGTCCCGGATCTCGAGGCCGCATTGACCGGAGCCCGGCTGGTGGAAGAGGCCGGCACCCTGCTCACCCTGGGCGAGGATCCCGACCGCATGGTGGTCCACGCCTTCGAGCGCCTGGGCCAGCTGGTGCCCTACGACCTGGCCACCGTGCTGCTCCGCGAGGGGGACGGCCTCCGCGTGGCCTACGCCGTGGGTCCCCTGGCCACGCCCCAGCTGTCGGAGGCGCTCATCCCGGTGCGGGGCAACCTGCGCCTCCAGAACGCCCTGAAGGCCCGCTCCCGGCCCGCCACCTTCGAGGAGGACGACCCCGGGGAGGACACCTTCCACGGCCTGCTCGAGATGCCCCACGGCCACAGCTGCCTGGTGGCGCCTCTGCGCAGCCGCGGCGAGACCTTCGGCCTCATGACCCTCGACGCCATGGTGTGCCGCCAGTACCCCGAGAGCGTGCTGCACCACGTGGGCGTCTTCGCCTCCCTGCTCGCCCTCGGGCTCAAGCAGGCTGAGCACCTCGCCCGCCTGGCGGCGCGGGAGCGCAGCCTGGCCGAGGAAGTCAGCTACTTCCGCGAGGCCCAGCGCAGCGCCGTGCTGCAGGAGCCGCTCCGCGCCGAGAGCCCGGCCATGCGCGCCATCCTCGACCAGCTGCGGCAGGTGGCCACCACCGCGGCCACCGTGCTCATCACCGGCGAGACGGGCACCGGGAAAGAGAAGGTGGCCCAGACCCTGCACCACCTCTCGCCCCGCCGGGAGAAGCCCTTCATCAAGGTGAACTGCAGCGCCCTGCCCGCCACCCTCATCGAGTCCGAGCTCTTCGGCCACGTGAAGGGTGCCTTCAGCGGCGCTTCCTCGGCGCGCAAGGGCCGCTTCGAGCTGGCGGACGGCGGCACCCTGTTCCTGGACGAGATCGGCGACCTGCCCCTGGACCTGCAGCCCAAGCTGCTGCGCGCCATCCAGGAAAAAGAGATCGATCCCCTGGGCAGCGAGAAGCCCCGCAAGGTGGACGTGCGGCTGGTGGCGGCCACCCACGCCGACCTGGCCGCCGCCGTGGCCGAGGGGCGCTTCCGGGAGGATCTCTTCTACCGCCTCAGCGTCTTCCCCATCCACCTCCCGCCCCTCCGCGAGCGGCCCGACGACATCGCCGCCCTCGCCGAGGCCTTCCTGGAGCGCTTCGCCCGGGAGAAC
Source organism: Holophagaceae bacterium (assembly GCA_017859995.1). Lineage (GTDB taxonomy): Bacteria > Acidobacteriota > Holophagae > Holophagales > Holophagaceae > Geothrix. The sequence continues at coordinate 4,834 of JAFJUR010000119.1, read as the reverse complement.
CGCCGGCCGCCCATCCACCTCCCCGAGGCCGTTCGCGAACAGCTGGAGGCCTACGGCTGGCCTGGCAACGTGCGGGAACTCCACAACGTGCTGGAGCGGGCCGCGATCCTCTCGGCGGGCCGGGACCTGCGCATCCCCCCGGGCGCCCTGCCCGCCCGCGCCGAGAAGGCCGGCAAGCCGCCCACCTGGGAAGCGCAGGAGCGGGCCTACCTCGAGCGCCTGCTGCGCCACACCCGCGGCAAGATGTCCGGTGCCGACGGCGCCGCCGCCCTGGCGGACCTGGCGCCCTCGACCCTCCTGTCCCGCCTGGAGAAGCTGGGATTGCGGCCGAAGGACTTCCGCGAAGCGTGATAGGTTAACGCTGTCACGGAGTGAGGGATGAGCGAGATCACCGGCCCCAACGACCCCCTGCAGGCGCCTCCAGTGGTCCCGCCGATCCAGCTGGACGAGCCCGCCTGGGTGCCCCCGGTGCTGCCGCCCGCCCCCGAGCCCCTGCCCCCCGCCGCGCCGGCGCTGCGGCCCGTGCCCTTCGAGGACATGGAGCAGTACGACGGTTTCTGGGCCCGCGTGGGCGGGATGTTCCGCCTGGTCTTCAGCAACCCCATGGAGCTCTTCGACCGCGTGCCCGCCACCGACGGCCTCGGCGCGCCGTGGCGTTTCCTGCTGCTGATGTCCATCCCCGTCTTCCTGATCATGACCCTCGTCTTCTTCTTCGTGGGCATGGGCATCATGATCGCGGCCCTCGAGCAGACTGGAAAGGGCGACAGCAAGGCCATCGCCGCCGTCATGCCCGTGATCTTCGGGGCTATCCTGCTGCTCATGCCCCTCTTCAGCTTCCTCGGCATGGTGATCGGGGGCGCCCTCAACCACGTCTTCCTCTGGATGTGGGGCGGCCTCAAGCCCGGCGTGGGCACCAGCCAGAGCATCCGCGCCTACGGCTACGCCTCGGCGTTCATCCAGATCGGCGGCCTTATCCCCTATCTGGGCTTCCTGATCCAGATCGCGGGCATGGTGGCGATCGGCATGGGCCTCGCGCGCATGCACAAGACGGACACGTGGCGCGGCGTCTGTGCCGTGCTCACGCCCCTCTTCCTGCTCTGCTGCTGCGGCCTCGCGGCGATCCTGGCCATTCCCGCGATCATCGCCGCCGCGCGGTAGGCTCCAGCCAGGCGGCCACCTCCGCCGGGACGGCCGCAGGATCGACCACTCGCTGCACGGCCCCCGCGGCCAGGGCCGTGCCCGCATCCCAGGTCTCGAAATCCCGAAACAGACGGTTCGCGCCCTTGGGTCCGAGGAGTTCCGGCAGGCGCACGGTGCCGCCGAACCCGGTGAGGATGCCGTGCTTCGCCGCCGGATGGGCGAGGCGGAGGCCGCCCTTGCCCGTGGCCTCGCCAGCCACCGCCCAGCGCTCCTGCCCGTGGAGGGCCAGGTCGCAGCCGCCGCCCATGGCCACGCCGGAGATCACCGTGAGGGTCCGCCAGCCGGGCCAGAGGAGGTGGTTCATCACCCGCTGGCCCCGGCGGGCGAAGGGCTCCGCCGTGACGGCATCGAGGGCGCCGACCTCGTGCAGGTCCGCCCCGGCGCAGAAGTGATGGCCCCGGCCCGCCATCCAGCCGGCGCCGCTCAGGGCGAGCCGCCGGACGCCGGTCCAGCGCAGCTCGATGAAGAGGTGGTCCAGGGCCACCAGCAGGTCGGCGTGCAGGCGGTTCAGGCCGTCGCCGGAGCGCAGGCCGATCCACGCCCAGCCGTCGCCACGGTCGAGGTCGATGGAGGTGCGGCCCTCGTACCAGGCCGCGCTCATGACAACCCCAGGCTCGCGAAGGCCGCCTCCAGCGGCTCCGCGTCGGGATCCCAGACGGCCGCCTCGGTCAGCTGGTTGCGGAACCACGTGGCCTGGCGCTTGGCGTAGGCCTGGGTCTCCTGCACCACCCGCGCCTGGATGTCGTCCGGGTCCCCGCCGGCCATCCAGGCGGCGTAGCCCAGGGGGCGCAGGGCCTCCAGGTCCGCCCCGTGGCCCCCGGCCACCAGGCCGGCGACTTCCGCGGGCCAGCCCGCCCGCACCTGCGCGGCCACCCGGGCCGACACGCGGTCGCGGCGATGGGCGCGATCCGGCGTCACCACCAGCACCCGCCAACCTGCTGGCACCTCGGTGTCTAGACCTGAGAGCATGCCTGAGGGCGCCCGTCCCGTGGCCAGGTGCAGTGCAAGGGCCCGCATCACCCGCGCCCGGTCGTTGGGGTGCAGGGCCTCGGCCCGGGCCGGGTCCACCGCGGCCAGGTAGCGGTGCAGGGCCGGGGTGCCGAGGGTTCCGTCCCAGCGCCGCACGCGGTCCACGAGGGCCGGGTCCACCTCCGGCAGGAGGCTGAGCTGGTTCCAGACGCCCCGCAGGTACAGGCCCGATCCGGTGACCAGCACCGGCTCGCGGCCGGTCGCGAGCCACGCCCGCACCTGGGCGCCGAAGGCCGCGGGGTTGGGGCGGGTCGAGAGGGGCAGCACACCGTAGCCCACATGCGGCACACCGCCCTGCTCGGCCGCGTCCGGCTGGCCGGTGCCGATGGCAAGGCCCTGGATGGCCTGGTACGGGTCGCCGTTCACCACCACCCCGCCGATGCGCCGGGCCACGGCCACGGCCACGGACGATTTGCCGGAGGCGGTGGGTCCGAGGATCGCGATGGGCATGGATCCACGCTATCAGGACCGGGCGGGAACCTCCCCCCCGCTGGGCTCATTTCAAGGCCATGCGCGTCCTGCCCTGCCTCTGCGTCGGCCTGCTTGCCGGCACCGGCCTCCTCCACGCCGGAGACCAGCCCCAGCCGGGGCGGGACCAGGCCTTCCTCGCCCACATCCTCACGGGCACGGAAGACGCCACGCGCCCCTGGAAGACCTTCAGGACCCCCGCCGAATCGGCCTCCGCCGTGGTGGAGGTGGTGGGCGAACTCACGAAGGAGGAGCTGCGCCAGGTGGCCTTCCAGGAATTCCTGGTCTGGTTCCGGGCGGACCTGCGGCGCTTCTTCCAAAACCAGGGCGCGGCGGTGCCCGCCTCGAACCTGGCTTCGGCCACGATGCCGGTGGACCGCTTCGGCGGCAACCCGGTGCCCCGCAACGTGCCCCTGGGCAGGGCCGGCTTCTAGCGCTCCTCGAGCAGGCGGGGCAGCAGGCGCGCGGCCTGGTCCCGGGCCAGGCGGGCGGCTTCCAGCGCGTGGCGGGCCGCCGCCTCCGGCGCCTGCCGCGGCGTGAGCAGGGCCTCCAGCTGTCCCCGCAGCCGGGCCACCTCGCCCTCCGGGTCGGGCAGATGCCTGGCCGCCGCCGCCTCGAAGGTGACCAGGAAGCACTGGATCGCGTCGCAGGCGGTGGAGACGATGGCCGCGCTCTTCGGGGTGGCGCCCGCCCGGGTGTCGCCATCCATGGCCAGGGCCGCCGCCAGGAAGCGGAGCCCATCCTCGAACAGGGCCTGGGGGGAGCCTGAGGGGCCGGAACCGGTCATGCCTCCAGCTAACCATGCCTGGGCCCACGGCGTTCAACCGGGGGCTCAACCGGACGGCGCCGTCCCGCGTAAGCCCTGCATCCGCAAATTGATCACCGGAGTCTCCATGCGCCGCGCCCTCCCTGTCGCCGTCCTGGCCCTGTGCGGGTCGCTCCTGCGGGCCGACGGCCTCGCCGACCTGAAGGCGGCCCTCAAGGGCCTGCCCCAGCCCGCCAAGGTGAAGGTGCGGATCGAAGAGGACAGCCAGGAGCGGGAAGAGGGCAAGGACCGCACCGAGCACCGCACCGTCGTGGTGGAGGATGGCCCGGACGGATCGCGGATCCTCGAGGACAGCCGTCCGGCCCCCGCGCAAGCCGGCCAGGGTGAAGCCAAGTCTGGGGGGAAGAAGGGCGGCGGGAAGAAGGAAGGCGGCGCCAAGGGGCCCGTCAAGCGCAACGGCGATTTCCGGGATGCCCTGCGACCCTCGGAAGGCCTGCTGGAGCAGCTCGAGAAGGCGCGGCTCCTGGAGGAGAAGGCCGAGACGCGCGACGGGCGGCCGGCGCGGCGGCTGAAGCTGGCCATGGACCTCGACCTGGATGCCGAGGCCCGCAGCCACCTGAAGCAGGCCAACCACGAAGCCACCGTGTGGATCGGCCAGGACGGCCTGCCCATGGCCATGACCCACCGCATCGAAATGAAGGCCCGCGTGCTGCTCTTCGCCAGCGTGTGGACGAAGATCGAGATCCAGCGCCGCTTCCAGTGGCACCAGAACCGCCTGCTCCTCCTCGACGAACAGGCGGACGTGCAGGGCGCCGCCCTGGGCAAGACCTTCAGCGCCAAGGACACCACCCGCTGCACCCCGCAGCCCTGAGGAGGGCGGAGACGACTTACTTCACCGGCGGCGGCACGGGGTAGTTCCCCGTGAAGCAGGCGTAGCAGAAGCCCTGACCGTCGGCGTCGCCCATGCAGCCCTCGAGATCCTGCAGATCCAGGTAGCCCAGGGTGTCCGCCTCGACGAAGGCCGTGATCTCCTTCAGCGGCATGTACGAGGCGATGAGGTGCTGACGCTTCGGCGTATCGATGCCGTAGAAGCAGGAGTGGGTGGTGGGCGGGCAGGCGATGCGCATGTGCACTTCTTTCGCACCCGCCTCGCGGACCATCTGCACGATCTTCTTGCTGGTGGTGCCGCGCACGATGCTGTCATCCACCAGCACCACGCGCTTGCCGGCCAGCAGGTGGCGCACCGGATTGAGCTTCACCTTCACGCCGAAACTGCGGATGTTCTGCTTGGGCTCGATGAAGGTGCGGCCCACGTAGTGGTTGCGGATGATGCCGAAGTCGAAGGGGATGCCGGACTGCTCGGAGTAGCCC
>JAFJUR010000224.1 GCA_017859995.1 Holophagaceae bacterium | reverse complement strand
GTCTTCCACGGTTCCATGGTGGCGCTCACCAGCGAGACCAGCGCCAGCGACGGCGACATCTTCCCCTACCACTTCCGGTTCGCGGGCCTCGGCCCCCTCATCGGCAAGCGCACCTGGGGCGGCGTCGTGGGCGGCGGCAACTCGCCGCTCATCGACGGCGGCAGCGTCTTCGTGCCCCAGTCGGGCACCAACGCGCCCACCGGCGAATGGATCATCGAAGGCGAGGGCGTGACCCCCGACATCGAGGTGGAGAACGATCCCGCCTCCATGCTGGCCGGCCGCGACCTGCAGCTGGAGCGGGGCGTTCAGGAAGTGCTGAAGCGCATGGCCGAGAAGCCCATGGCCCTGCCCAAGCGCCCGGCCGACCCCATCAAGACCCGATAGGTCTGGTGGTCCTACCGCAATTATCCAAGTGAAGGAATGACGGGTAAAAGGGCCGGCGCCCACCAGCGCCGGCCCTCGTTTATTGAGGCTTTTTTGGCTTGGTGGTCAGACCATCTCCGGCTACTGTTTCTTCCAATTGATCCGGAGGTAGACAATGCATTTCGGGGCCCTCGCAGCCACGCTGCCGCTCATCGTGTTGCTCATCGGCATTCCCCTGCTGATGAAACCCGCTGCCAAGGTGGCACCCATCGCCTGGCTGGTGACGGTGCTCACCGCCATCTTCGTCTTCCACTTCCCCGCGAAGGTGACGCTGCTCGCCGCGTTCCAGGGCGGCCTCACCGGCCTGTTCCCGATCATGTACATCCCCTTCGGCGCGCTGGTGGTCTACAACGTGCTGAAGGCCACGGGCTGGATGGACAAGATGCAGGGCGCCATGGCGAACCTCACGGTGGATCGCCGCGCCCAGGCGCTGCTCATCGCCTTCGGCTTCGGCGCCTTCCTGGAGGGCATCTGCGGCTTCGGCGCGCCGGTGGCGATTCCGGCCAGCATCCTCATCGGCCTGGGCTACAACCCGATGATGGCCGCCCTGGTGTGCCTGGTGGCCAACACGGGGCCCGTGCCCTTCGGCTCGCTGGCGATCCCCACGGTGACCCTGGCCAAGACCACGGGCCTCGACGTGATGAAGCTCTCGCAGATGACGGGCCGGTTCATGGCGCCCCTCGCCCTGATCATGGCCTTCGCCACGGTCTACGCCATGTCGAAGTCCAAGGGCCTGAAGGGCGCCCTGGGCACCATCCTGGTGGCGGGCCTGAGCTTCTCCATCACCGAATTCCTCGTCTCCAACTTCATCGGCGCCGACCTCACCTCCGTTCTCGCCGGCCTCGCCTGCCTCGTGGCCACGGCCACCTACCTGAACTTCCAGAAGCACGCCCAGCCCTGGATCTTCGAGGGTGACGCCCCGGTGAGCGACAAGCCCACCGAGTTCCACGCCAAGGAGCTGTTCCTCTCCTGGCTCCCCTACCTGCTGCTGGCCGTCCTCGTCATCGCCGTGAACCTGCCCAGGACCAAGCCCTTCTTCAACGGCAGCGCCGCTGGCTGGGGCTGGGTGCTCGTCAAGGCCCAGATCTACAACCCCGGCAAGCTCTACGCCTTCACCTGGCTGCAGAGCCCCGGCACCATCATGCTCATCGCCGGGCTCATCGCCTTCCCCTTCATGGGCATCAAGTACGCCGTGATGGGCGAGCAGTTCGGCAAGACCTTCAAGCAGATGATCCCCTCCTTCATCGCGGTGGCCTGCATCCTCTCCATCGCCGAGGTGATGAATCTCGCCCTGCCGATCGTCGACCCGAAGACCAAGCTGGCGGTGGTGGGCGACCTCGCCACCAAGCAGATCTCCATGGTGGCCACCATGGCCAACGGCATCGTGGCCCTGGTGAGCCGGCAGATCTACCCGCTGCTGAGCCCGCTCTTCGGCACCATCGGCGTCTTCCTCACGGGCAGCAACACCTCTGCGAACGCCCTCTTCGGCAACCTGCAGAAACTCACGGCCCAGGGCATGGGGCTCTCCGACATCCTCATGGCCGCCGCCGGCAGCGCCGGTGCCTCCGCAGGCAAGATGATCTCCCCTCAGAGCATCGTCATCGCCGCCACCGCGGTGGGTCTGGCCGGCAAGGAAGGTCTCATCATGCGCCAGACGATCAAGTACACCATCCCGTACGTGATCCTGCTGGGCCTCATGGTCTGGGGCTTCGCGTTCCTGTTCCCTGGGCTCGTTCCCTGAGGGTGGATGAAATGAATGACCACCAAGACACCAGATGTATTTTTGTCTCGCGTATCCGCACTGCGGGTACCGAGAAGACACCAAGAAAAGCGAAAAGACCATTCGGTCGCAGTTCTTGGTGCCCTGGTGTCTTGGTGGTGAATCTTTTTTAGACGACAGAAGAGGTCATACGCCCATGCGCATCATCGTGGCTCCGGATTCCTTCAAGGGCAGCGTGTCGGCCCTCGGCGTGGCCGAGGCCATGGCGCGGGGCATCCATGCCGTGTTCCCCGATGCGGACGTGCTCAAGGTGCCCATCGCCGACGGCGGCGAGGGCACCGTCGAGGCCCTGGTGGCCGCCACCGGCGGCCGCCTCATGCACACGGACGTGCGCGGCCCCCTGGGCGACCCCGTTCGCGCCCACTGGGGCATCTCCGGTGACGGCACGACGGCCTTCCTGGAGATGGCCTCGGCCTCGGGCCTGCCCCTGATTTCCAAGGAGCGCCGGGATCCCCGCGTGACCAGCACCTTCGGCACTGGCGAATTGGTGAAGGCGGCCCTGGACGCCGGGCTCCGCAAGCTGGTCATCGGCATCGGCGGCAGCGCCACCAACGACGGGGGCGCGGGCATGGCCCGGGCCCTGGGCGTGCGCTTCCTCGATGCCGAAGGTCGTGATCTGCCGGACGGCGGCGCCGCCCTGGCACGGCTCGCCCGCGTGGACCTATCGGATCTGGACCCCCGCCTGGTCGAGACCTCCATCCTGGTGGCCTGCGACGTGGACAACCCCCTCTGCGGGCCCCGGGGCGCGTCCGCCATCTACGGCCCCCAGAAGGGCGCCACCCCCGCCATGGTCGAGGAACTGGACGCCGCCCTCGGCGTCTTCGCGGCCGTGGCCGCGGCGGCCACGGGCCGCGAGGTGGCCCTGCGACCCGGCGCCGGCGCCGCCGGCGGGCTGGGCGCGGGGCTGCTCTTCTTCACGCCGGCGAGCCTCCGTCCCGGCGTGGCCATCGTGCTGGAGACCACGGGCTTCGAGGCCCTGGTCCAGACGGCCGATCTGGTCCTCACCGGCGAGGGCCGGACGGACTTCCAGACCGCCATGGGCAAGGCTCCCGTGGGTGTTGCGGCCGTGGCCCGGCGCCATGGGGTCCCCGTGGTGTGCCTCTCGGGGGGGCTCGGGGACGGCGCGGACGAGGTGCTGGCCCACGGCATCGATGCCCTGGCCTCGGTGGTGCCCCAGCC
>JAFJUR010000118.1 GCA_017859995.1 Holophagaceae bacterium | reverse complement strand
GCGTAGGGACTCAGGTAGCTGCCCACCTGGTAGCAGAGCCCCCGCCGTTCCCGCAGTTCCATGAACAGGCGGGAGGCCATGCCGCCGCCCAGCACGTGGCTCAGCAGGTGGGCGGCCGAGCGGTCGGGGGAGCGGTGGTCCGGCGCAGGGAAGCCCATCACCAGGTTCGCCTGCTGGAGGTCCTTCCGCGGCACGTTGAGCAGGAAGGGCCGGGTGCGCGATGCGGCGCCGGCGGCCTGGGCCGCCCCCACAGGCAGCCGGCCGAGGATGGGCCGCAGCAGGTCGAGGAAGGATTCCGGCTCCAGGGCGCCGGCGGCGGCGATCACCAGGTTCGGCGCGCGGTAGGTGTGGTCGAAGAAGGCCCGGGCCTCCGCCGGGCCGTAGCCCGCCACCTGGTCGCGGCGGCCCAGGATCGGGTGGGCCAGGGGCGTGCCCTCCCAGAAGCCGCCGTAGAAGAGCTCGCTCACCCAGTCATCGGGCTGGTCCTCGCTCTGGGCGATCTCCTCGAGGATGACCCCCCGCTCGCGGACGAGCTCGCCGGCATCGAAGCGCGGCGAGGTCACCAGCTCGCCGAGCAGGTGCACCAGCTCCGGCAGCTGGTCGGAGAGCACCTTGCCGTAGAAGCAGGCCACCTCCTTGCCGGTAAAGGCGTCCACGTGGCCCCCCAGGCGGTCCGTGGCCGCGGCCAGCTCGTCGGGGGTGGGATAGGCCTCCGTGCCCTTGAACACCGTGTGCTCGAGGAAGTGGGCGAGCCCCTCCTCCTGCGGCCCCTCATGGCGGGACCCGCGGCGGACCCAGAACCCCACCGCGCAGCTCCGGACATGGGGGAGCGGCTCGATCAGGATCTCGGTGCCTTCAGGCGTGAGGGTGCGGTGCGGCGTCAACGGCATCCCACCAGTCTATCGCCCCGCATCCAAAGCCCGGAGCGTGTCTCAGGCCTGGTCGCGCGGAGACCGCTGGAAGGGCTTTGGATCCATAGATTCCACAGATTCACACAGATTGATTGAACGACCTGCTGATCGGCGAGCCTCAGCCTGAAAAAGCTGAAACCGCAGATGACGCAGATGGCACAGATGGGCGCCGACCCAACGTGCGCGGGCCCGCCCGAAGGCGGCCTCCGGCCTTGCCGGAGGTCATGGGAGGCGCCAGGGCCGCGCATCCCAAAAGGCCCAGCTCTGGCGCCCCCCATGGAGCCCACGCTTGAGGAGCGATGCCCCAAACCGGCCACCATCCCGTTTTTCAATCTGTGTGAATCTGTGAAATCTGTGGACGACCGCTTTTCCCGCGACCATCTGCGCCCATCTGCGTCATCTGCGGTTTCAGCTGTTGCTCTTTGGAATGCAGTGACCCCGCGACGCTCCGTACGACTACCCCTCGGCCTCGCTCCCCGCCAGGCCCACGGGCGTCCGGTGCAGTTTCCAGCCCGCGAGGGCCCAGCAGATGATGCCGAAGGCCAGCAGGGCCAGCAGGGCCACGGCGGGATGGGTGCTCACCTGCTCCTGGGCCAGCAGCTGATGGGTCTGCACCTGGGCGGCGCGGCTGCCCGCGAGGCTCTCGATGTGGTGGGTGAAGGTGAGCCGCTGCAGGAAGGGCGGGAAGATGCGGACGAGGGGTTCCCAGATGAAGAAGTAGAGGGCGCCCCAGAGGGTGCCGCGCTTGAAGAGGAGGCCCACCAGGGTCATAAGGGCCAGTTCGCCCCACCAGGCCCCCACCAGCGCCGCGATGCGGCCGAGCAGCAGCGACGGATCCCCGCCCACGGCCTGGAGGCCCAGCGCCGCCAGGACGAGCCACGCGGCCCCCCATACAAACCAGGGCAGGCCCTTGCCCAGCGGCAAGGCCCAGGCTGGCGCCGGCCGCACGAGCAGCAGCGGGAGCGTGCGCTGCTCCAGATCCTCGCGGATGCCGGCCGGGGCCGCCACCAGGGCCATGATGGGCAGCATCATCTTCACGAGCACCTCGTGGAAGATGCGGAGGACCTCGGCCGGATCGCCATCCATGCCCTTGATCCGGGCCACCATCGAGATGACCAGGCTGAGACCCACGGGCACTGCCAGCAGGCCGGCGACCACCCACCCGCGCCCCTGCATAACCCGGGGGGCGTAACCCATGGCTGTGGCGCGGACGGTTGCGAGGGGAGATGGGGCGTTCATGCGGGCTCCCTCAGGCATGGTCTTTGGTCAGGTACTGGAAGACCGCATCCAGGTTCAAGTCCAGGGGATCGAGGGACTCAAGTGGGACGCCGCCTTCGGCGGCAGCCTTCTGCAGGCGCGGCAGGAGGTCGCGGGGAGAGCGGATGGACAGCACCACCGCGCCCTCCTCCATGCGCAGCGCCGCCAGTTCCGGCTGCTCCACCGCCCAGCGGGCGAGGACCTGCGCCTCGCCCGTGAGGCGGAGCTCCACCGGATGGCGATCCAGCAGCTGGCGGATCTCGGTGACGGTGCCCTCGGCCAGCAGGCGCCCGCGGAACAATAGGAGGATGCGGTCCGTGAGCTGGGCGATCTCGCCCAGGATGTGGCTCGACACCAGGATGCGGGTGCCGCGGGCCGCCAGGTCGCGGAGCAGGGCCATGAGGGTGAGCCGCGCCTCGGGGTCGAGGCCGTTGAAGGGTTCGTCAAGAATGAGCAGCTGCGGGTTGTGCAGCAGGGCCTGGGCCAGCCGGATGCGCTGGCGCATGCCCTTGGACATCCGGGTGAAGGTCAGGTGGGCGCGGTCGGCCATGCCGACGGTCTCGAGGGACCGGGCCACCGCGGCGCCGAGGTCCTCGCCGGAGAGACCCGAGAGCTCGCCCATCATGCGCAGCCAGCGGTCGGCGCGCAGGCCCATGGGCAGGCGGTCGCCCTCGGGCACCATGCCCAGGCGGGCGAGCACCTCGGGGTTGCGGAAAGGAGGCTGGCCAAACACCTTCACCTCGCCGCCGGACGGTGGCAGCAGGCCCGAGAGCAGCTGCAGCAGTGACGACTTGCCGGCGCCATTGGGGCCCAGCAGGCCCGTGATGCCGCCGCCGTCCGGCAGGTGGAAGGTGGTGGGGCTGAGGCCCAGGATGGGGCCGTAGCGGAGGGAGGCGCGGTCGAGGGAAATCATCAGATCACCGCCTCCGAGGGACGGGTGCGCCGGGCGGCCACATAGGTCCAGAGCCCGATGTGGAAGGCGGTGCCGAGGATCGCCGGCAACCAGTCCACCAGCGGCCGGCTCACGCCGACAAAGAGCTGCGGCCAGGCTTCGGCCAGCAGCACCGGATTCAGGGCGCTGATGGCCCGGAAGCCCGTGAGTCCCTGGATCATCGACGCCAGGGTGCCAGCGCCGAGCACCAGGCCCAGCACCCAGCCAATGCCCGCCCGGGGCGTGGCCGCCATGCTGGAGGCGCCCACGGCCAGCGAGCCCATCAGCACCGAGCTGATGGCCATGGCGGGCAAGAGGCGCAGGGGCGCGGTGGCCCAGACGGGGCCGTTCAGGCCCGCCAGCAGCAGAGACATGAGCCAGGGCAGCAGGGCGAAGGGCAGGAGGATGAGGAAGGGCAGGCCCGAGGCGAAGCCCAGCTTGGCCAGGAGGTAGTCCTTCGGGGCCACGGGGTGGGCATACATCAGGGGGCGCACGCGGTAGAGCGTGTCCCGCGCCACCAGGCCGCCACCCACCAGGGCCACGAGGAACCAGAGGAGGTAGCTGGTGGGATTGAGGAGATCCGCCTGGAATTCCGCGCCCTGGGTCAGGATGGTCTTCGCGAAATCCTGCATGGGTTTGAAGGCCTGGTTCGTCTGGAGCAGGTGGTCCACGTAGATGCGCGCCACTTTCCAGAGGAGCACTACGAGGAAGGAAAAGCCGAAGAAGCGGCCGATCTTCTGGCGCCAGAGCCGGGCCAGGTCGAAGCGCATGAGCACCAGGGCCGGAGGCTGGCCCAGATGCAGGTCCGGCGCGGGGGGCAGCGTGGGAGCGTAGATGGGCATCTCAGGCCTCCCTCTGGGACGAGGGCCCCGTCAATGGCGTTAAGTTCGGAGCAGGCTCCGATTGATCCGGACGCGGGGGCTCCGGGGGTGTAGGCCGCAGGCCGGTCCCCCGGACAGCATCAGGATGCAGCGCACGGAGGAGCACCTCGTCCAGGCGGTCGTGGCGCGGCGTGACCTGCACCAGCGTGGCGCCGTGGGCCTCGGCCCAACGGAACGCGCCGGTGGGATCGGCCTCCGTGAGTTCCAGGTCATACAAGCCGTTCCGCGCCTCCAGCACCGCGCCCAGGTCGGCCAGGGCCGCCTCCTGGGCCGGGGACAGGGGATCGAGGAACCGCAGCTCCACCCGCTTGGCAAGGGCCCGGCGGAGTCCCGCCATGGAGCCTGCCGCCTTGATCTGACCCTGGTCGAGGATCACCAGCTGGTCGGCCACGCGCTCCACGTCGCCCAGCAGGTGGGACGCGAGGATGACGCCCGTGCCCAGCTCGGCGTGGACGCGCAGCACCAGGTCCAGCATGCGTCGGCGGCCGTCGGGATCGAGGCCGTTGGTGGGCTCGTCCAGGAAGATCAACTCGGGGCTGTGCACCAGCGCCTGGGCCAGCTTCACCCGCTGCCGCATGCCCGTGGAGTAGCCGCTGACGGGCCGGTAGCGCGATTCGTCCAGTCCCACGAAATAGAGCACCTCGTGGGCCCGGTCCCGGGCAGCTTCGGGGGCCAGGCCGCTCAGCTCGCCCCAGAAGGCCACCTGCTCGTAGGCCGAAGCGTCCTCGATGAGGGCGTCGTACTCGGGCATGTAGCCGATGCGGCCACGGAGCCGGGCGGATTCGGCCGCCCCCAGGGCCACGTCGAGCACGGTGCCGGACCCCCGGGAGGGCTTCAGCAGCCCGAGAAGGGCCTTCAGCAGCGTGGATTTGCCGGCGCCGTTGGGCCCGAGCAGCCCCACGATGCCGCGCTCCAGGCTCAGGGTCAGGCCCTTCAGGGCAGGCGCGGCCGTCGCGGCGTAGCGCACTTCCAGGTTCTCGAAGGCGATCAACGGGGCCTCCAGGGCGGGGTTCACGGCAATGTCCGGAATGAGGCGGCTACGAGCCGGGTCCCGGATGGATTAGGCTGTACGGCATCATCCTCCCACTCTCCGGACGGTTCCACATGCAGCTCCTGGACTGGCCCTTCCTCGACGCCCTGCAGACGGGGGCGCTCGCGGCGCTGTTCGTGAGCTTCGGCACGGACGCCCTCTCGCGCCGCGACCGGATGATGGGCTGGCTCGCCCTCACCTGCCTGCTGGTGGGCACCCGCCATGCGGTGCTCGCCATCGGCACCCACCCCAGCGCGAACCCCGACCTGGTGGACCGCGCCCAGAGCATCCTGGTGCTGCTGGGCTTCCTCGCGCTCTGCGCCGCGCTCACCCGGCTGTTCCCCAACCACGTGCCCGCCCGGTTTCCAGGCTGGATCGCCCTGGCGATGACGCCGAACTTCATCCGGAACCTCTTCCTGTCCCACCCCAGCCTGGCCGATACCTGGATGCATCACCTGTCCAACGTGGTTTACCTGGTGGGCTGCGGGCTGATCATCCTCTGGACCCTCCGGGCGAGACAGGACGGCGATCCCATGGGCCGCAGGCTCTTCATTGGATTCCTGGGGGTCACCCTGCCGGTGGTGGTGGAGGTGGCCGCCTTCAGCCTGTTCAACCTGAAGATCCGGCTCTCCGGCTTCAGTCTGGTGATCCTGGCCATGGCCATTGGAACGTCATGGCAATGGCTTGTGGTGAGCACCATGGAATCCCGCATCCGGAAAGCCGAGGGCGAGGCCGAGGTCTGGCGGAGCCTGCTGCCGGGCAACGCGTTCCGCACCGACCGCCCATCAGCCTCGATGGAACGCCTCTTCGGCAACGCCTGGACGGAGCGGATCAAGGCCAGCCCGGATGCGCCCTTGATTGGCACAGATGGCGTGTCGTACCGGATCCGGAGTCGCCTCCTCCATCACCATGACCGCCTGGGATGGTATGAGCGCGACGACGACACCCTGCCCGGAGGTCACGGCTTCCTGTCCGGCTGGACCGTGGGCCTCGGCGTGGACGATGCCGCAGAGAGCCAGCGCCTGCTCACGCTCCTCCGGTCCTGGGGCGCCGATGTGGAGCTCTGGGGCACCGTCCCGCCCCGGGAGGGCCCCTACCCGAGCGTGCTGCTCTGGGCCAGGGAGCCGAGCATCCTGGCCGTCTGGCGCGAGGACGACCTGCTCCGGCGGCGGCCCCGGTGGATTCAGATCGGCGGACCCACCACCGAGGGGCCCCACGGCCGCCTGGAACCGGGCGCTCCCGAGGAGCGCGTGCGGCTGGCCCTCGAGGATCTGCTCTCGCGGCGCTGAGCCGGGATGAGCCGGGCCGGGGCCTGATCCTGCGGGACTTGCCCGCCGGACGGCCATCCATCGGAGAATGGGCCCATGAGCTTCGCCCATCTCCACCTGCACACCGAACATTCCCTGCTCGACGGCCTGACCCGGATTCCCGACCTCGTGAAGAAGTGCCGGGCCTCCGGCATGCCCGCCGTGGCCGTCACCGACCACGGCAACATGTTCGGCATGATGAAGCTCTTCGACGCCTGCGAGAAAACCAGGGACGCCGAAGGAAACTGGGCCGTGAAGCCGATCCTCGGCTGCGAGGTCTACGTCGCCCCCAAGACGCGCTTCGACCGGAAGCTGGAGGCGAAGAACACCACGGGCGAGGAGGGCCTGGAGGACTGCGTGGATCCCAGCGGATCGCGCGACGCGGGCTATCACCTGGTGCTGCTGGCGAAGAACCCGGTGGGATTCGCGAACCTCTCGAAACTGGTCTCCGCAGGCTTCACCGAAGGCTTCTACTACAAGCCGCGGATCGACAAGGACATCCTCCGCGAGCACAGCGAGGGGCTCATCGCGCTGTCGGCCTGCCTGGGCGGCGAAGTGCAGGCCCGCATCCTGCAGAACCGCCTGGACCAGGCGGAGCGCGTCTCCCGGGACTTCCGCGATATCTTCGGCGAGGATTTCTACCTGGAAATCCAGGACCAGGGCTTCGACAAGGAAAAGGAGATCATCCCCTTCCAGATGGAGCTGGCCCAGAAACTCGGCATCCCGCTGGTGGCCACCAACGACGCCCACTACCTCAATCATGAAGACGCCGACCTGCACGACACGCTGCTGTGCATCGGTACCAAGACCACCAAGGCCAAGGAGAAGCGCATGCGCTTCTCCACCGATCAGTTCTACGTGAAGACGCCCGAGGAGATGCGGGCCGTGTTTCCGGATCATCCGGAATACCTGGAGCGTACGCTGGAGATCGCCGCCAAGGTCGATCTCTTCCCCATCACCCGGAAGCCCGTCACGCCGCGCTTCCCCGTGCCGGAAGGCTACGACCTGGAATCGTATTTCGTGCATGTCGCGAAGGAGACTTTCGAGCAGCGCCTCCAGGAATGCCGTCCCCTCTGGCAGCAGGGCGCCCTGAAGCACGCGGAGGAGAAGTACCGCGAGCGGCTCGCCTTCGAGCTGGACATGATCCTCAAGATGGGGTTCCCCGGCTACTTCCTGCTGGTCTGGGATTTCATCCGGAAGGCCCGGGAGATGGGCGTGCCCGTGGGCCCCGGCCGCGGCTCGGCTGCGGGCAGCATCGTGGCCTGGTCCATGAAGATCACCGACATCGACCCCATGCAGTACGACCTTCTGTTCGAGCGCTTCCTGAACCCGGAGCGCGTGTCCATGCCCGACGTGGACATCGACTTCTGCCGGGACGGGCGGCAGCGCGTCATCGACTACGTCACCGAGAAGTACGGCCAGGACAAGGTGAGCAGCATCGTCACCATCAACCAGCTCAAGACCAAGGCCGTGATCAAGGACGTGGCGCGGGTCTTCGAGAAGGACTTCGCCTTCGCCAACAACCTCACCAAGCTCGTGCCCCAGGAGCCCGGCAAGCCCATCACGGTGGGCGAGGCGCTCGAGAAGAGCGACAAGCTCCGGGAGCTGTATGAGACGGATCCCGAGGTGAAGAACATCCTCGACATCTCGGCGCGCCTGGAGGGCCTGGCCCGCAACACGGGCGTCCACGCGGCGGGCGTCATCATCGCCCCCGACGAGCTCACCCGGTTCGCGCCGCTCAGCATGGACAAGGACAAGAAGGTGATGGTGCAGTACACCATGGTGGAGGCCGAGCGGGCGGGCCTGCTGAAGATGGACTTCCTCGGGCTGGAGACGCTCACCCAGATCGCCAAGACCCAGGAGGTGATCGCGCGGCGCCACGGCCAGCCCAAGGACATGACCACCATCCGGACCTTCGACGACAAGAAGACCTTCGAACTCTTCGCCGCCGGGGACACGGACGGCGTGTTCCAGTTCGAGTCCGGCGGCATGAAGCAGCTGCTGCGCCAGCTGGGCCCCGACCGCTTCGACGACCTCATCGCGCTCAACGCGCTCTTCCGCCCGGGGCCCCTCGGCGCGGGCATGGGCACGACCTACGTGGAGCGCCGCCACGGCCGCGAGCCCGTCACCTACCTTTTCCCCGACCTGGAGCCCATCCTCTCCCCCACGTACGGCGTGATCCTCTACCAGGAGCAGGTGATGCAGATCGCCAGCCTGGTGGCGGGCTACTCGCTGGGCGAAGCCGACATGCTGCGCCGCGCCATGGGCAAGAAGGACAAGGAGAAGATGGCGAAGGAGAAGACCAAGTTCATCGAGCGGGGCGTCGAGCGGAAATACGACAAGGCCAAGGTCGCCGAGATGTTCGACCTCATCGAGTACTTCGCGGGCTACGGCTTCAACAAGAGCCACAGCGCCGCCTATGCCATGGTGGCCTACGAGACCGCCTACCTGAAGGCGAACTACCCCGTGGAATTCATGGCGGGCCTGCTCTCCACCAAGTCGGGCCGCACGGATGACGTGGCCAAGTACGTGCAGAACTGCCGGGAGCGGGGCATCGAGGTGCTGGGCCCCGACATCAACGAATCGGCGCTGGATTTCACGGCCACGAGCGACCGCCAGATCCGCTTCGGCTTCGCGGCGGTGAAGGGCCTGGGCGAGGCCGCCCTGCAGGCCATCCTCGAGGCCCGCCAGGCCGAAGGGGGCTTCAAGGACCTCTTCCACGCCCTCAAGAGCACCGACCTGCAGAAGGCCAACCGCAAGGTCTGGGAATCCCTCATCAAGGCCGGGGCCTTCGACAGCCTGGA
>JAFJUR010000223.1 GCA_017859995.1 Holophagaceae bacterium | reverse complement strand
CCCAGCAACCTGAACCGCCAGCTCTTCGCGCTGCGCTCCACGATCGGCCTGCCCAAGGCCGAGGTGGCGGCGGCCCGCGTGCGGGACATCAATCCCGACTGCGACGTGGATCCGCGCGTGACCTTCATCCACACCGACACGCTGCCGGACCTCCTCCTGCCCCGGCCGGACGTCGTCATCGACGCCATCGACTCCATGACCTGCAAGGTGGCCCTCATGCGCACCGCCCACGAGCAGGGACTGCCCATCATCACGGCCATGGGCGCCGGCGGCCGCACGGACAGCAGCCAGCTCTTCGTGGGCGACCTGAGCCACACGCGCATCTGCCCGCTCGCCGCGCGGGTGCGCAAGGAGCTTCGGAAAGCAGGCATCACCCGGGGCATCCGCTGCGTCTACTCGCTGGAACCCGCCGACAACAAGCGCCCCGCCAACCCCGTGGACATCGAGCCGCACCGCGGGCCCGGCCGCGCGCGCCGGCCCGTCGGAACCATCTCGTACATGCCCGCCATCGTGGGCCTGAAGGTGGCCGAGGAAGTGCTGCGGATGCTCCTGGCCTCACCGGAAGAGGCCTAGGCAGGAGCCTAGCTGCCGGCGGTCAGCGCCAGCCGCAGCACGGCGGCGAACTGGCTGCTCTGGTAGGGCTTGGCCAGGAACCCCGCCAGGCCGCGGCCGAGGAACTCCGCGAGGACATCCTGCTCGCTGTAGCCGCTGGTGAGCACCACCGGAATCTGCGGGTGCAGCTCATGCATGCGGAGGAAGGCCTGCCGGCCGTCCATGTGGGGCATGGTCAGGTCCATGAGGACCGCCGTGAGTTCCGCGTGACGCAGCTCGAAGAGGCTGAGGGCCTCCTGGCCGTCCGTGGCCTCCAGCACCTGGAAGCCGAGGTGTTCCGCCAGGGACCGCGCCACGGCCCGCGCGCTGGGCTCGTCATCCACGATCAGCAGGTTGCCGTGGCCCTGCCAATCCGGCGTCGCGTAGCGGAGGGGCGGCTCCTCGTTGCCCCGCTGTAGGGCCGGGAGGAACAGCTTGAACACCGAGCCGCGGCTCACCTCGCTGTAGACCTTGAGGCTGCCGTGGTGGCTCCGGAGGATGCCCAGCATGGCGGAGAGCCCCAGCCCCCGGCCCGTGAACTTCGTGGTGTAGAAGGGATCGAAGATCCGTTCCTGCACCTCGGCCGTCATGCCGCACCCGGTGTCGCTCACCTCGAGCGTCACGTAGCGGCCCGGCGCCAGAGGCAGGGCCGGCAGCAGGCCCAGGACATAGGCCTCGTCCACCATCTGCACGCCCGTGCGGACGGTGATCAGGCCGCTCACCTCCTCGCCGATGGCCTCGGAGGCATTGGTGACGAGGTTCATGACCAGCTGCTGCATCTGCGAGGGGTCCGCGGTGATGCGCGGCAGGTCCGGCGCCAGGTCGTAGCGCACCACCGCCTTCTTGGAGATGGAGACCGTGAGCAGCTGGGTCATCTCCACCACCAGGCGGTTCAGGTCCACCTCGATGACCTGCAGTCGGCCCTTGCCGGCATAGGCCAGCAGCTGTCGCGTGAGGTCGGCGGCCCGCAGGGTGGCCTGCTCGATCTGCTGGAGGTAGGGCCGGGCCGGACTTTCGAGGGGCAGGTGCATGGCGCCCAGGTTCGCGTTGCCCAGGATGGCGGTGAGGAGGTTGTTGAAGTCGTGGGCGATGCCGCCGGACAGAACGCCCAGGCTCTCCAGCTTCTGGGACTGCCTCAGGGCGTCCTCCGCCTCCTTGCGCTGGGTGATGTCGGCCCGGATGGCCACGAACTGGACCGGCGCCCCGTCCTCGTCGAGGAAGGGGACGATGGTCGTGTCCACCCAGTAGTAGCTGCCATCCTTGGCGCGGTTCCGGATCTCCCCCTTCCACACTCGGCCGGCCAGGATCGTCTTCCAGAGCTCGGCCATGAAGGTCCGGGGATGGTGGCCCGAGTTGATGATCCGGTGGTCCTGCCCGAGCAGCTCCTCCCGGGCGTACTTCGAGATGGCGCAGAACTTGTCGTTGACGTAGGTGATCCGCCCCCGGGCATCGGTGACGGCGACGATGGCGTGCTCGTCGAGGGCGCGCTTGAAGTCCTCCAGCTCCCGGGTGGCCCGGGCGATCCGCGAGGTGGAGCGCCGGGCCACCGAGGGGGTGGTATCGCCGGCGGGCGCGTCCTTGGGACCCTGTCGCAGCGTCACGGAATGCTCACTTTCCAGGCCAGGGATTCGGGGACTTGGACTCAATATAGGGCCTCCCCATGGGCAGGCAAGGTCATCCCCGCATCAGCTTTACCAACTTGATGCAGATGCTCGACTTGAAGCTGTCCGTGAAGGCTCTGGAGGCCGCTCTCAGTGCCCCGTGGGCGCGTTGTATTCTTCGTAGGTTCCTTGGAAATCCTCGATGCCGTCGTCGGTAAGGTGCCAGATGCGGGTGGCCACCTCATCGATGATGTCCTCGTCGTGGGTCACCAGCAGGATGGTGCCCTCGTAGCGCTGCAGGGCGTCGTTCAGGGCGATGACGGCTTCCAGGTCCAGGTGGTTGGTGGGCTCGTCCAGCACCAGGATGTTCGGCTTCTGCAGCATGAGCTTGCAGAAGAGCAGGCGGCAGGACTCGCCGCCGCTGAGCACATCCGTCATCTTGTTGCCCTCCTCCCCCCGGAAGAGCATCTGGCCCATGATGCCGCGGATCTGCTCCTTGGTGGCCTCGGGGTCGAACTGATGCAGCCAGGTCACCAGCTCGTAGCCCTTGGGGATGCTCTCGGCGAAATCCTGGGAGAAGTAGCCCACATTGGCTTCGTGGCCCCACTTCACCACGCCGGCGTCCAGCTTCAGGCCGGCTTCCGTCACCTGGGGCGCGTTGGCCAGCAGGGCGTTGATCAGCGTGGTCTTGCCGATGCCGTTGCGGCCCATGAGGGCCACCTTCTCGCCCCGCTGCACCATGGCCGAGAAGCCCTTGATGACCTCGTGGCGGCCTCCCGTTCCATCCTTGCTGGTGTCGTAGCCCTTTCGGACGCCTTCGAATTCCAGCGCGTAGCGGCCCCCCGGCTTGCCGATGTTGAACTTGATGAAGGGCCGCTGGATGTTGCTCCGGGCGAGGTCGCTGGGCTGGAGGCGCTCCACCTCCTTGCGGCGGCTGTTCACCTGGCTGCTGCGCGTGCCGGCCGCGAAGCGCTGGATGAACTCGTTGAGCTGCGCGATCTTCTTCTCGCGCTGGGCGTTGTCGGACTCGATGCGCGACCGCACCTGGATCTTGGCCATGACCATGTCGTCGTAGCCGCCGGTGTACTGGATGATCGTCTGGTAGTCGATGTCGGCGATGTGGGTGCAGACATTGTTCAGGAAGTGCCGGTCATGGGAGATCACCACCACGGTGCCCTTGTAGCGGCTGAGGAACTCCTCCAGCCAATGGATC
>JAFJUR010000117.1 GCA_017859995.1 Holophagaceae bacterium | reverse complement strand
GCCAGCCGCAGGAGCAGGCCTTCGGGCAGCACCGCTTCCAGCGTGGCCTCGAGGGTCTGTCCCGCCGTCAGGTTGACGAGGGCCGGAACGGACGGTGCCGCGGTGGCCGGGATCCGCAGGGATCCCAGGATCGCGGAGGTCAGCACTGGCCCATGCTCCTAGATCCTGAAGTGACGCCGGATGTGGCCGGAGATCTCGGCCAGGGGCGACACCACGTCCACGCAGCCCCGCTCGACGGCGGCGCGGGGCATGCCGTAGACCACGCAGCTCTCTTCGCTCTCGGCAAGGGTGTGGGCGCCCTTCTGCTTGAGCTGCTCCATGCCCTTGGCGCCGTCGGCGCCCATGCCGGTGAGGATGCCCGCCAGCACCTGGCCCTTGAACAGCTCGGCGACGCTGAGGAACAGCACGTCCACGCTGGGCCGGTGCAGGGAGGACATGGGCTCCGGGCTCAGTTCCACGCAGCCTTTCGGGCCGCGGGCGCCGTAGGTCATGTGGATGCCGCCGGGCGCGATGTAGACCGTACCCGCCTTCAGCGGCTCGCCCTGTTCGGCTTCCTTCACATGCACCTGGCAGAGGCCGTCGAGCCGCTCGGCGAAGGGCTTGGTGAACGTGCTGGGCATGTGCTGGACGATGAGGCATGGCACGGGCAGGTTGGCGGGAAGGGCCGGCAGGATGTCCTGCAGGGCCTTGGGCCCGCCGGTGGAGCTGCCGATCACCAGCAGGTCGGCCTGGGGCGACCCCAGGCCTGCGCCCGGAGGCGGCGGCGGGAGGGGCGCCTTCGGGGCCGGCGCCGCCGGCCGTGCCGCGGCCGCGGGCGCCGGATGGGCCGCCCCGCCGCGGTGGAACCGCGGACTCGTGGCGAGGCGCCGCACCTTCTCCTGCAGGTCATGCTGGATCTGGAGGATGCTCAGGCTGGCGAAGCCGCTCTCCTTGGGAATGAAATCCAGCGCCCCGATGGACAGCGCGTCGAGGGTGGCCTGGGCACCTTCCTGCGTAAGGCTGGAGACCATCAGCACCGGCATGGGGTGGTCCGCCATGATCCTGCGGAGGCACGTGAGGCCGTCCATGCGGGGCATCTCGATGTCGAGGGTGACGATGTCAGGCTGGTGCTCCTGGATCTTCTCGAGCGCATCGATGCCGTCGCGGGCTGTGGCGACCACCCGCAGGTCGGGCGCCTCCTCCAGCATCTTCTGCAGCGATTTCCGCATGAAGGGGCTGTCGTCCACCACCAGGATGCGAATGGTCATTGGAATCCTCAGGCCTGGAAAGCCACTTCGACGAAGGCCAGGGCGTGGTCCAATTCGTCGTCGATGGAGAAAGTGAGCCGTTCCACGTCCAGATCTTTCTGAAGGGCACCGGCCAGGACGGCCTTGAAGGCCGGCAGTTCGTCGAGCGAGAGCATCAGCCGCGTGTCGGCGGGTCCCATGGGAATGCGGGTGCGGACCAGCAGGTCCGCCAGGTGGATCAGGTTGGGGAGGAAGTCCCCGGGCTTGGGGTCGTGGTGGTCCCGGATGACTTCGACGATGGCCGTGGGGAAGGACCAGTCCGCGGCCAGCAGGGCCCCTGCCTCGGCGTGGTCCATGCCGAGAACCTCCCGCTCCGCCTCCACGAACGTGGCCCCTTCGGCGACCTTGGCGAGCACCCCGGCGTAGGCCTCCGGGAAGCAGGTATCCAGGGCGATCTTGCCGATGTCGTGCAGCAGGCCGGTGAGGAAGGCGGTCTCGGCCTGCCCGTGCCGCTTGGCCAGGATGCAGGTGCCCTTCGCTGTGAGCCCCACGGCCACGCTGTGCTGCCAGAGCCGCAGGGCGTCGAGGTGAGCCCCGCCCTTGAGGGTGCGGATCACGGCGGCGCCGGTGCCCAGGTTCGCCACGGCGTCGAAGCCGAGGCGCAACACGGCGCTCCGGAGGTCCATGATCGAACCTTCGCCCGCGTAGAGCGCCGAGTTGGCCAGGCGCAGGAGGGTGGCGGAGAGCGAAGGATCCTTTGAGAGGATGCCGAGGATGCGGTCCACGGTGCAGCGCTCGTCCTGAACGGCCTCGCCCAGGGCCACCACCGTCAGGGGGAGGCTTGGAAGGGTCTTGGCCTTCAGGCGCGAAACGAGCTGCTCCCGGGACACCATTTAAAACTCCGCGATCATCGTCTTGTCCTGCTCGATGGCGCTCCGCACCCCCTCCTTCAGGCCGTCCAGGGCTTCGGGGCCGAGCTTGAGGATCTCCATGGCCTGGTGGCTGGCGCCTTCGAGGTGGCGAGGGTCGCCGATGCCCACCTTCTCCTCCAGGGCCAGGTGGTTGGCCAGGGCCACGATGGCGGCCACCTCCTGGTGATCCAGCGGCGCATGGAGCGGGTCGTGGTGCCAGCGGACGGCCGCCTGCAGTCCGGGCGCCAGATTCCACTGGCTGACCAGGGCCTCGCCCACCATGGCGTGGTCGAACCCGAAGGTGTCCAGTTCCAGCTGGAGGCAGGTGCCTTCTTCGTTGTAGACGGTGCGGAGCAGCTGGCCGTAGCGCTCGGGGAACTTGACCCCCATGACCGACTTGCCAATGTCGTGCAGGAGGCCGCCGATGAAGGCCTCCTCGATGCGGGAGAAGCGCAGGCTCTTCCCGAAGGCCCGGCTGGCGATGGCCGAAACCAGGGCGTGTTCCCAGATGAGGCGCTCCTGGAGGCCCACGGTGCCGCGGTGGTAGAGGTTCTTGGCGGAGCTGGCGATGACCACGCTCTTGATGGTGGAAAACCCGAGGGTCATGATCGCCTGGGTCAGGGTCGTGACTTCGCGCATCATGCCGAACATGGCTGAGTTGGAGATCTTCAGGATCTGGCTGGTGAGGGCCTGATCCATGGAGATCACCTTGCGGAGATCCTCGGCGGTGGCGTCGGGGTCGGCGGACACCCGCAGGACCTGGGAGGCCACCTGCGGAAGCGGTGGCAGGTCTCCGAGGTTCGCGATGAGTTCTTGGGGGGTGATGGGCATGTTCCGCTCCTGGCCGCAAAGTCCGCTTAGTCAGCTATGTCCGCTTCCGGTATCCCATGGCCTTGCTGAAGTGCAGCAGCTCGAAGCCGGTGTTGAAAGCATGGATGCTTTCGCTGTGTCCCACCAGCAGGTAGGCCTTGGGGTGCAATTGCCCGTGGAACCCCTTGAGCACCTGGGATTTCACGGCCTCGTCGAAGTAGATCAGCACATTCCGGCAGAAGATGACATCGAAGGTGCCCAGCTGCCGGTAGGCGGGGTAGTCCACCAGGTTGAAGTTCCGAAGGCTGGTGAGGCGCTGGATCTCGGGCTTCACCTGGAAGAGATCCTTTCCCAGCGCGGTGAAGTGGCGCTGCAGCTGCTCCGGCGTGAGGTTCCGCAGCGTGTAGCTGTTGTAGACCCCGTCCTGGGCCTGGGCGAGCACCTTCTCGCTGATGTCGGTGCCCAGGATCTCCACCGAGAAGCCCCGCAGCACGGAATCCTTTAGCTCGTGGCAGATCATGGCCAGGGTGTAGGGTTCCTCGCCACTGGAACAGGCGGCCGACCAGATGCGGAGCCGGCTCTGGCCGCGTTCGCGGGCCTGTTTCACGGCGTCGGGCAGCACGATGTTCTGGAAAGCCTCGATCTGGGGCGGGTTGCGCCAGAAGCTGGTCTCGTTCGTGGTGATCTCCACGAAGAGGCGCTTGAGCTCCACGGGCCCCTGGCTCCCCTGGAGGAGTGAGAGGTAGTCGGCGTAGCTCCGCAGCTTCAGCTCGCCGATGCGCTTGCTGAGGCGGTTCTCCAGGAAGTATTGCTTGGACTCGCTGAAATAGATGCCGGATTTGGCATAGATGAAGTCCCGGAGGCTCCGGAACTCGGCGAGGGTCATCTGTTGCTTGGCCTGGAGGGGATCCATCGGGTCGTCCTGCCTCCGGGATCGGCCCGGATCGGTCTTCCTTGAGTTTCCGCCGGGGGTGGAACGGTCACCGTTCCAGGATCACCACCGCCAGGGCCAGGTCTCCGTCGTGGCTGACGCTGCCGTGCAGGAGGCGGATGTCCCTGGATGCCAGCAGGTTGACCAATTCGCCCACGGCCCATAGCCGGCCGTTGACGTAGCGCAGCTCCTTCCAGGACCAGCCGTCCAGGCCTGTGCCCAGGGCCTTCCCGAAGGCCTCGCGCAGGGCCCAGCGCCCCGCCAGGCGCTCGGGCAGCCGCTCGCGGTTGCCGCCCAGGAGGTAGGCGGCCTCCTCTGGGTGGAGGATCCGGCCCGCGCACTTCTCGGCCCCGCCGGCGATCACGCGAGGTCCCGGGCGAACCAGTGGTCGCAGCCGCCGTGGCCGGTGCGGCCCAGGGGCGCGCAGAGGGGCCGGAAGCCCAGCTTGGCGTAGAGCTTCAGGGCCTGGTCCATGCCCGTGAGGGTCTCCAGGTAGCAGGTCTGGTAGCCCAGCTCCTGGGCCGCCCGCAGGCAGTGGCGCAGCAGGGCCTCGCCCATGCCCTTCCCGCGAGCCTCGGGCAGGAAGTACATCTTCCGCAATTCGCAGACGCCGGGCTCGCCGCCTTCGAGGGCCGCGATGCCTCCGCCGCCCACCAGCCGGCCCGTCTCGTCCTCGACCACGAAATAGGCGGCGCCGGAGGTCGAGTAGGCCGCGCACATGTGATCCACCTCCGGGTCGTGGAGGGCGAAGCCCGGACCGTCCGCGCCGAACTCCGGCATGACGCGGCGGATGATGGCGGCCACGGCCGCGTCGTCTTCGGGGCGGATGGGGCGGAAGGAAAGCATGGGACCAAGGTAGCTCATCCCGGTGCCGGAGGACTCCCGTGGGTTCATGCTGGGGGATGAGGTGCCCCATGGCGTCGTCCCCCTTCCGAACCCGCCTGCAGGCCCGGGAACGCCTGCTCGGCACCCTGGTGCAGGTGCCCCATCCCGAGGTGGCCAAGCGCCTGGCCGACCAGGGCTTCGACTGGCTGTTCCTGGATGGCGAGCACGGCGGCTACGGGCCCGCTGAAGCCGCCGCCACCCTGAAGGCCCTGGGCGGAGCGGTGCCCTGCCTGCTGCGGGTGCCCTCCCAGGCGCCAGCCGTGTTGGACGCCGCCGCGGCCTGCGGCGCGGATGGGCTGATCGTGCCGCATGTGGATACGCCGGAGCAGGCGGCCGCCGTGGTCCAACGGGTGCAGGGACGGTGCCTCGTGGTGGTGCAGGCGGAATCCCGGGAGGCCGTGGCCCACATCGAGGCCATCGCCCGGGTGCCGGGGGTGGACGCGGTCTTCGTGGGTCCCTACGACCTGAGCGCCAGCCTGGGCATCCCCGAGCAGTTCGATCACCCGGACCTGCACGCGGCCCTCGCGGCCATTACCGCAGCCTGCCGCGACGCGGGCATGCCCCTCGGCCTCTTCCGCATGACCGCCGCCGAGATCCGGCCCTGGGAACCCGCGGGGTTCACCCTGCTGGCCGTGGGACTGGATGGCACTTCGCTGGCCGAGCTGCGTGGCTGAGGCTGGGGCGAAGAACAACTGATCACCCCCAAGGCACCAAGAAAAGATCTTTTGCAGTTCTTGGCGCCTTGGCGTCTTGGCGGTGATCTTTAATATCTTTCCTCGAGGAATTGGCCTGCAGCTGGTGGAGTGGTTTCATCGCGCTGGAACGAAAAGCAAGGCTCACCGCCAAGACGCCAAGACGCCAAGTAAAAAACAAAGTTTTGGCAGTTCTTGGTGTCTTGGTGGTGATCCTTTTTTCTCTGCTACTCCGGCCAATGATGTTTCGGATAGCGCCGCGACAACCCAGGCCGCAATTCCTTGTAGACGCGCAGCCAGAAGCCGGCGAGGTCGGTGGTCACCTGCAGGGCGCGCATGTTCGGCGCCAGCAGGTGGAGCACCAGGGGCACGGCGCCGCCCGCCACGGCGGGGGTTTTCTTCAGGCCCCAGAAATCCTGTAGCCGCGAGGCGATCCAGGGGGGATCGTCCTCGTAGTGCACCTTGGTCGGACGACCCTTGGGCAGCTGGATGGCCTCTGGAGCCCAGGCGTCCAGCAGGCGCAGCGTCTCCTGGGGGAAGGCCTGGCGCAGGGCCCCGGGCCAGTCCACATCCTGGACGTCGCGCAAGCTGGCCCGGCCCCGGCAGGCGCCCGCCAGCAGGGGGCCCAGCAAGTCCTCAGGCAGCTCCAGGTCGGGGCGGTGGCGCCGGAGGAAGGTCAGGCGGGCCAGGAAACGGGCGGGAACTTCGTCCAGAGGCCGGTCCCGCAGGGCCTCGGCCAGCAGGGCTGCCACCCGGGGATCCGCCGCGTCCGCCGGGCCGCGGCTGGCGTCCAGCACGAGACCGTCGTAGCGGATCTCGCTGCGCCGCTCCACGCGGCCCGCCGACGCGTTGAAGGTGAGCTCGTCCACAGCCTCCAGGCGCTCGGGGAAGGCGTCCAGCAGCCAGTCCGCCTCGCAGCGGGACGCCAGGCGGATGAGCGTGTGGCTGCCCGTGCCCTGCTTCACCTGGTCGGCTTCCAGGGCCAGGATCAGGCCCGGCCGCCGCACCCGGCTGCCGGGATCCAGCTTGGCGCCGCCTCCGCCCGTGAAGGCGCAGGTGCTGTTGGCCGACAGCTGGCCCACGCGGTCGGGGTAGGCCCGCAGCAGCGCCTTCAGCAGGCGCGTTTCCGCGTCCGGCGGCTCGGCGGGCGAAGGCAGGAACCGTCCCAGGGAATGCACGGCCCGACGGGCCCGGGACACGGCGGCGCCGTCCAGTCCCGCGGCCCGGCAGGCCCCGGCGCCGAAGCCTGCGGCTTCGGCCTCCTCGAACTGGTCCAGGCGCAGCAGCAGGTCCGAGTCCGCGCCGTGGCCCGTCTTCACCGGCGAGCGGTCCAGGCCCTGCCACAGGGAGAGGCTGCCCGCCTCCAGCAGGGCGGCGGCGCGCAGCGCCAGCTGGGGGATGTCCAGGTCCTGGCCCGCGATGGCGAGCCGTGCCAGCCGCGGGTGCAGGGGCAGGTCCGCCATGCGCCGGCCCACGGCGCTGAGGCCTCCGTCTTCCAGGGCTTCCAGCCGCGTCAGCAGCGCTTCCGCGGCCGCGATGGCCGCTTCGGGCGGCGCCTCGAACCACGCCAGCGCCCGGGGCTCGGCGATGCCCATGCCGTGCAGGGTGAGCCAGGGTTCGGCCAGATCCGACCGCAGCAGCTCCGGCGTGTCGAAGGCGGGGCGCGCGCCAAAGTCGGCCTCGGTGTAGAGGCGCAGGCAGCGGCCCGGCCCCGTGCGGCCCGCGCGGCCCGTGCGCTGCACGCACCGGGCCTGGCTGATGCGCACTGTGCGCAGGCCCGAGAGCCCTGACCAGGGCGAGTGCGAGGCCTCCCGGCCCAGGCCCGAATCCACCACGGCGCCGATGCCATCCAGGGTGACGGAGCTCTCGGCCACGTTGGTGCTGAGGATCACCTTGGGGGCGCCGGTGCGTTCCAGGGCGTGGGCCTGGGCTTCCGGGGACAGTTCGCCGTGCAGCGGGCGCAGGCTCAGGCCGTGCCGGGCGGCCACGGCCTCGCAGCCCTTCAGGCAGGCGCGAATCTCCGCCGCACCGGGCAGGAAGACCAGGGTGTGGTCGCGCAGCCCATCGCGATAGAGGCGATCCAATGCGTCGCCCACCTGCTGCTCCACGGGGCGGTCGTCGGGACGGGCCAGGAAACTGGTCTCCACCGGGAAGGCGCGGCCCTCGCTTCTCAACACGGGGGCGTCCAGGTAGGCGGCCACGGGGCCGGGATCCAGGGTGGCGGACATGACGAGCAGCTTCAGGTCGGGCCGCGCCTCACGCTGCAGGCGACGCAGCAGGGTGATGCCGAGGTCCGTGTGCAGGTGCCGCTCGTGGAATTCGTCGAGCACCACCGCGGTGATGCCGCGCAGGGCCTGGTCCCCGTGGAGGCGGCGCAGGAGCAGGCCTTCCGTGACGAAGCGCAGGCGCGTGGCCTTGGAGACCTTCTGCTCGAAGCGCACCGCGTAGCCCGCCCGCTGGCCCAGAGGCTCGCCCAGTTCCTCGGCCACGCGGGTGGCGGCGAGGCGTGCGGCGAGGCGGCGGGGCTCAAGGATCCAGCACTCGCCCTCCCCCAGCAGGCCGGATTCCAATAGGGCCGGAGGCACGCGGGTGGTCTTGCCGGCGCCGGGATCGGCCTGGAGGACCAGGTTCGGATTGCCGCGCAGGCCCTCGACGATCTGGGGCAGAAGGGGATCAATGGGCAGGCTCAGGCGCATGACTGGCCCAGGGCCGCGAGGAAGGCGGCGGGATCATCCACGGAGACGGCCAGGCGCTGTGTCGGCCGGCCCGGACCCAGCAGGCCCGTAACCCGGATGGGCTCCGAGAGCTTCAGCTCGAGGACGGCATTCCCCTTGGCCACCAGGCTCGGCACGCCCTTCATGTGGGCGTGGCGGGCCCAGTCGTCCTCGAATTCCGGAAGGGGTGAGGCGGAGAGGATGTGGTCCACGGGAACGGTGGCCGACTTCACGAGGCCCAGGTGGAGCTCGAGGCTGCCCTCGCGGATCCGGTGGGGGCGGGCCTTGAGCGTGGCGTACAGCCCCACCAGCCAGAGCACCGCGTAGACTGTGGTGCCATGCAGCGTCCACCGCAGCCAGGGGGACCACCCGGAGGAGACCGCCTTCATCAGCAGGAAGTCGCCGGGAATCATCAGCGGAACCGCCGGGAGGATGGCGCGAAGGGCGGCTTCGCGATGGTGGGTGAAGCCTTCGGGCGCAGCCTCGCGGAACCCCCCGGAGAGGAAGCGGACCGCGCTGCCCAGCATCACCAGCTCCAGGGCCATGAGGCGGGCGGCCCGGGGCGGCACGAAGGCCTCGAAGGCGGCGGCGATGCGATCCTCGGGCCAGGCGCTGGAACGCGTCCGGGTGCTCCGCCAGGCCCGCACGGCGAGGATGAGCAGCAGGACTTCCAGCGCCAGGGCCGTGCCCAGGCGCAGCTGGACGGTCAGACGCGACGCGTCGGCGACGACGAGGCCCAGGCCCTCGGCCAGGATCACCGCCGGCAGGAGAACCCGGGTGCCGGGGACCCGCCCCCGGCGCCAGTCATGGATGAGCGCGGCCACCCGCGGGGCCAGCAGGATCAGCAGGGAGGCCGTGAGCCAGGGCAGGGCCCGGTGACCTGGGGCGCGCAGGCGGAGCGCCAACGCCACCGCCCCCGCAGCGAGGAACGCGCCCCAGAGCAGGGCAGAGGGTCGGAAGGGCCGGGCCATGGCTCCAGCCTAAGGTCATCTGCTGGAATCCGGGGCCCTCCGTGGCTTGGACCCTGGCCTTGACCCTCGGCTGTGACCGTCGGCGGCGGCAGAGGCGGGCCGCCTCGCGTAGAATGGGGGATTCGACGGGAGTGGTCATGGCAGGCGCGGAAACGGCGGGCGTGGGCGGCAAGGTGGGCGGCGTGATGGACAGCCTGCGGGACGCCTACGGCGACACCCTGGTGGAACTGGGGAACGAGGGCGCCAACCTCGTCGTGTTCGACGCCGACCTGGCCGGCTCCACCCGCACCAGCAAGTTCGCGAAGGCGTTCCCCGAGCGCTTCTTCAACATGGGCGCCGCCGAGCAGGGCATGGTGGCCGCCGCCGCCGGCGCCAGCACCACGGGCGTGGTGCCCTTCGTGAGCACCTTTGCCATGTTCGCCACGGGCCGGGCCTACGAGTTCGTGCGGCAGGCCGTGGGCGTGGGCCACCAGAACGTGAAGGTCGTGGCCACCCACGCGGGCCTCACCGTGGGCGAGGACGGCGGCACCCACCAGTGCCTGGAGGATCTGGCCCTCATGCGTATGATCCCGGGCATGACCGTGCTGTCACCAGCCGACGCCATCGAGACGAAGCAGGCCGTGCGCTTCGCCTACGCCCACAAGGGGCCCGTCTACATCCGCCTCACCCGCGACAAGTTTCCCCGCATTCACGCCGAGGACTACCACTTCGAGATGGGCAAGGCCGTGGTGATGCGGGAAGGCCGGGATGTGCTGCTGGTGGGCTGTGGCCTGGGCACCTCCATCTGCCTGGGCGCCGCCGAGCTGCTGGCCGCAGACGGCATCGAGGCCACGGTGCTGCACGCCCCCACCGTGAAGCCCTTCGACCGCGAGACGCTGGTCGCGCTGGCCAAGACGCACCGCGCCGTCGTCACCTGCGAGGAACACCAGTCCCACGGCGGCCTGGGCGGCATCGTGGCGGAGATCCTCTCGGAAGCCCATCCCATGCCTGTCCGCCGGGTGGGCGTGAAGGACCAGTTCGGCCAGAGCGGCAAGCCCGAGAAGCTGCTGGAGGCCTACGGCGTCACGCCCCAGGCCGTGGCCGCCGCCGCGAAGGATGCCCTCTGATGGCCACCGAGACGTTCCGCGCCAGCCGCTGGACCAAGGGCAACCATCTGTTCACCACCGTGATCGAGGTGACCGACGCCGCCGTGATCCGCCGCAAGCGGTCGTGGTTCACCGTCAACGAGATCAGCATCCACCTCTCGAAGGTGGCCAGTGTGCGCATCGAGACGGGCCTGCTGTGGTCGGACATCACGGTGGAGAGCACCGGCGGCAGCGACCCCCTCGCCAGCCACGGCCACACCAAGGCCGACGCCCGCCGCATCAAGGAACTCATCGAAACGGCCCAGAGCCGCGGGATGCGCTAGGCCGGCCGGAACGTCGTTCTGCCACAGATGAACACGGATGAACGCAGATGAGGCCGGCTGCTTTCATCCGTGTTCATTTGTGTTCATCCGTGGCAGGTCCCTTTTTCTTGGGCGCGGCCAGCTTGGCGGCCACGGCCTTGAGGTCGTCCTCGGGGCCCAGGTGGTGGCGCACTTCCTGATCGCCGCGCTTCATGGCCACGCAGATCCGGCCGAGGGGGCAGTTCTGCAGGCATTTCTCCCGCACGACCTCCAGGCCCTGCAGCCGCTTGCGGTCGAGGAGCAGCCGCGTCAGGCAGGCGAGGGCCTCGGTCATGGCCTGCCCCTGCTTGGGGCGGCGGAGGGCCTGGCGCTCACAGTCGGCGCAGATGGTCAGGATGGCGGGCATAGACACCAAATTCGCACACAATGACGATCCGGGCCAGGTACCGCCCGTGGTGTCCAGGTTTCAGCTCACTGGAATCGTGGCGCCCGCTTTTCCAGGAAGGCCGCCAGGCCCTCTTTCGCGTCGACATGGCGCATGGCGGCCTTCATCTGGGCCCCCTCCGCCACGAGGCGCGCCCGCAGGCTCTCGGCATCCAGGCCCTGGTTGCGGAGGAGCGTGGCCTTGATGCGGGCGAAGGTCTCCGAAGGGCCGGCGGCGAGACGGCCGACCAGGGCCTGCGCCGCGGCGTCCAGCTGGTCCGCGGGCACCACGCGGTTCACCAGGCCCAGGGCCAGGGCCCGTCCCGCATCGACCGTCTCTCCGGTCATCATCAGCTCCCCCGCGAGGGCCGGGTTCACCAGGCGCGACAGCATGACGCTGCCGCCCCAGTCGGGGTGCAGGCCGATCTTCGCGAAGGCCATGCTGAAGGCCGCCTCCGCCGCGGCGATCCGCAGGTCCGCGCAGAGGGCCAGGCTCATGCCCGCGCCGGCGGCCGGGCCCTGCACCACGGCCACCACGGGCTTGGGCAGGGTGGCCAGGCTGTGGGCCACGGTGACGCCCAGGTCCAGCAGCGCTTCCATCTCGGCCCAGCGTCCCTCCTCGAGGGCCTGGGCCATCCAGCCGATGTCGCCCCCGGCGCAGAAGGCCCGTCCCGCGCCCCGCAGCACCAGAACCTTCACCCCAGGGGAGGCGGCGGCCGCCAGCGCCGCCTCGAACCCCTCCCGCATTTCGGGAACGAGGGCGTTCAGGCGGTCGGGGCGATCCAGGGTCAGGGTGGCGATGCGGTCGGCGAGGTCGAAACGGATGGGTGCGGGCACAGGCGCTCCAAGGTCGGGGCAGGATCGTTGCGGGGAAGCAGGAAGTTGGCGCGTTCAGCGCGGGCCGAGGGCCGTCACGAAGGCCTGGAACAGGTCCCGGGCCGCGTCGCCGGCGGGGCCCTTCAGGCCCACGAGGTTCTCGGGATGCCATTGGACGCCGAAGACCCAGCGGCTGGGATCGACCGCTTCGACGGCCTCGACGAGGGGGCCGGTCTCCGGGTGGGCGGTGTCGAGGTGCCAGCCCACGGCCACCAGCGGCGGGGCCACGCGCTTCACGGCCTGGTGGTGGCGGCTGTTCACCAGGAACACATCCTCCCCCAGCATGCCCCGCAGGCGGGAGGCCGGCGCCAGCTGCACGCGGTGGTGCATGTCGGGCACGTCCGGCGATCCGTGCTGGTGCCGGGCGGGCTCGCAGCCGAAGTGTTCCGGCACGTCCTGGATCATGCTGCCGCCCAGGGCCACGTTGAGGATCTGCTCGCCCCGGCAGATGCCGAGGATGGGCAGGTTCCGGTTCCAGGCCTCCATGATCAGCGGGATCTCGAGGGCATCGCGCTCCGCGTCCAGCTCGGCCGTGGGATGGATGGCCTCGTCCGTGTCCCAGTGGCCGGGATGGATGTCCAGGCCGCCGGTGAGCATGAGGCCCGAGGCGCCCGCCAGGTCCGGGAAAGGGTCCCCCGGGGCCACCAGCCAGACGCCCCCGGACCACCCCGCGGCCCGCAGCGCCGGCAGGTAATGCTTCTCCACGCCAGACTTGTTTTTGCAGCTCACCACCAGGTTCGAGTTGCCGCTTGACATGCCAATCCCTCGGGAGAATCCTCAACACCCTACCACCCACTCAGATGGTCTGAGCCGACGGTGAGGCGGAGAGCTCCGCCGCGACATAAGGAGGACATCATGTCCGGTTCATTGAACAAAGTTCTGCTCATCGGCAACCTCGGGCGCGACCCCGAGCTGAAGTCCACGCCCTCGGGCCAGAGCGTCGCCCGCTTCTCCGTGGCCACCACGGAGACCTGGAAGAACCAGGCCGGCGAAAAGCAGAGCAAGACCGAGTGGCACAACATCGTGGTCTGGGGCAAGCAGGCCGAGATCGCCGAGAAGTACCTGCGCAAGGGCAAGCAGGTGATGATCGAGGGCCGCATCCAGTACCGCGAGTACACCGATCAGGCCGGCGTGAAGAAGACCGCCTGCGACATCCGTTGCGACAACTTCGTCATGCTGGGCCGCATGGATGATGCGGGCGGCGGTCGCGACAGCGGCGGCTACGGCGGCCGCGCCTCCGGCGGCGGCTCCCAGGACTTCGAGGATCACGGCGCCCCCAGCCCCGCGGCGGGCGGCAGCTTCCCGGACGACGACATTCCGTTCTAAACATCACCTAGGTTCGCCTGTTAAGTTTTAACGGGGATCACCTTCTTTATCAGAAGGATAGGTGTTGACGAGGCTTCCCCCCAAGACGAGCTCCCCAGCAGTGAAATGGATACTGCTGGGGAGTGTCATTTTTGGACTGGCCTCGCGAGAAAACGGATCTCCCTTCGCTGATCAAGGTCGCACCGCTTAGTCGATCTTGAAAACGGGGTTTTAGATTTCGTGGCGCCTATCCGCCGAGG
>JAFJUR010000116.1 GCA_017859995.1 Holophagaceae bacterium | reverse complement strand
CATGTAGAGGATGACGCGGTCGCCCTTCTTCACGCCCAGGCGCTTGAGCGTGTTGGCGAAGCGGTTCATCTCGCGGTAGAGGCGGTTGTAGGTGTAGGAGCGCTCGTCGCCGTCCTCTCCCACCCACAGCAGCGCGGCCTTGTTGCGCCGGTCGCTGTGCACGTGGCGGTCGATGCAGTTGACCGTGGCGTTCAGCTTGCCGCCGATGAACCAGGCATGGTTGGGGGCCTTGAACTGGAACACCTCCGTCCAGGGCTCATGCCAGTCCAGGGCCTTGGCCTTGTCGCCCCAGAAGGCGCCGGGATCCTCCTCCGCCAGGGCCCGCTCCACCTCGTAGTTGATGGCGGCCTGCTTGGCCAGCCAGCCGCGCATGGGAATGGCGGCCTCGCCCTTCTGCAGCGCCTGGATGGTCTTCTGTTGGGTAATGCTGATTTCCACGTCGCTCATGGAAGACTCCGAGAACGGGGTGAGGGAACGGCCAGCTTGGGAAGGTTGGGAGGGAAGGTAGCACGGGCCCCTTCGGGCCGGCCGGGAAGCATGACGGGAATCACAGGTAGACTGCTGGCCGGAGCCTGACATGCCCAGCCGCCCGTCCGCTTACGACGTCCATCCCAGCGTGGCCTATGTCCAGGCCATCCTCGCCAACCTCCAGGCCAAGACCGGACGCACGGTGGAGGCCTGGGTGGATCTGGTGAAGACCGCGGCGCCGGCTGATCCCAAAGCCCAGTCGGCCTGGCTGAAGGACCAGGGCCTGGGCACCAGCCAGGCCCACGTCATCCTCCAGCGGGCTGGCGCGGCCCCGGGCCATGCCTTCGACGACACGCCGACGGGCTACCTCGCGGCGGCGCCGGGCTACGTGGACGGCCAGTACTCAGGCAAGAAGGCCGCCCTGCGCCCGCGCTTCGAGCGCATCGCCGGCCTGGCGCGGAGCCTTGGCCCGGACGTGAAGGTCTGCCCCTGCGAGACCATCGTGCCCTTCTACCGGCACAATGTCTTCGCCGAGGTGAAGCCCTTCGTCTCGCGGCTGGACCTCGGCCTCGCCCTGGGCGATCCGGCCGGCGTGAAGGATCCGTCGGGGCGCCTCAAGGACACCGGCGGCTTCGCGAAGAAGGACCGCATCACCCACAAGCTGGAGCTCAGGTCGGAGGCGGACCTGGACCTGGCGCTGCCCTGGTTGAAGCGGGCCTACGACCGGGATTCGAAACCCTAGGCCATGGCCCGCACGTCCACCCGGTTGTCGTAAAAGGTGCTGCCGCCGCCGCGGTCCGTGAGGCGCTGGGAGGTCAGCGCGTTCACGGTGCGATCGCCCGGCGCGAAGCGCCGCCACCACACGCCCTCGGCCACCGCGAGGCCCGGCGGCACCTTGTCCGTCACCTTGAGGGTGAAGGTCACTTCGCCCAGCCCGTTGAAGACGGTGACGAGGTCCCCGTCGCGCAGGCCGCGGGCCCCGGCTTCCTCGGGGTTCAGCTGCACCGCCATGGCGCCCATGCGCCGGCGCAGGTCCTCCCGCTCGATGAACGTGGAGTTCAGGGACTGCACCGCCGGGGCCGTGATGAGCTGCAGGGGATGGGGATCCGTGGCGCTGTGGGTCGGCAGGAACCGCGGCAGAGGCTCCGCGTCCCGAGGATTGAGGATCTCGATGCGTCCGCTGGGCGTGCCGAAACGAAGGTCCGAGCCCGTTCCGGGGTCCAGTTCCACCGCCAGGCCCCGGTCCAGCCGCTCAGTGGAGATCCCGTCGCGCCAGGGGTGCGGTTCCGCCAGCAGGGCGTCGATGAGCTCATCAGCGGAACGCGAGAACACGTCTTCCGTGAAGCCCATGGCGCGGGCCAGGCGCTGGAAGACCTCCAGGTTTGACTTGGCTTCGCCCACGGGGGGCACCGCCGCCCGGGCCCGCTGCACGCAGTAGGAGCCGTAGGACCGGTAGAGGTCGCTGTGCTCCAGCGAGGAGGTGGCGGGCAGGACGAGGTCGGCGAACTGGGCCGTGTCCGTGAGGAAGCGCTCGTGCACCACCGTGAACAGATCCTCCCGGGCCAGGCCCCGCAGCACGGCGTTCTGGTCGGGATTCACCGCTGCGGGGTTGGCATTGTAGACGTAGAGCGACGCCACCTTCGGATCGTCCAGCTCCGTGAGCGCCCAGCCCAGCCGGTTCATGTTGATCGTGCGCACCGGCCCGGGCAGCAGGTCCTCGCGGGTCACCACCTGCATGGAGAAGGCCCCGCCCGTGCTGGTGGAGGCGAAGGCCCCCCCGCCAGGCTTGGCGTAGGCGCCGACCCAGGCGGGCAGGCAGGCGAGGGTACGGAGGGTCATGGCGCCGTTCCCGTAGCGGGAGAGGCCGTTGCCCAGGCGGACGTGGGGATCCCGGGCGCGGCCATAGGCCTCCGCCAGCTCGCGCAGGGTGGCTTCGGGCACGCCCGTGAGCGCCGCCACGCGCTCGGGCGGGTAGTC
Organism: Holophagaceae bacterium; assembly: GCA_017859995.1. Taxonomy (GTDB): domain Bacteria; phylum Acidobacteriota; class Holophagae; order Holophagales; family Holophagaceae; genus Geothrix. The sequence goes on along the minus strand of JAFJUR010000116.1, from coordinate 6,737 downwards.
GGGCAGGATGCGGGCCCGCAGGTCCGCATGCCCCAGCACATGCCGCTCCAGGAAGGTCTCGTCCGCCAGGCCCATGGCATCCAGCAGATGGAGCAGGCCCAGGGCCAGGGCCCCATCCGAGCCGGGTTTCACGAGCACCACGCGGTCGCACAGGGGGGCCGTGGCGTGGGCGTAGGTGTCGATGAGCCACACCTGGGCGCCGTTCCGCTTGGCCTCCCGCACCGCGTGCAGGCCATGCACGTTCGTGGCGGCGGCGTTCAGTCCCCAGAGCAGGATCAGGTCGCTCTGCCGGCAGGCGTCCGGATGGGGCGCGGGGGTGTCCCCCAGCGCCAGGGCCCAGCCCGCGGATTTCGCCGGGGAGCAGATGGTGCGGTCCAGCCGGGACGCGCCCAGGCGGTGGAAGAAGGCATGCCCCGCATTGCGCTGGATCAGGCCCATGGTGCCGGCATAGGAGTAGGGGAGGATGGACTCGGCACCCCGGGTGGCCGCGAGGTCGCGCCAGCGGTCGGCGATGCGGCCGATGGCCTCGTCCCAGGCAATGGGCCTGAACTCGCCCGCGCCTTTGGGGCCCACCCGCAGGAGCGGCGTCGTCAGGCGCTCCGGGTGGTGCACCGTGTCCTGGTAGCGGTTCATCTTCGGGCACAGGGCGCCGCGGGTGAAGGGATGCTCGGGGTCTCCGGTCACCTCGATGGCGCGGTCATCCTCCACACGCACCACCAGCCCGCAGGCATCCGGACAGTCGTAGGGGCACACGGAACGATGGAGGGTGGCGGCCATAGATTCCCCGGAATCCTCTATCATCCCCCGGCCCGGGTCCTGGCGGGAGCCCCGATCTCGGGTCGCCGCCCAGGCCCGCTCAGGGGAGGGCCACGCTCACCCGTTTCACCGTCAGCACGCGCTCCAGGTCTTTGGGATCCAGCCCCACCAGGAAGCCTCGGCTGCCGCCGTTGAGGTAGATGCGCGGCAGGTCGAAGATGGTGGCCTCCGCGTGGATGGGCATGGCCTTCTTCGTGCCGAGGGGGCTCGTGCCGCCCACCAGGTAGCCGCTGTGGCGGTTGGCCACCTCGGGCTTGCAGGGCTGCACGGCCTTGGCGCCGATCTGCCGGGCCAATTCCTTGGTGCTCACCTCGCGGTCGCCGTGCATGAGGATGATCAGCGGCGCGGCGCGCTCATCTTCCATCACCAGCGTCTTGATGACCGCGTGCTCGTCCACGCCCAGCTCCCGGGCGCTCACCGCCGTGCCGCCATGTTCCTCATAGCGGTAGAGGTGCTCGGTGTAGGGGATGCCGGCCTGCCTTAGCAACCGGGTGGCGTTGGTGGAGGGAGCCTTGGACATGTCACCATGATTCCACGACACGGCGGGCGGCGATGGCCCCCAGTGCGGGAGGCAGCATGAGCGCCCAGGAGAACGGTGGCGGACTTCGCGGCGGCACGGTCCTGGTGACGGGCGCGGGCCGGGGCCTGGGCCGGGAGGTGGCCCTGCGGCTGGCGGAACGGGGGTTCACCGTGATCACCGGCATGCGGCGGCCCGAGCCGCTCCATGGCCTGGAGGTGCTGGCCCTGAACGTGGCGGACGAGGCGTCGGTGCGCGCGGCGGCCACTGAAGTGAAGGCCCGGCACGGACACCTGGACGCCTTGGTGAACAACGCGGGCATCCTCCTGGATGGCGCCACAGGCCTGATGGAACTGGAAGCCGATGTCCTCCGGCACACGCTGGAGACCAATGCCATCGGGCCCCTGCGCATGGCCCAGGCCTTCGCGCCCCTGATGCCGAAGGGCGGCCGCATCGTCAATGTGAGCAGCGGCGGCGGCCAGCTCTCCACACCCGCCGGCTGGGCCCCAGGCTACTGCATCTCCAAGACGGCCCTCAACGCCGTCACCGTGCAGCTCTCCGAGGCATTGAAACCCAGGGGCATCGCCGTGAACTCGGTGTGCCCCGGCTGGGTGCGCACCGACATGGGCGGCGCCGAGGCGCCCCGCAGCCTGGAGGAAGGCGCCAACAGCATCCTCTGGCTGCTGCTGCAGGCGGGCTCCGAGCTCACGGGCGGCTTCTGGCGGGACGGCGCGCGGATTCCCTGGTAGTTCAGCCTTCGAAGGCGCGGAACCTGGCGCCCTCCGGCACCTCGATGCCGAAGACCTCGCGCAGGGTCAGCATGAGGTCCTCCGGCGCCAGTTCCCGGCCCTCGGCCACATCGCCGCGCAGCTCGGCATAGGCGCGGTTGCGCAGGATGCGGCGCACCTCGGGCCCCGGCAGCTGGGCCGTGAGGGTCTTGATGAACCGCGATTCGGGGTAGGTGCTGGTGTAGTGGTTGGCCATGTCGAAATCCACGGGGAACCGTGGCGAGGGCTCGAAGGCGTAGAGATCCTCCCAGGCCCCGTGGTGGAAGGACTGGAGCACCCGCAGCGGGCCTTCTCCGGCCACGCGGTAGGTATTCAGGAACTGGACGTGGGCCTCGCCGTCCAGCGGCACCGGCTGGAGCAGCCCCTCGCCGCCGAAGCCCACGTCGCACAGCCAGGTGGCGCCCTCCAGAGTCACCAGCAACAGCATGTGGGTGCGGGGCAGCGTCGCCTGCGCGCCGAGGCGCACCTGGGCCTCGCAGGCCATCACCTCGAAGCCCACCTGGCGGAGCACCGCCTGGAAGAGCGTGTTGTGCTCGAAGCAGTACCCGCCGCGCCGCCGCTGCACCAGCTTGGCCTGGAGCGAAGCCAGGTCCAGGCGGATGGGCAGGCCCATCTGGATGTCGAGGTTCTCGAAGGGGATGGTGGTCGCGTGGGCGAGGTGCAGGCGGCGCAGGCCCGGCAGGTCCGCGGCAGGCGGGTCCTGGAGGCCGATGCGCCGGAGGTAGGCCGCGAGGTCCAGGCTCATCCGCGCCCCTTTCCCGGGCCTTCAGCCCAGGCCGTCAGGTTCCGCCTGATCTGGGCGGCGTGGACCTCCAGGTGCTCGCCGTAGCTGCGCAGCCAGTGATCGGTGCCGTACGGGCCGCTGTGGGTGTGCCGGCCCATGCGGCCCCAGGCCTGGTCAGGCAGCGCCGCAAGCGTGGCCGACGTGTGGGCGCGGACCGTCTCCACCAGGTGGAGGGCCAGCTCCGGATCCGAGGCGTGATAGTCGAAGCACCGGGCCCAGAGGTTCTCGTCGTAGCCCACAACCAGGGGCTCGGCCTCCGCCAGCAGCAGCCGGATGCGGATGGCGGCGTAGGTTTCCGAATCCGCGCAGTGGACCACCACCTCGTGGGCGCTCCACTTGCCTTCGGCCGGCCGCCAGGCGCGGGCCTCCGCGGGCACCGCCTCCCAGGCCCGGCGCAGCAGGGCTGGGCCTTCGGCATAGCGGCGGAGATGGTCGGCTCGGGTCGCGGCGTCGAAGAAGACCTGTGGAGACATGGATCACCTCGCCCACCAGCATGGCTCCGGCGCCAGGAAAATGAAGCCTCAACTTGCGAGGCAAATGTGGTTTCATGGTGGCACCTCTCTCCGGAGCCCCCGTGACGCCTCGCCGTTTGACCAGCCTCGCCCTGGCGCTCAGCGCCAGCCTCCTGCCCGCCCAGCGGCCGACCATCCTGCCGGCGCAGGCCAATGGCGCTCCCGCGGCCCGGCCCGCCGCCCCCGAGGCCGGCGAGCCCAAACCCTACGACAAGGTGGTCACGGCCGAGGCCAAGTCCCAGGACGGCTTCATCAAGGTGCACCAGGTGAAGGGCAAGGTCTACTTCGAGATCCCCAAGGCCCGCCTCGACCAGGAGCTGCTGCTGGTGGTATCCGCCAATCGCACGCCCGCCAACATCGACCACGCCGGCCGGGTGGTGGATTCCGATGTGGTGCGCTGGGTGCTGAAGGACCACCGGATCCTGCTCCAGCAGGTCTCCCACGCGGTGGTGGCCGATCCGACGAAGCCCGTGGCCAAGGCCGTGGCAGCCTCCACCGCCGACACCATCCTCATGAGCTTCCCCGTGGAAGCCTTCGCCAAGGACGGCGCCCCGGTCATCGAGGCGAGCCGCCTGTTCACCACGGAAGTGCCCGAGCTGAGCGCGCGCCAGCTCCTGGGCGCCCAGGTGCTCGACGCCAACCGCAGCTACGTCGACAAGGTGAAGGTCTTTCCCGCGAACCTGAACGTGGAGGCCGTGCAGACCTACAGCGCGCCCTTCGCCCCGGCGGGAGCCCCCATGGCGCCCACGCCCTTCGGCACGCCGTCGCTGCGCCCCGGGACCAGCGGCACGGTGACGATGTTCTATTCCTTTGTGCAGCTGCCCGAGAAACCCATGATGGCCCGCGTCTTCGACGAGCGCCTGGGGTTCTTCAGCGTGCGGAGCACCGACTACGGCCGCGACGAGCACGAAGCCATGCGCCGCACCTACATCACCCGCTGGCGTCTGGAGAAGAAGGATCCCGCCGCCGCCGTGAGCGAGCCCGTGAAGCCCATCACCTTCTACATCGACCGCGCCACGCCGGAGAAATGGGTGGCCTTCGTGAAGAAGGGCGTGGAGGCCTGGCAGCCGGCCTTCGAGGCCGCCGGTTTCAAGCAGGCCATCGTGGCCAAGCTGGCGCCCAGCAAGGAGGAGGACCCCGACTTCGACGCCGGCGACGCCCGCTACTCCGTGATCCGCTGGGTGCCCTCCCCCGTGGCCAACGCCTACGGCCCGCACATCAGCGACCCGCGCACCGGCGAGATCCTGGAAGCCGACATCGTGCTCTACCACAACATCCTCCAGCTGCAGCGCGACTGGTATTTCACCCAGGTGGCGCCGCTGGACAAGCGCGCCCAGGCCATGCCCCTGCCCGACGACCTCATGGGCGAGATGCTGGCCTACGTGGTGACCCACGAGGTGGGACATTCGTTGGGATTCCCCCACAACTTCAAGGCCAGCTCCCAGTACCCCTTGGTGAAGGTGCGAGACAAGGCCTGGGTGAAGCAGATGGGCCACGTGTCCACCCTCATGGACTACAGCCGCTTCAACTACGTGGCACAGCCTGAAGACAACTTCGAACCCGCCGACCTGATCCCGAAGGTCGGCCCCTACGACATGCTGGCCGTGAAATGGGGCTACACCCCCATCCCCGAAGCCAAGACTTCGGATGACGAGAAGGCCACGCTGAACGCCTGGCTGAAGCCGCAGGAGACCGAACCCTGGCTGCGCTTCTCCACCGCCGGCGCCCTGGGCGCCGACCCCGGCGAGCAGACCGAGGCCGTGGGCGACGCCGATCCCGTGGGCGCCACCACCCTGGGCACCAAGAACCTCCAGCGCGTCATGGGCTACCTGCCTCAGGTGGCCCTGAAGCCCGGCCAGGACTTCCGCGAGCTGGCCCACCTCTACGATGCCGTCTGGGGCCAGTGGCGCCGGGAGCTGGGCCACGTGGCCCAGCTCGTGGGCGGCTTTGACACCGAGAACAAGCACGCCGGGCAGTCCGGCGGCCGCTTCACGCCCATCGCCCGGGCCCGCCAGGCCGAGGCCGTGAAATACCTGCAGGGCGCCGTGTTCAAGACGCCCGCCTGGATCCTCGATCCGGCGCTGCTCGCCAAGCTGGAACCGGGCAGCGGACAGATGCGGCTGCTGGGAGCCCAGCGCGGGGTCCTCATGACCCTGCTGGACCGGGCCCGGCTCACCCGCCTGGAGGAGCAGGAATCCCTGCTGGGCGACAAGGCCTATTCCGCCGGCCAGCTGCTGCTGGACCTGCGCGGCGGCATCTTCACCGAGCTGCAGCGGCCCGGATCCCGCGTGGATCCCTACCGCCGCAACCTCCAGCGCGCCTACCTGGACCTGCTCGGCAACCTGCTCAACCAGCCGCCGACGCCCAGCGTGGCCATGGGCGGCCTGGGCCTCAGCCTCCTGCCCGTGAACACCGCCGATGACACCCGCGGCGCCGTGCGGGCTGAGCTGAAGGCCCTCCAGGCCCTGGTGGCCAAGCCCACCCAGGACAAGGCCGCCCAGGACAAGGCCGCAAAGGCCCACCTGGACGATCTCAAGGATCAGATCGCCCGCATCCTGGACCCCAAGTTCAACCCGGGCGCGCAGGGCGCCCCGGTCACCATCACCACTCGCCGCCTGGGCGACACCTGCTGGCCCGGCGCCGATGACGTCCTGAACTAGCCCACACTGACGTCAGCCTTCAGTTCCCATCCCGCCTCCGGGAGGTTCCATGTCCAGCCCGCGTTTCCGCCTCGCCCTCGCCTTCAGCCTGACGCTGGCCGCGACCCAGTCCCCTGCCCTCCGGGCCGGGGATCGGGTCACGGGCCGGGCCTTCGCCACCCGCTCGGAGGTGGCCGCCCAGCACGGCATGGCCTGCACCAGCCAGGCCCTGGTGACCCAGATCGCCCTGGACGTGCTGAAGCAGGGCGGATCGGCGGTGGACGCCGCCATCGCGGCGGACGCGGCCCTGGGCCTCATGGAACCCACGGGCAGCGGCATGGGCGGCGACCTCTACGCCATCGTGTGGGACGCCAAGGGCCGGAAGCTGCACGGCCTCAACGCCAGCGGGCGCTCCCCGAAATCGCTCACGCTGGAGCATTTCCAGAAGCTGGGCCTCAAGCACATCCCGCCCCACGGCCCCCTGCCCGTGAGCGTGCCCGGCTGCGTGGACGGCTGGTTCGAGCTGCACAAAAAATTCGGCAAGCTGCCCATGGCCCAGGTCCTGGCCCCGGCCATCCGCTACGCCAAGGAAGGTTTCCCGGTGAGCGAGCTCATCGCCTACTACTGGGATCGCAGCGTGCCCATCCTGGGCAAGTTCCCGGGCTTCCTGGACACCTTCAC
>JAFJUR010000017.1 GCA_017859995.1 Holophagaceae bacterium | reverse complement strand
TGGCCGACGAGGCCGACACCCGGCGGGATCACCCCGAGATCGGTCCGCGCCTGGCGGCCCTCCCCAAGGAGATGCGCCATCTCCTCAAGCGGGTCCGCGCCTACGCGCCCCCCAAGCATGATCCAGTGGTGGACAAGGTCCGGCACCTGGGCGACCTGGCCTGGCTCACGGCCCGCCTGACCCACCCGCCCGCCACCAAGGAGGCCCTGGAGCGGACCATCCCCAATCCCCGCTTCCGGCGAAAGCGGCTGGACGCCCTGTGGGCCGTCTTCGCGGAAGGCGCCCATGAAACTCAGGAAAACGGGGATGCGTCCGATGGGTTGATCTGGAACAACCCTGGACGCCCATGACCCACGATCCGACTCCCGCCCCCGCCGATGATGGCGTCCTCCTGACCTTTCCCAAGGGCCTGGTGGGCTTCCCCCAGCACAAGGCGTTCCGCCTCTTCGAGCCCAACGACGGCTACCCGCTGAAATTCCTCCAGTCGGTGGACGCCCAGGATGTTTCCTTCACCTGCATCGATCCGGTCAGCATCAAGCAGGACTACGAAGTGCCGCTGGGCGCCGAGGACTCCGAGGCCCTCCGCCTGGAATCCCCCGAGGACGCCATGGTGCTCACCCTGGTGGTGATCCCCGACGACGCGCGGCAGATGACCACGAACCTCGCCGGGCCTCTGGTGATCAACGCCAAGACCAAGATCGGCTACCAGATCGTCCTGAATACCGAGACCTACCCTCTGCGATTCCCGATCCTCACCAAGGACTGATCTGTCTGGTAGCCTGCGAACATGCTTGTCATCACCAGAAAGCCGGAGCAGTCCATCGTCATCGGGGGCGAGGTCGAGGTCGTCGTCCTCGGCATCAGCAAGGATGGCGTGCGGCTGGGCATCAAAGCCCCGCGGAGCGTCCAAGTCCACCGCCGCGAAGTGTTCGATGCCATCGCCGCCGAGAACAAGGCTGCCACGGCCACCCGGGTGCCCCTCCAGGACGCCGCCGCCCTGCTCCGGGCCGCTCAAGGGAATCCCAAGAAGGACCGATAGGCCCTGAAGAGGTACCGATGGACGTCTCCCCCGCCAGCGTCGTGGCCATGCAGCAGCGCAACACCCAGGTGCAGTACGCGACCAGCGTGCTGCGCAAGGCCATCGACATTCAGGCTGAGCAGGGCGCCGCGCTCGCCAAGCTCGTGGCCGAGCAGGCCGGCGTGGGTCAGCGGATTGATCAGTACGCCTGAGGTGAACCTCGGGGGGCCAAGGAAAGGCCCCGGGGAGAGGGCATGGACCTCCCCGCCGGGCCATCAGTGACCGCGCAGCGGGCTTCGTGGCTGCGACGGCCGTAGTACCTGTTATTTGAGATACGGCGCCAAGTACCGCCCCGTCACGCTGGTCTTCCGCTTGGCGATGTCCTCGGGCGTGCCCACGGCGATGACGCGGCCGCCCTCGCCGCCGCCTTCGGGGCCCAGATCCAGGATCCAGTCGGCGGTCTTGATGACGTCCAGGTTGTGCTCGATGACGATGATGGTGTTGCCGGTCTCCACCAGGCGGTTGATGACCTCCAGCAGCTTCTGGATGTCCTTGAGGTGCAGGCCCGTGGTGGGCTCGTCCAGGATGTAGACCGTGCGGCCCGTGGCGCGCTTGCTCAGCTCCTTGCCCAGCTTCACGCGCTGGGCCTCGCCGCCGGAGAGCGTGGTGGCGCTCTGGCCCAGGCGGATGTAGCCGAGGCCCACGTCCATGAGGGTCTGCAGCTTGTTGGCCAGCACGGGGATGGGCGCGAAGAGTTCCAGCGCCTCTTCCACGGTCATGTTCAGCACGTCGGAGATGCTGCGGCCCTTGTAGTGGATCTCCAGAGTCTCGCGGTTGTAGCGCTTGCCCTTGCACTGCTCGCAGGTGACGTAGACATCGGGGAGGAAGTGCATCTCGATCTTGAGGACGCCGTCGCCCTCGCACTTCTCGCAGCGGCCGCCCTTCACGTTGAAGCTGTAGCGGCCGGGCGCGTAACCACGGGCCTTGCTCTCGGGCAGCTGGGCGAAAAGCTCACGCAGGGGCGTGAAGAGACCCGTGTAGGTGGCGGGGTTGCTGCGCGGCGTGCGGCCGATGGGTGCCTGGTCGATGTCAATGACCTTGTCCACGGCCTCGAGGCCCTTGATGGCCTTGTGCTTGCCCACGATGTGGACGCCCTGGTGCAACTGGTTGGCGAGGGCCTTGTAGAGGATCTCGTTCACCAGGGTGCTCTTGCCCGATCCGCTGACGCCGGTGACGCAGGTGAAGAGGCCGATGGGGAAATCCGCATCCACCTTCTTGAGGTTGTTCTCCTCGGCGCCCACGATGGACAGCTGACCGCGCTTGGCCTTGCGGCGCACCCGCGGCACGGGGATGCTGTCCCGGCCCGACAGGAAGTCGCCCGTGACCGAACCCGCCGTGCGGCTGATCTCCTCGGGCGTGCCCTGGGCCACCACGCGGCCGCCGTGCTCGCCGGCGCCTGGGCCCATGTCCACCACGTGGTCCGCAGCGAGGATGGTCTCCAGGTCGTGCTCCACCACCAGCACGGTGTTGCCGAGGTCGCGCATCTCCTGAAGCGTCTTGATGAGCTGGAGGTTGTCCCGCTGGTGCAGGCCGATGCTCGGCTCGTCCAGCACGTAGAGCACGCCCTGCAGCTTGCTGCCGATCTGGGTGGCCAGGCGGATGCGCTGGCCCTCGCCGCCGGAGAGCGTCGCGGCGCTGCGGTCCAGGGTCAGGTAGCCGAGGCCCACGTCATCCAGGAAGCCCAGCCGCTCACGGATCTCCTTCAGCACCTTCTCGGCGATGACCGCGTCCTTGCCCTCGAGGCCCAGCTCGCCGAACCACTTCCGAGAGTCGCGCACGCTCATGCCCACCACCTGGGCCACGTTCATGCCGCCCACGTAGACGGCCAGCACTTCCGGTTTCAGGCGCTGCCCGCCGCAGTCCTCGCAGGGGATGATGCGCATGGACTGCTCCATCTCCGCCTGGATCTCCTCGCTGGTGGTCTCGCGATAGCGGCGGTCCAGGTTGCCGATGATGCCTTCGAAGTGGTGCACGAAGTCGTAGCGGTTGCGCTTGCTCTCGTAGGTGAAGCGCATCTCCTTCTCGGTGCCGTGGAGCAGCAGGCGCCGGATGTCGGCCGGGAGCTTCTTCCAGGGCGTGTCGAGACTGAACTTCATCTTTCGGGCCAGCTGCTCCATGAGCTGCGAGCGCCAGCCGTCTTCGCTCACGCTCTTCCAGCCGCTGGCCTGGATGGCGCCCTCATTGATGGAGAGGGCGGGGTTGGGGATGATCAGCTCTTCGGCGAACTGGCGCTTGAAGCCCAGGCCGTCGCAGGTGGGGCAGGCGCCGTAGGGGCTGTTGAAGGAAAACGAGCGCGGTTCCAGCTCGGGCAGCCCCATGCCGAACTTCGCGCAGGCCGTGTTGCTACAGGCCAGCTTGCTCGAGAAGAGCTGCTCGGTCTCCTCCCGCCGGCCCTCCTTGGCGCCCCGCTTCGGGGTGTCCTGGACGCCGCCTTCCGGCTCCAGCAGGAGGAGCGCGCTGCCTTCCGCCAGGTTGCAGGCGATCTCCAGGCTGTCCGCCAGGCGGGTCTGGATCGCCGGGCTCACCTTCAGGCGGTCGATGACGACTTCCAGGGTGTGCTTCTTCTGCTTGTCCAGGTCGGGGATGCCCTCGGTGAGGTCGAGCATCTGGCCGTTCACCCTCGCCCGGATGTAGCCCCGCTTCATGAGGTCCTGCAGCAGCTTCTTGTATTCGCCCTTGCGGCCCCGCACCACGGGCGCGAGGATCTGCAGCTTGGTGCCCTCGGGCTTGGCCAGGATCTGGTCGGCCATCTCCTGGATGGTCTGGCTGGCAATGGGGCGCCCGCAGGCCACGCAGGTGGGCTTGCCGGTGCGGGCGAAGAGCAGGCGCAGGTAGTCGTAGATCTCGGTCACCGTCGCCACGGTGGAGCGGGGGTTCTTGCTCGTGGTCTTCTGCTCGATGGAGATGGCCGGGGAAAGCCCCTCGATGCTGTCCACATCGGGCTTCTCCATCTGGTCGAGGAACTGCCGGGCGTAGGCCGACAGGCTCTCGACGTAGCGGCGCTGGCCCTCGGCGTAGAGCGTGTCGAAGGCCAGGCTGGACTTGCCCGAGCCCGACAGGCCCGTGATGACCACCAGCTGATTGCGCGGCAGGCTCAGGTCGAGGTTCTTGAGGTTGTGCTCCCGGGCACCTTTGATGTGAATGTGTTCCATGGTCTTTCCACTTTACGCCAATTTTTCGCTTTGTTGGATATCGTCTAGAATCACCTGATGCATCCAGCCGATCTGGCGATCCTGCTCCACCGCGCCCTTGAGGTGCGGCTGGCGCGCCTGCAGGAACTGCTGGCCGCGAAGGACTGGGCCGACGACATGGAGCAGCTCCATCAGGTCCGCGTGGCCGCCCGGCGGCTGGGCGCCGTGCTCGACCTGGTGGACCCCGAAGCCTACCCGGGCCACAAGGGCCAGCGCCGGGCCCTGAAGGGGCTGGTGGACGTGCTGGGCCTGCCCCGCGAGCTGGATGTGCACGCCGAACACCTGAAAGCCCGCCACCCCGGGGCCCGCACCCCCTGCCAGGCCGCCGTCATCGAGCATCTGCTCGAACAGGTGGACCGGGGCCGGGCCAAGGCGCGGCGCGCCATGCGCAAGGAACTCGACCAGCTGCGCCTGCCGGACCTCCGCCGGCTGCTCCAGGTGCCGGTCCTGCACGATCCCTTCCAGGCCGTGTCCCTGCAGGAGGCCGCCTGGGCCTGCCTGGAGGCGCGCGCGCAGGCGGCCCTGGGCGACCTGCCGTCCCTCGCCGCCCAGGAGGATCCCGCGGCCCTGCACAAGGCCCGGGTGCGCATCAAGAAGCTCCGGTACGCGGTCGAGGCGCTGGAGAGCACTTTCGGCGCCTCCCCGGAGCCCCTGCTCAAGGACCTCCGCGCCCTGCAGACGGTCCTCGGGGATCATCACGACCTTGCCGCCCTCGAGGCCCTGCTCTGGGAGGCCGAGGGGAACCTGCGGGCCCACGACCGGCCGACCCTCTGCGGTGGCGTGCTGGACCTGCTCGGCGACGTGGCCGAAACCCGCCGCGCGGCTTTCGGGCGGTTCACGGATCTGGCCTGCGAGCAGACCCCCGCCACTTTCGCCCGGGCGGCCCGGCCCGCGCTGGGCCTGCCCCTGCCGGACGGAGTCCGGGCATGAGCTTCTGGCGAGTGCGCATCCGGCCCCTCAAGTGGCTGCGGAGCCTGCATGCCAAGCTCTTCCTGCTGCTCGGCCTCGTCACCAGCGTGCTCACGGTGGCCGTGGCCTACTCCATCACCCGCAACAGCCGCCGGGAAATGGAGAGCTATTCCCGCAACCTGGTGATCGAAGCTGCGGGCACCGTCGAGACCGACATCGTGGAGCGGGACCCTGGGTTCCGAGATCCGGAAAAACTGGATCAACTGCTGGCGAGCATCGCCGGAGATGACCGCAGCATCTTCCAGATCGATGTCTTCAGGCGGGTCAGCCGGGGCAATGAGGTCGAGCTGGTGCGCTCCTCCGGCGACGAGAACCAGATCGAGTGGGGCCCGGAGATCGGCTCGTACCTGTCCCTGCCCAAGGCCCAGGCGGAGCTGGTGTACCTCAACACCGGCCGCCAGGCCTGGAAGGTGTACCTGCCCATCCGGGCCCGCAATCCGGGCCAGGCGCCCATCGGCCTCATCCGCGCCTACTGCGATCTCGAGCGCTGGGAGGTGGTCTGGGACAACAACCTCAAGCGGACCCTGCACACCCTTCCGGGCGTGCTCCTGGGCGAGTTCATCCTGCTGTGGCTCATCCTGCGCATGCTCATCAGCGATCCCATCGAGGCCATGGTGCTCGCCATGCAGCGCCTCGAGAAGGGCGAGCCCGGCGCCCGGGCCCCCGTGCGCCGCAGCGACGAGCTGGGCCTGATCGCGCAGCGCTTCAACGACATGGCCGTCCAGCTGGAGCGGGCCGGCGAGGAGCGCGAGACGCTCATCCGCGAGATCCGCGGCCTCAACGCCAACCTCCAGGACCGCATCAACGCGGCCCTCTCGGAGCTGCAGGCCAAGAACAACGAATTGGCGGCCCTGGTGGAACGCAACGCCCTTCTCCGCGAGGAACTGGGCGCCCAGGAGCGCCTCGCCGTCGCCGGGCAGCTCACCGCCACCTTCGCCCACGAGGTGGGCACGCCGCTGAACCTGGTGGCCGGGCACCTGCAGCTCCTGGACGCGCAGAAGGACCTGCCGGACAAGACCCGGGAGCGCCTCGGCGTCATCCGCGCCCAGATCCAGCGGGTGGGCGACATCGTGCGGCGCCTCCTCGACCTGACCCGCCGGCCCCAGCTGCACCGCCAGGCCCAGCCCTTCGCCGACCTGCTCGCGGACCTGCAGCAGCTCTGGACGCCCACCCTGACCGCCCACGGGGTCAGCGTCGAGGCCGAGGCCCCCGCGGACTGCTGCCTGGATGTGGATCGCAAGCAGATGGAGCAGCTCTTCCTCAACCTCATGAACAACGCCGTGGACGCCATGCCCGGCGGCGGCGCCGTGCACCTCACTGCCCAGCCCGCGGAGGAGAGCACCCCGGACGGCCCCTGGTGGGAGCTGCGCTTCTGCGATTCGGGCCAGGGCATCCCTGCCGAGCTGCACAGCCAGGTCTTCCGGCCCATGTTCACCACCAAGCCGGAAGGCAAGGGCACAGGCCTGGGCCTCAGCATCTGCCGCGAGATCGTCCGCGGCCACGGCGGCGAGATCCGCATCGAGAGCGCCGGAGGCCGCGGCACCTGCGTGGTGTTCACCCTGCCCGGCGCGGCGAAGGGCTAGGGCCCCTCGTTCAGGCTTTCGTACCAGGCTTTCAAGGCCTCCAGCAGGGCGGCGGATGCCTCGTGGAACGCTCCCCCGGGCGACACCGACAGCCCGACCTCGAACTCCCGGTGGGCCTCGGCCAGATCCACCACCTGGGCCGCCGCCCGGTGGAATTCCGCGTGGAGGCCCTCGATGGCGCGGACGATCTCCGAGGCCCGCTCCTCCGCGCTCAGGTCCGGGCCGCGCAGCCAGATACCGAAGTCGCACTGGTCATCCGCCGCGATGGCCTCGCGGAACGCCATGGGCCTGCGGGCTTCGAGAGCCGCCTTGAAGCGGCCCTTCCACAGCGCGTGGGTGCCGATCGCCTTCTCGATCTCCGCCTTCGCCATCACGGGAGGTCCCCTTCGCGGTAGGCCCTGCTAGATTTCCACCACTTCGACATCACCCAGCGCCTCTTCCAGGAAGCGGCTGCCGACTTCCTTCAAACGGCTGCTGGCGTCGGTGAGCTGCACGCGCAGCTCGCCCCGGGCGCTGGCCGTGCGGTAGCCCAGGCTGCCCTGCAGCAGGCGATCCACGGCCTTGGCCGTGACGCGGCCGCTGTCGATCCACCGGGTGCCGGGCCGGCTGCGCTCCAGGCTGCTCATGAGCGTGGGGTAGTGGGTGCAGCCCAGCACCACGGTCTTCACCTCGAAGGGCAGCTGGTTCATGTAGCGCCGGCAGATGCTGTCGGTGACCGGATCGTCGAACCAGCCCTCCTCGGCCAGAGGCACCAGCAGCGGGCAGGCCACGCTGTGGATGACCCGCGACGGATCCCGGCGGTGGATGGCCGTCTCGTACGCGGCGCTGCCCACCGTGGCCAGGGTGCCGATGATGCCGATGGGACCCTGATGCTCCGCGGCCGCCTCGGCCCCGGGCTCGATCACGCCGATCACCGGGCAGGGGCTCACCGCCTGCAGGGCCGGCAGCCCGTGGGCGCTGGCGGTGTTGCAGGCGATGACGATGAGCTTGGGATCATGGCGCCGCAGCAGCTCGCCCATCTGCAGGGTGTACCGCTCGATGGTGCGGTGGCTCTTGGTGCCATAGGGCAGCCGGGCCGTATCGCCCAGGTAGATCAGGTCCTCCTGGGGCAGCAGCTGGCGGAGCGCGTGGATGACGGTGAGCCCGCCGATGCCCGAATCGAAGACGCCAATGGGCTGGTCCGCGCGGTTCATGAGCGCCACCACAGAGACACAGAGGCCACAGGGGAATGCCACGGTGACATAGCCGGGGATCGAAGGGATCCTCCGGGTGTTCTTCTCGGTGCCCTCCGTGTCTCCGTGGTGAATGGATTCATGCCGGCTCCCGCACCGCCAGGATGGCGATCCACTCGCCTTCGGTGAGCACCTTCTCGGGCTTGAAGCCGTGGGACATCAGGCTCACCAGGGCCTCGTCGGTGCGCTCGGCCAGGATGCCGCTGGCGATGAGCCAGCCGCCGGGCGCGGCGACTTCGGCCATGCGGGGCAGCAGCTCCTGGATGGTGACCAGCAGGATGTTGGCCAGCAGCCCGAGGTGCGGGCCGTCGGCGCGCGGATGGTCCAGGGTGCCCACGAAGCTGTCGTAGGGTTTGGCGCCCTTCAGCAGGTGGGCGTTGAGCTCGATGAGCTCCTCCATGGCCGGGCCGCAGTCGGGGTCGATGTCGAAGGCTGTGAGCTGCCGGCCCCCCAGCAGGAAGGCCGCCAGGGAGAGGATGCCCGTGCCGGCGCCGATGTCGAGGATGGGTCCTTTGAGACGACCCGTCTCGGCCAGTTCCTCCAGCAGCTCCATGCAGAGCCGCGTGGTCTCGTGGCCGCCGGTGCCGAAGGCGAGGCCCGGATTCACGACCAGGTCCATCCGGCCGGCGGGCCCGGGGACCTCGTCCCAGAGGGGGCGCACATGGAAGCGCCGGCCCACCTCAAAGGCGCCGAAGCCCTCCCGGCTCTTGGCCAGCCAATCCTGGTCGCCGAAGGTCTCGGCCTCCAGCAGCGCCACACCGGGGAAGGCGCCCAGCCCCAGCACGTCGGGCGGTACCTGGTCGGGGGGGAAGTAGGCGTAGCAGGCCCGGGGCGGATCGGCCTCCCGGTAGAAAGCGGAGGACCCGCGGGTCTCCAGCCAGGCGCAGAGCGCCTCTTCCTGGAGGTCGGGCACCTCCAGCTTCCACCTCAGATGCGTCGCGTTCGCCATGCAGCCAGATTAACAGGCCGCTATTCCGGCCTCACGGGCGGGGGCCCTATTCGGCCTCCGCCTCGGCGTCTTCCAGGTCCAGCCGCTTCATCTTTTCCAGGAAGGTGGTGCGCTTGAGGCCCAGCAGGTCGGCGGCGCGCTTCTTGTTGCCGCGGGTGATGGCGAGACTCTGGAGCATCAGCGTCTTCTCCATGTCGGAGACCACCTGGTTCAGATCCAGGCCTTCCGCCGGCAGGTCCATGCCGAAGGCCGCGGCGGGCGGCACCGGCGCGAAGGGATAGGAGGGGCTCGAAGCCGGGGCCTGTCCTCCCGCGGCGGGAGCCGTCGGCTCGGCCACGGGGTGATCGCCCATGCGTTCCGCCAGGAAGGCGAAGTCCTCCCGGGTGAGCACGGGCCGCGTGCCCGACAGCACGATGGCGCGCTCGATGGCGTTCTCCAGCTGGCGCACGTTGCCGGGCCAGGGCAGGGACATGAGCAGCGGGTCCACGCTGGGGTGCAGGGCCTTGGGGTAGAGGCCGTGCTCCCGGGCCTTGCGGTTGAGGAAGTGCTGCGCAAGGAAGGGGATCTCCTCGCGGCGCGCCCGCAGCGGCGGCATGGTGATGGGCACCACTTCCAGGCGGTAGAAGAGATCCTCGCGGAAGCTGCCGTCCTGCACCTTGGCCCACAGGTCCACGTTCGACGCCGTCACCACGCGCACATCCACCTTCACGGGCGCACCGCCGCCCAGGGGCTGCACCTCGCGCTCCTGCAGCACGCGCAGCAGGCGCACCTGGGCGCCCAGGGGCATGGTGCCCACTTCATCCAGGAAGATGGTGCCGCCGTGGGCCTCGCGGAACTTGCCCGGCGTGTCCTTGCGCGCATCCGTGAAGGCGCCCTTGTTGTAACCGAAGAGTTCGGATTCCAGCAGGTTCTCGGGGATCGCCCCGCAGTGCACGGCCACGAAAGCCTCGCCGCTGTCGGCGCTCATGCGGTGAATGGCCCTCGCGATGACCTCTTTGCCCGTGCCGCTCTCGCCCAGCAGCAGCACCGTGGCGCGGGTGGCGGCGGCGGCGCGGGCGCGGGCCAGCACGTCCTGCATGGCCACGCTGGCACCCACCAGGCCGAAGGCGAGCGCCTGCGAAGCACTCAGCTGCGTGGTGGTACCGGAGCGGGGCCGCAGCCCCGGCATGGGCGGCTCGGGGCCCAGCACGCCCCAGCGCACGGAGCCCAGCGAACCCCATTCCGAAAGCGCCTTGGGATCCATGGGTTCCGCATCAGCCTTCAGGCCCAGCAGGATGGGCAGGGCCGCCACTTCGGCCATCATGCGGTTCAACTCCGGGGGCGGCCAGGCGCCCTTGGCGCTGATCACCCACAGGTCCACATCCCGCGGCGCCAGGGCCGGCGAGGCGCCGCGATCTACGGTCACATCCCACAGCGCCGCCCACCGATGCTCCAGCCCCCCGGTGTCGTCCCCGAGGGTGGACCAGTGAAGGCGCGGTAGCTGGGTCATAAACTCCTTGGCTGGAACCAGCCTAGATGCAGGGCCCTAGGGGTCAAGTCAAAAAAATGACGGACGAAAAATCCCCTTGCCCCGCGGCGTACGATGGAAGGAGTCCCCCGGAGGTCCCCATGGCGCTCACGGAATCCACCATGGTTCCCCTCGGCACCGGCTGTCCGGACTTCACCCTCCCTGGCGTGGACGGCCGGCTCTGGTCGTTGCGCGACTTCCACTGCCCAGCCCTGCTGGTGGTGGTGATGTGCAATCACTGCCCCTACGTGCAGGCCGTCGATGACCGCCTCAACGACCTCGCGAAGGCCTACAAGGGGCGTTGCGCCGTGGTGGGCATCAATTCCAACGACGCCGTGACCTACCCCGAGGACAGCTTCGAGGCCATGCGGACCCGGGCCAAGGTCAAGGGCTACACGTTCCCCTACCTGTGGGACGAGGAGCAGACCGTCGCCCGGGCCCTGGGCGCCGTGTGCACGCCGGATTTCTTCCTCTACGACTCGCACCGCCGCCTGCAGTACCGAGGCCGCCTGGACGACAACTGGAAGGACGCCGCCCATGTCACCCGCCGCGACCTCCGGGAGGCCATCGAGGCCGTGCTGGGTGGCCATGACCCGCTGGATCCCCAGCACCCCAGCATGGGGTGCAGCATCAAGTGGAGACCCCGATGAACCGCACCCTTCTCGCCCGGCTCCTGGCTCCGGTCCTGCTGGCCACGACCCTCCCTGCCGCCGCCCAGGGCCTGAAGCTGGGCGACCCCTGCCCCGCCTTCCGGCTGCCGGGAACCGATGGGAAGGTGCACGGCCCCGAGGCCGGCGCGCCCCTGCTGGTGGTGTTCCTGAGCACCGAATGCCCCTACGTCATGGCTACCCAAGCCCGCATCAACGCCTACGCCAAGCAGTACGCGGGCAGCGTGAAGGTGCTCGCCATCAATGCCAACGACGTGGAGACCCACGCCCAGGAATCCATGGCCGCCATGCAGGCCCAGGCCAAGGGCCAGGGCTTCGTCTTCCCGTACCTGAAGGACGCGCCCCAAGCGGTGACCCGGGCCTTCGGCGCGGTGTGCACGCCGGACTTCTTCCTCTTCGACGCCGCCGGCAAGCTGGTCTACCGCGGCCGCATGGACGACAGCTGGCGCGACCCGGCCAAGGTCACCGTGCGCGACCTGGAGGCCGCCACGGGGGCCGTGCTGGCGGGAAATGCCGTCTCGCCCGATCAGCCCGCCAGCCGGGGCTGCTCCATCAAATGGAAGCCCGCCCCCTGAGGCTCTTCTTCGGCCTGCCGCTGCCGCCGGAGGTCTGCGACGCCCTCGCCCGGTGGGAGCGGGCCACGCCCGGCGTGGCGGGCTGGACCCGACCCCAGGGCCTGCACCTGACGCTGGCCTTCCTTGGCGCCCGGGACGCCGGGACCCTGCCCGCGCTGGAGGCCTGCGCCGCCGGCGTCGCCACCCGCCACGGCCCGCTGGAGCTGGGCACGGCGGCCCTGGGGGCCTTTCCGGGTTCCCGGGCCGCCCGGGTCTTCTGGCTGGGCCTGACCCCCGCGCCGGCCCTCGAAGCCCTGGCCGCGGACCTGCGGGAGGCGCTGGCCGCCGCGGGCGAAACCTTCGACGCCCGGCCCTTCCGCCCCCACCTCACCCTGGCGCGGTTCCGGCCGGCGCGGCCCCTGCCGGACGTCGCCGGGCCCGCGCCGCTGAGCTTCAAGGCCGATCGCCTGGTGCTTCTCGAGAGCCTGTCGCAGGGTGGTTACGCCGCGGTGCGGACCTGGCACCTCCGGGAGGTATGATCGGAAGTTCTGCCCGGAGCTTCCATGCGTCTCACCAGCCCATTGACCTGTCTCGCGGCCCTGCTCCTCGGCACGGCGCCCCTGCGCGCCCAGTGGGACCTCCGCCTGGAGCTGCCGCGGCCCACGGGCCAGAGCCTGCCGCAGACCCTCCTCAGCGGCTCCGGGCAGCTGGTCTCGGGGGACTTCGACACCGGCAAGGGCTTCATCGCCACCGTGAACCGGCGGATCTTCCAGGTCGGCCCCCTCCTGAAGCTGGAGGGCGGCCTGGAGTACTCCCAGTTCACCGCCAACGGCAGCCTGGCCACGGGCACCGCCACCCAGGGCACCAAGCTCAAGCAGCAGGGCGTGGGCGTGGACCTCAACGCCCAGGTGTGGGTGCCCTTCGTGGGCATCGCCGGGGAGATCGGGCTCATCCAGCGCCTGCAGCGCTACACCTTCGACACCGCCGGCGCCGCGTCGCACAAGGACCTGAGCCGCACCTGGCTGCGGGTGGGCGCCCGGTGGCGCATCCCCTCGGTGGTGGTGCACCCGTACGTGGTGGCCAGCTACCAGCAGCCCGTCAGCAAGGACCGGCCCGTGAAGCTCGGCAGCGCCTCGGACCTGGCCGCCTACTTCACGGCGCAGGGCAGCGGCCAAGAATTCGAGCGGATGTGGACCTTCGGCGCCGGGGTGACGTTCTAATGCACCGACGCGGCCCAGCCCTCCTCACCCTCCTGCTGGCGGCCTCGCTGGGGGCGGCACCGACACCTAAGGCCCGGCCCAAGCTCGTGGTGGTGATCTCGGTGGACCAGTTCTCCAGCGAGCTCATCCAGACCTACGGGCCCGAGCTGACCGGCGGGCTGGCGCGGCTCCGCACCGAAGGCGTCTACTTCAGCGAGACCTACCACGACCACGGCTTCACCGAGACGGGCCCCGGCCACTCGGTGCTGCTCACGGGCCGCTTCCCCACCCACACCGGCATCGTGGAGAACCGCTGGATCGACCGCGCCACCGGAAAGCTCGTGTACTGCGTGGAGGATCCCGCGGCCAAGTCGCTGAATCCCGCGGGCCAGGCCAGCTCGTCCAATGTCCGCTTCCTTGGCGAGGGCCTGGGCGACTGGCTGCAGGCCCAGGTGCCCGGCAGCCGCGTCTTCGCGGTGTCGGGGAAGGACCGCGCGGCCATCCTCATGGCCGGCCGCAAGCCCACCGCCGCCTACTGGTTCACCGGCGGCGCGGGGTTCACCAGCTCCACCGCCTACGCCGACAAGCTGCCCGAGTGGCTGCTGCGTTTCGATCACGACCTGTCGGACCGCCTCGCCACCGACAGCTGGCTCTGGACCAAGGATCCCGCCACCCCTGAGGGGCGGAAGGGCGCCTGGGCCTTCGGCGCCCAGACCATCCGCAACGGCGCCCTGCCCCGCCTGGTCCAGGGCGCGGGCATGCCCCTCGATAAAAGCTTCGAGGCCCGGTTCCGCAAATCCCCCTTCCTCGACGCCGTCACCCTCGAGGCCGCCGAGGCGCTGCTGGCCGGCGAGAAGGTGGGCCACGGTCCCGCCACGGACCTGCTGGCCATCAGCTTCTCGGCCACCGACTACATCGGCCACAGCTACGGCATCCTGGGCACGGAGATGCGTGACCAGATCCACCGCCTCGACCGCGTGCTGGGCCGCCTGCTCGACCGCCTGCGCCGGGAGCACCCCGACGCCTGGGTGGTGCTCTGCGCCGATCACGGCGGTCTCGACCTGCCCGAACCGATGGCCGAAGGCGGCTTCCCCATGAAGCGCATCCAGGCGGAGCCCTTCCTGGCCGCGCTGGAAGCCGAGCTTCGCACCACCTTCAAGGTGGACCGGAACCTCCTGATGCCGACTCCGGAACCCAACACCATCTACCTCAACGAGGCCGCCTTGAAGGCCGCGAACCTGGATCGCCGCGCGGTGGTTCAGAAGATCCAGGCCTGGCTGAGGGCCCGGCCGGAAGTGGCCGACGCCTTCACCGCCGAGGAACTGCTGGCCACGGATCCCGCCGCCACCGGCAGCCCCCGGGACAGCAGCCTCCGCGTGCTGATGCGGCGCAGCTTCCGGCCTGAGCGCAGCGGAGACGTCCTGGTGGCCGTGAAGCCCTTCGTGGTCTTCGGCACCCCGCCCACCGACTACCCCACGGGCCACGGCACGCCGAACGCCTATGACCGCCGCGTGCCCCTCATCTTCTGGGGGCCCTGGCGCGCCGGCGTTCGCCGCGAGCCCGTGCGCACCGTGGACCTGGCGCCCACCCTGGCCCGGGAGCTGGGCCTCAAGCCCGGGCCCGTGGATGGCAAGGCGCTGGACCTGCGGAAGTAAAAGACGTTTAACCGCAGATGACCCAGGTAACCGCCAATTATGGTTTCAATGCCGGACTCACTTCCAATCCAGAGCGAACGAGTCACCCTTCGCCGGCTTTCCCCCAGCGACCTGGGTGCGTTTCAAGCCTACAGGCACGACCCTGATGTGGGTCTATACCAAGGCTGGAAACCGCAATCTGATTCGGAAGCATTGGCATTTATCGTGGAAATGGAATCAGCTGTGCCGTTCACACTCGGAAAGTGGATGCAGATTGGGATCGCTGACCGACCAACGAACCTTTTAATTGGAGATATCGGCATATTCGTGGCCACTGATGGTAAGTCCGCGGAAATCGGCTTCACGCTGTGCACACAGGCGCAGGGGCGTGGACTGGGAAGCGAAGCCGTCAGCCAGGCCATACAATACTTGTTCCAAAACACCGCTGTCGCCTACATCGAAGGCATCACAGATTCGCGCAATGTTCCATCAATCAAGCTTCTTGAACGAATCGGCATGCGAAAATTGGCAACGCTCTCTGCTGTTTTTAATGATGAGCCCTGCCTCGAATATACATATGCAATTTCGCGCTCGGATTGCGGCTAACCTTTCGCGCTCTCTCAACGTCCCGCCGCCTCGGCTCCGCTCGTCGCCTCGATGCAGGAGAGGCCGGTTAGCTTCCTTCGAGGTGCGAAAAGCTGGGGTCCACAGATTCCACGGATCAAAAGCCTGATGCACTGAACCATCCAGGTCGCGGCGCAGGTGGTCGCCCGTCTGCGCCATCCGCGGTTTCAGCTGAAGGCCAGGTCCTTTGTCTTTCCTGGCGCCTTGGTGGTATTCAGTTGCCACAGTCCGGAGTCGCGTCATGGCCCATCCCCGTACCGCCTCCCTGGTGATCCTCACCGGCGCGGGCATTTCCGCGGAGAGCGGCCTTCGCACCTTCCGGGCCTCGGATGGCCTCTGGGAGGACCACCGGGTCGAGGACGTGGCCACCCCGGGCGCCTTCCAGCGGAACCCGGCGCTGGTCTACCGCTTCTACAACGAGCGGCGCCGCAGCCTTCCGACCGTCCAGCCCAACGCCGCGCACCTGGCCCTGGCCCGGCTCGAGCGGGAATGGCCCGGCGAGCTGCTGCTCGTCACCCAGAACGTGGACGACCTGCACGACCGGGCCGGATCGTCGAACCTGCTGCACATGCACGGCGAGCTGCTGAAGGCCCGCTGCCTGGCCTGCGGCAAGGTGCACCCCTGGCCCGGCGACCTGGACGGCCACAGCCGGTGCCCCGCCTGCACCCGCGAGGCCCTGCGGCCCCACATCGTCTGGTTCGGGGAGCTGCCCCTGGAGATGGACCGCATCTACCAGGCCCTCGACCGCTGCGACGGCTTCGTGGCCATCGGCACCAGCGGCCATGTGTACCCCGCCGCGGGCTTCGTGGAGGCGGTCCGTCCCGGGGCCCGCACCGTGGAGCTCAACCTCGAGCCCAGCCTGGTGGCCAGCGCCTTCCGGGAGGCGCGCACCGGCAAGGCCACGGATCTGGTGCCCGCCTTCGTCCAGGAGCTGCTGGGGACCTGAGACCAGGCCCCCAGCAGGCCCGGCCTCAGGCCTCGTCGGCGCTCGGGCCGTACAGGGCGGGCACCGGCACCTCGAGCAGCCGCAGGTAGAGTCCGAGCTGGGCGCGGTGGTGGATCACATGGTTCAGCACGAAACTGCGCAGCACGGTCGCGCGGGGCATGGTGAACAACGCCTGTCCCTCGTTCTTCAGGGTCCAGTTCTCGCCGAAGGTCGCGTCGGAGGTCTGGGCGAGGACCGCGAGGGCCTTCTCCACTCCGGCGTCGAGGGTGCGCAGCAGGCCGGCGGCATCCTGGCTGGGCGCGGGACGCTTCGCGACGAGGTCGGGATCCGAGAGGTCCAGCTCATCCATGGTGAGGGTGCTCACGGTCCAACCCGGAATTTCCACCAGGTGGTTGGCCAGGTCGCCGAGGGAGAAGCACTTGGCGTGGGGTTTGTAGTCCATCCGACCGGCGGGGATGCGCTCGATCACGCGGCGGAGGCCCGCCATTTCCTGGGTGAACTCCGGGAGGAGGGCTTGCGAGAGGCTCATGGGATCTCCTTGAAAAGAGACCCAGCATGACGGGGGCTCCTGACAGCGTGGTGGCAGGAGGGATCAGCGCTCAGTTGCGCCGCAGCCGGAGGCGCCGCGGTCGTGGCCCTCCCGGCGCACCGAGCCCAGGTAGTCCGTCAGGTTCCAGGCCCGTCCGGCCTCGAAGGGACCGAGGAAGGCCACGGACTGGATGCGGTCCACCCGGAAGGTGCGCAGGGCCTCCCGCAGTTCGCACCACGCGGCCAGGTGCCAGCGGTAGCCCCAGAAGATCAGGCCCACCGGCTGGACCGCCCGCTCCGAGGGCGTGCCGTCCGCCCGGACGTACCCGAGCCGAAGCCGCTGCTTCTCCCGCAGTCCGCGCCGGAGGTCGCCGAGGAAGTGCGCCGTGTTGGGCGGCACGTGCACGTCCGGCACCAGGAAGGGCAGGGCGGCGAAGGCCTCCCGGCGGTTCGGCGGCAGCACCGCCTCCACCTTCCGGAGCAGGCTCCGGGCGGCTTCGCGCAGGGCTGGATCGGCCCAGGCCTCGATGGTGCGGGCCCCCAGGAGGAGGGCCTCGCCCTCCTCCGCGGAGAGCATCAGGGGCGGGAGGTCGAAGTGCCGGGACAGGCTGTAGCCCACGCCGGCCTCGCTTTCGATGGGCACCCCCGAAGCCATCAGGTGGGCGATGTCCCGGTACAGGGTGCGCTCGCTGATCTCCAGTTCCCGCGCCAACTTCGCGGCGGTGCTGATCCGGTCCCGCCGCAGGAGCTGCACGATCTGAAACAACCGGTCCGCTCGCCGCATGCCTGGAGGCCTCCACCCCGGCGGGCCGCCCGGCCGCCTGCCTGCATGGTAGCTGCGTCGGGCCCCTCGGGGTTCAGCGGGGAAGGGGTCAAGGTGAGTGCCGAAACCACCTGACCGGGTTGAACTGAAGCGCGTCTGGGCTCTCGCCGCGGAGCAGCGCAAGGTTCAGGCAATCGTCCCGCAGACCCGCCGGCCAGTGGGATACCGCCATCGTGTCCGTGGACAGGAAGACCACCCCGATGAACCGCCGGGAGGGCTTCAGGGCGATCCGGAAGACTCGTGTGGGTTCACCCGTCCGGCTGGCATTGGCAAGCCATCCCTGGGCTTCCAGAAAGGCTTCGGCCTCCTTGGCCAAAGTCGCTGCGCTGACAGCCCGATCGCGAACCTGCCATTCGAAGACACCCTTCCGGGCCCAGGTTCCATGGGTCCGGATGTAAGACACGTTGCCCAGCGCGGCAGAGGCGTGCAGCACTTCGACCTGATCCGTGTCCCCCACGAAGACGGTGGGGAACCCTTTCGCCGGCCCCCTTACCATCACCTCGAGGTAGGCGCCCGATTCCATCAGCCAGACATCGCCGCCGCCACTGAGGTGCTCCCGCCTGGCGCCCGCCCAGGTCTCAGGGCGGAGAGCGCCATCCATCGGTGGCGTCCCTCCAAAAAGCGCCAGCGCCGCGAACCAGATCAGACAGACAGTGCGCCGTGGCATGCGGGCCTCCTTGGATGTCAGGAAAGCCTGGGCGTCCCGGGCGCGTGCCGCCAGACGGTTGGGGCGCTCCGCGTGCTCCCCGACGCCACCCGAAGCCCCCTGGAATCTCTACCAGACCGCTATTTCGCGCCGCCCCCCAGCCGCGCGCCATCCCAGGGGCAGAAGCTCCAGGACTGCGGCAGCGACTCCCGGCAGGTGGGGCAGGCCTGGGGCGCCGAGAGGCTGTCCAGGGGCGTGGACCAGGTGAAGCGGCTCTCCGCCATGGGAGAGATCGCCTTGAAGCGGAGGCTGACCCTGTCCTTCGAGGCGGCGCTGAGGAGCCACTGGCCCGCCTTGCCCTTGTTGGAGAAGACCAGGGTGGAGTACTCGATGCCTTGGGAATTGGCCTCCACGCCGCGCTTGAAGGCGCTCACGGTGCCGGCGATCTCGTTCGGCAGTTCCCGCAGGGGGAGCCGCTCCGTTCCGTCTCGCAGGATCAGCACCGCTGTCCGCGCCAGGTCCTCGGCGGCGATCACGCGGCTGAGGCCCTGATCATCCTTGTAGGAGCGGCGCACGAGGAAGATCTGGTAGTTCTTCAGCACCTCGATCGACTTGTCGAGTTCCGCGTACTGCTCGGGCTTCGCCGAGGCCCGACCCACGGCCTGGAAGAACTCGAAGGGCGCCCAGAAGGCCACGCTCATGTGGTCGGACTGGGAAGCGAGGTCGAATTTCATCACCTCCTTGAGAAGCGCGTTCACGTCCACCTTCGCCGCCGCCGGCACCGGGATCGTGGCCGGTTTTGGGGCTGCGGGCTGCGTCCCCGCCAGGGCCGCCAGGCCGCCCCCCGACGCGAGCAGAAAGGACAGGGTGATGGCTTTCATGGCGGCTCCACAGGTTGGCGTCGAGGACCAGCCTACCGGGAAGCGGACGAGGCTAGGGCAGCTCCCGGGTCATGAACACGCTGTTGGGGTCGGGGCGGTAGTCGCCGAAGGGCGCGCAGGCCTCGAAGCCGTGGCTGGCGTACAGCCGCCGGGCCGGCTCGAAGGCCGCCTGGGCGCCCGTCTCGAGGCTGAGACGGCGGTAGCCCCGGGCCTCCGCTTCGGCCAGGATGTGCTCGAGCATGGCCCGGGCCACGCCCCGACGTCGGTGGGCCTGGGCGGTGCGCATGGACTTCACTTCGCCGTGGGCTGGAGTGAGCTCCCGCAGCGCCCCGCAGCCCAGCAGTTCGTCCTCCGCCCACACCGTCCAGAACGTGATGTCCGGCCGCCGGAGGCCATCGAGGTCGAGGGCGTGGACGCTCTCCCGTGGGGAGATGCTGTGCATGTTCTGGAGGTGCTCCGCGAGGAGCGCCTGCACCTCAGGGCCGGAGAGATCGTCGCGGGTGATGCGCATGGCGGGTCCGGGAAGGCCCGGGCCGGCCGGGCGGGGTGTCAGCCATGATGGCCCGGCGCCAGGTCAGAGCGGAGCTGTCGGATCGCCAGACCGGCGGATGGCGTCCACCGCTTCCGGGGCGAGCCACAGAACGGCGTTGGCGTCCGTCAGGATCAACTCGATGATCGCCTCGCGCGGGCCCTGTCGCCAAGCATCCGATGCATAGAAGGCGTCCTGCGACGCGTGCAGATGCGCCAGGTCGTCGTAGGCGCGAATGAGGTAGTAGCCGTCCGGCGCATGCAGGGAGCGTCCATACGTCACCACCTCCATGCCCCAGGCCCGGAGCAGGGGCACGCTCTGCGTGGAAACCAGGTCGTGGAACCGGGCCCCGCTGCCGGGTTTCAACTGGTAGGTGCGGATTTCGACCAGACGTTTCATGGGTGCAGCCTACCGGAGAGGCGGTTGGGCCACCAGCAGGCCCAGCCGGCCGGTCGTAGCGCATGGGTTTGCCTGGCGCCCCCAGGGATCCATTCTGGACGACAGAAATGGCAAGGGCTCGAGCCTCGGCCAATCCGCTCGAAAGGCTGGTCGGAACACCATCCTTCCAAATCTTTGCCACGTCGTGGGTCCCGTTCGAATCGTACCCCACGGCATCGGCGCTTCCTGCGGCGGTAGCGAAGCTCACCGGCACGCCGTTCTTCCAGCGGGTGGAGAAGCGCTGATGGTTCACCCAATCGAGCCCGGCGAGGTACACGTCGCTTCCGGCCTCCCAGGGGGACCGCTGCCCCCTAGTCCAGTCGGAGTTGCAGCCCCGCGGCCAGCGCGGTGCCCGCGACGATCAGGCCCGTGCTGAGGATGACGAGCAGGGAGAGCGCCACCTGGACCCGCAACCCCTTGGCCCTCGCGAACCAGGCCAGGCCCAGCAGCACCAGGGTCCACTGGACCACCGCCAGTCCCAGCGCCAGGGGAAACGACACCAGGGCGGCCGGGCGATCCGGGAAGGCGCCCGGGACCGCGAAGCTCGGGTGCGGGAAGACGAGGATGCGCCAGGCGGCCTCAAGGAGCGGCCCGCCGGGCAGGCTCCGCAGCGCCAGGGCCAGGATCCCGGTGCCCAGCAGCCAGGACGTGCTGACGGCCAGGCTTCGCCGAAAGCCGTGGAACCACGCCTCACGAACCATGACGGCACCTCAGGAAGGGGGTCCGGCGGCACCACCGGACGGTCCTTGACCGCAAACCCAGTGGCCTGGAGGGCCTCCGGTTGAAACCGGGGTCAGGCATGGGTCCGCTTCATTCCATCCTGCATGGCCCGTTTGAGGACATTCACATTTATATCTTTTAATGATTTGAACTTAATACAATAGCCCGTGACACTTGCCTTGCCGAGTTCTTTCCCGTAGGTTCGCACCAAATAATGCTTGTCCTCGATCCCCAGAATATAGACGGATATTCCCGTCGTATTTGCGCTGATGCCCACTTGATAGAACGCTTTGGTCTTTCCATTGGCATATTCGATGGTGCGTGTCCCGTATCCAATGTTCGGATTGGAAACCGTCTTGCCATTCTCGTCTTTGCCATCGAGAAACCACAACCTGCCTTCCGGCATCAGCTCCTGAATGATGCCGTGTAATGCCCGCATATCACTGCGCTTGGGTTCAGGTTGGATCGCCATATAGTCCTGAACGAGCTTCTGGATGCTCATATCGATCTCCTGTAACCGGTTCGCCCACCCGAAGAAGCCGTCGAGCGCAGGAAGCGAGACGCCATCCTATGGTTTCGGCTGCTTGGCGTCGAGAAAGTCGTTCACCATCGGGACAATGACGGGCATGCGCTCCATCAGCGTGACGTGCGTCGTGGCGGGGAGAATGGCCAAGCGCGAGGCGGGGAGCGGCTTGATGTCGCCGTGGATGCCGCCGCCCTTCAGGCGGAACATTTCCGCCACGTGCTCGAGCCGCACCCCATCCGAATCGCCGTGGATGAAGAACATCGGGGCCGCGCTGGCCTTCAGTTGATCGGGGGTGATGTCGTGCCCTTTCGAATCCATGGCGAGGAGCCGCTTGACGAACCTCGGGAAATCGTCCGGCTTCGGGTTCAGCTTCTTGTATTCGGTTTCAATGGGCGAGCCCTTGAAGACCTCCGCCGTGAGGGTCGCGAGCGCGTCCTGCCCTTCCTTGACCGCGCCGCTGCGGCGGAGCGTGGCCGAGATGACGACCACCTTTCGCACCTTGTTCGGATGGCGGATCGCGCACTGCATGGCCACCGCGCCGCCCATGCTGTAGCCGAGGACATCCGCGCGGGGGATTTTCAGGTAATCGAGCAGCGCCGCCACATCATCGGCGAGGTTTTCGGCGGTGATGTCGCGGGCGATGTCCACCGTACGGCCATGACCCTGCAGTTCGACGGCAATCACCTTCCGCGTTTTGGAGAGCTCGCCGATCCACCCGGTCCAGTTGTTGGTGATCGTCATGAACGCGCCGTGAAGCAGGACCACCGGCTCGCCGCTGCCGTGGACTTCGTAGTACATCTTGAGTCCATGCACCGGGGCGTACCCCGTCGCGGGCGGTTGCTGCGCCACCGCGGCAGCCGGCAGAAGCAAGGTCAGGAGAAAAGCCAGAGTCTTCATGGTTGACCTTTCATCTTGGGGAGGTTGAAGGTGCCGCGCCACCTAACGAATGAAGCGAACCGGCCATGCCTGCATCGTGACGATGAGCGGAGCCGGGATCGCGAAATGCTGCGAGTGCGCGGAAGGCAATCCGGGCGGTGGTCCGAGATGAGCGGAGGGGTTAGTCCGATGCGTAGTTTGAGATTTCTATTAGGTTTGAATCCGGATCCCGAAGGTAAATCGAAATGATGGACCCTGTTGCACCAGTGCGATTCACGGGGCCATCAATGATAGGAATACCGAGACCTCTTAGGTGCTCGACCATTTCATGGAGAGTCGCTGAGGCAATTAAGCAGATGTCTGCACTGCCAGGCGTTGGTTGCGCTGCCTTGGGCTCAAATTCGTTCCCCTGCTGGTGCAAGTTGATCTTTTGGTTGCCAAAGGTGAGCGCCTTCCTTCCCTCACCGAAGGTCACGACTTTCATTCCGAGTACCTGCGAATAGAATTCGCATGTCGCCTCAATATCAGCAACCGTGAGAACAAGGTGATCAAGCCTGTCGATCTGCATGTTCCACCTGGGGCCTGCTAAGAATTATTCGTACTGTATTCGGAATTCCCGCAGAGAAGCCGGCTGGGCTCGCCCCATCCTACGCTTAACTCGACACGTCTTGGGCCCGCTGGACGCGCGCCATAACCTCCCCTGGGCAACGACCCTCGCCGCTACCCCTTCAACAGCCGTTCCTCCGCCAATCGCAGCATGTGCTCGGCGGCGAGGACGCCGTCCTGGTGGTTCATGCGCTGGAAGTGGCCCCGGAGGTGGCGCAGGGTGCGGGGCACGGCGGGGGCGAAGTGGGCTTTGCGGCGGTGCACCAGCTGGTGGCCGAAGGTGCCGAGGGCCTTCAGGTTGCGCTGCACGGCGCTGAGGTTCAGCTCTTCCAGGAGGGCTTCGTGGCTCCAGCCCAGCTCCTGCTGCAGCGGGCCCAGCAGGGCCCGGGCGGCTTCCCGGGACCAGTCCCAGTAGGCGTCGAAGCGCAGGCTGGCCAGGTCGTACGTGGCGGCGCCCCGGCGGGCGTCCTGGAAGTCGATCGCCACCAGCCGGTCGCCGTGCACCATGAGGTTGCGCACGTGGAAATCGCGGTGGGTGAAGAAGTGGGCCCGGGTCTCCAGGCTGGCGTGGATCTCCTCCATCATGCGGTCCAGCCAGCGGGGCGGATCCTTCGCGAGGAAATCCTGGAAGAAGTTGGTGCGGCAGTAGTCCCACTCAAACTGGAACTTCGCCTGGTCGAAGGACCGCTGCATGAAGAAGGCGTGGCCCGGCGCGCCCAGGGTCAGAGGCCCGGCGAGGGTGGCCAGCAGCCAGCCGGCGCGGGTGGCCCAGAGCTGCTCCTCCTCGGGGTGCTCCACCAGGCGCTGCTCCAGGGTGACGTCGCCCAGGTCCTCCACCAGCAGGCAGCGGTCCTCGTCGTCGCTCTGCAGGATGGTGGGCACCCGCAGCAGGGGATCGAGGTAGGCCTGCAGGGC
>JAFJUR010000222.1 GCA_017859995.1 Holophagaceae bacterium | reverse complement strand
CAGCACGGCCTGGTGGGCGCGCAGGCCCGAGCGGGCCTCCTGGGCCGCGGCCAGGGCGGGCTCCCGGGCGGCGCGGGCCGCGGCGAGGTGGGCCTCGGAAGCCTCCAGCTCGGCCTCGGATTCCTTGCGCCGCGAGGAGAGGGCGCCGGGCACCCGCAGCTCCTGGAGCAGCTCCTCCTCAAGGATCTGCATGCGGGCCTTGGCGCCCGCCTCCTGCACCAGCAGGTCCGACAGCCGCTGGTTGGTCTCCGAAAGACGGGCCTCCGCCTGGTTCCGGGCTTCTTCGGCCGCGAGCATGTGGCGCTCAGTGTGGGCGAGCTCCGCTGAGGCGGTGCGGCTGCGCTCGAACTCTTCGCGGTGCCGGGCCTCGATGGCGGTGAGGGCTTCCAGGCTGATGTCGGCGTGCTCGCCCAGGGCCTCCAGCAGGTCCTGACGGCGTGCCCGGGCCACCTCGAGGGTGCCGCCGCGGGAGGCGGTGGTGTCCTGGGCGCGGGCCAGGGCCGTCTCCGCGTCCTCCTGCAGTTCCATGGCCAGGCGCAGATCCTGCTCGTCGGGCAGGTCGGCGGAGGTCTTCGCCAGGTTCGGGTGGGCCTCGCTGCCGCACACGGGGCAGGGCTGGCCCGGGTCGAGGTCCCGGGCGAGGCGGGCCGCGTGGGCCGCCAGGCGCCGTTCCTGCAGGGCCCGGTGGCGCTCGCGGGCGGCCTGCACCGCCTTCTGGGCCGAGAGCTGGGTCTCCTGGGCGGCCTCGAAGGCGGCCTCGGCGCGCTGGATCTCCTCCTGAGAGCGCTCCAGATCCTCGCGCTGGGAGCGCCGCTTGCGGACCAGGTACAGCAGGCCTTCGCGGCCCGCCTCCTGCGCGGCCTCGGTGCGGGCGTCCTGCAGTGCCAGCCGCCGGCGCGACAGCTCCTGCTTGGCGGCCTCGAGGCGGCGCTTCTGATCCTCCGCCAGCTCCCCGAAGCGGCCGCGGCCCAGGGCCGCTTCCCGCGCCTCGCGCCGGGCCGTCTCCAGCGCCTCGACCTTGGGTTCGAGGTCCTTCAGCCGCGCGATGCCGCGCCGCAATTCCTCCCGGCGCACCTCGTGCTGCTCGGCTTCGGCCAGCGCTGCCTCGGCCCGCGCGAGGTCGCCTTCGCGGGCCTCCAGCGCCGCCTGCAGGCGCGCCTCCTCCTGCTCTTCCATCTGGAGCCGGGCCTGGATCTCCTCGAGGCGCTGCAGGGCCGGGGCCACGCCCGCGCAGCGGCGGGCCCGGTCCAGCTCAGTGCGGCGGGCGTCCATCAGGCGGCCCTGGGCCTGCAGCCGCGCCAACTCGGCCCGGGCGGCGTCGCGCTCGGCGAGGCGCTCGGCGGCGTGGCTGCCCTCCATCCAGCGGGCGGAGGCCTGGTCGAGGGCGGCGTGGGCCTGGGCCTGCTCCGCCGCAAGGGCTTCGGCATGGTCGGCGGCGCCCTGCAGCAGGCCCGGGAGATCCTCCACGGCCTTCACGCCGGCCTGGGCCAGCAGCTGCCTGGACTGCGCCTGGGTGGCGCGCATGGCCTCCTTGAGGGCCTTCTCCTCGTCGGCGAGCGCCTCGGCGATCTGGGCGTAGCGAGCGGTCTGGAAGAGGGTCTGTAGGATGGCCTGGCGCTCGGCCGATCCCGCCAGCATGAACTCCTGGAAGCGGCCCTGGGGCAGGAGCACCACCTGCCGGAATTGACTGGCCTTGAAGCCGATCAGCTCAGCCACCTTGGCATCCACCAGGGAGGGCTTCTCCGTGGCCAGGGGCACCTCGGCGGCGCCCTGCAGCTCCCACAGGTTCGCCGTGGCGGGCTGCTTCCGGGTGCCGGCGCCGCGCTGCTTGGGCACCGGCTGCTCGGGCGCGCGCTCCACGCGGTAGGTCTTGGCGCCGAGGGCGAACTCGAAGGTCACCCGGGTGGCCACCTCCGTGGGCGCGAAGTGGCTGCGCAGGTCGCGGGTCTCGCGGAGACCGCCGCTGGTCTCGCCGTACAGGGCGTAGCTGATGCCATCCAGGATGCTGGTCTTGCCGGCGCCCGTGGGCCCGTGGATGAGGAAGAAGGCCTGGTCCTTCAGGTCGGCGAAGTCCAGATCCTGCCGGCCCGCGTAGGGGCCGAAGGCCTCGAGGGTGAGTCGCAGCGGTTTCATGGACGGTCCTCGGCGGCGAGCGCCCGGCCCGTGATCTCGCGGAAGACCGCGACCTCCTCCTCGTCCATCGGACGGCCCTGGATGTCGCGGAAGAAGGTCTGGAACAGCGTTTCGGGATCCAGCTCCCGCGAGCTGATCACCGGAACCTCGCCGAGGTCGGCGGGGGCCGCGGAGGCGGGCTGGATGCCGAGGATGTTCGGGTAGACCTGGCGCAGGCGGGCCATGGCGTCGAGCACGGGCCCGTCGTCGAGCAGCTCGAGGAACAGGTAGTCCTCGGCGTGGCCAACGGGCGCCTGCAGGAGGTCCTCGAAACGGCCCCGCAGCCGGCGCAGGTCCCGGCGCGGCGTCAGGGGCAGGGGCTCGGTGCGCGCGGGGCCCCGCGCGGGCAGCTCCACCAGCGTGAGGGCCTTCACGTGGGAGGCCTCGGAGGCGCTGTATTTCAGCAGGCTGCCGGCGTAGCGGACGTGGGCGTAGCCCGCCTCCTGCGGCCGGTGCAGGTGCCCCAGGGCCGCGTAGTCGCAAGGGGCGAAGAGGGCGGCGTCCACTTCGCCGGTGCCGCCGATGGCGAGGCCCAGTTCCGAGTCGGAGGCGACGCCTCCGGCCACAAAGGCATGGGCCACGGCCACGAAGCGGCTGCCGCTGGGATGGTTGGCCCGGGCCCGGGCCAGCTGGGCCGCCAGGGCATCCTGGTGCGTCCGCACGCTCTCTTCACCCAGAGCGTGACGCACGGCGACGGGGTCGGCGTAGGGCAGCAGGTGGAAGGCCGTGGACCCGATGCACACCGGCTGGGGCGAGGGCTCCGGCGGCCCGGCCACGTGCAGGCCCTGGGTCTCCAGGAAGCCGGAGGCGAAGCCCAGCCGCTCGGGGCTGTCGTGGTTTCCGGCGATGAGCAGCACCGGCACCTTCAGGCCCCGCACGATGCGATCCAGCGTCTGGTCCAGCAGGGCCACGGCCTCCTTGGGGGGCACGGCGCGGTCGTAGATGTCCCCCGCCACCACGAGGGCCTGGGCCCGGGTCTCCCGGACCATGGCCGCCACCTGCTCCAGGGCATGGGCCTGGTCCTCCAGGAGGTTCGCATTGCAGAGGGTCTTGCCCAGGTGCCAGTCAGAGGTGTGGAGAAAGCGCATGAGTTCCCTGGAATGATTGGGCGTAGGGCGAGTATGGCATCCCCGGGCGAGACCGCGCGCCGCGCTTCTCGCCTCCGGAGCTCAAGATCAAGCTCAAGTCCGGGGGCCGGTGCGGCCGATGGAAAGAAAGCGGCCCGGATCTTCGGGCGGCCTTATGCTGCAGGCGGGGACCCATGTTCAACCGAGGAACGACCTCCGGAAAGGCCCGTCTGGCGAATGACCCCATGA
>JAFJUR010000115.1 GCA_017859995.1 Holophagaceae bacterium | reverse complement strand
CCTCGCCGCGCTGCCGGCCCTGGCCCAGGCCGACAAGGCCGGATGCAAAGATCACCCCCTCTTCCCCACCCGCATGCCCGGCTACGTCCTCCAGGACT
Organism: Holophagaceae bacterium; assembly: GCA_017859995.1. Taxonomy (GTDB): domain Bacteria; phylum Acidobacteriota; class Holophagae; order Holophagales; family Holophagaceae; genus Geothrix. Next base: position 16,239 of record JAFJUR010000115.1, on the reverse strand, counting down.
GCAAGACCGAGGCATTCGGCCGCTACGAGTTCTGGACTTCCAACGCGCGGGAGAAGGTGCCCGTGGAAGGGAAGTTCACGTTCCTGACCTACGCCGTCACGGACCGGAAGCTCGAGCCCTCCGCCGTGGCCGTGGTGCGGAACTACGAGAACGCCATCCTGAAGGCCGGCGGCAAGGTGCTCCACCAGCGGCCGGACTGGTGGGTGAACGGCAAGATCACCAAGGACGGCAAGGAGGCCTGGGTGCAGGCGGAGCGCGGGAATGGCAAGATCTGGCTGCGCATCGTCGAGAAGCAGGCCATGGCCCAGCACATCCAGGCCGATGCGGCGGCCCTGGGAGGCGACCTCGCCGCCACCGGCCACGTGGCGGTCTACGGCATCTACTTCGACACCGGCAAGGCCGAGGTGAAGCCCGAGTCCGGGCCCGCCCTGGCGGAGATCGCCAAGCTGCTTGGCGCCACGCCTGTCCTGAAGCTGAAGGTGGTCGGCCACACCGACATGACCGGCGGCCTGGAGGCCAACCTGAAGCTCTCCCAGGCCCGCGCCGAGGCCGTGGTGCAGGCCCTCGTCGGCCAGCACGGCATCGCCGCCTCCCGCCTGAAGGGCCACGGCGTGGGTCCCCTGGCCCCCGTGGCCAGCAACGACACCGAAGAGGGCAAGGCCAAGAACCGGCGGGTGGAGCTGGTCAAGGAATAGCGCGGATCGTGACCGGAGGGGACATGGGCGTTCTGGGCCGGTGGTTGACGCAGACGCTCGGCCTTCTGCTCCTGGCGACAGGGTCGCTTCCCTCGCGGAGCCAGGAAGCGCCCAGGCCGCCTCAGGTGTTCACCATCGTCTTCGAGGCGAAGGCCAGCGCCAGCGACGGCACTTCGGCCTCCAGCAAGGTCGAGGTGCAGTTCGCGCCCGGCGCCGAGTGGCGGGGTCACTTCGGCTTCAACATGGGCAAAGGTTCGGGCCGGGGCGACGAGCGGACGCCGGGCAAGCTCTACAAGCTGCGCGGCGGACTCGCGGGCCTGCGGCCCGCCGAGCCCATGTGCTTCGGCATCCTGAGCCACAAGGGCAAAGCCGCCGCAGGCGGACGGACCATCCACGGCCCGGGGAGCAACCAGCAGGATCCATCCGGCGTCGGATGGACCCTGCGCGAGGATGCCGCCCGGTTCACCCGCACCGAGGACGGCGGGATCCTGCACTGCTGCCCGGTCGTCTACATGGACGAGGATCCCCCCGAGTTCGGCCTGATGACGCAGGGGGGCTACGACTTCGACGAGGCCACCACCGCCGCCTGGGAACGGCTGCAGACCTTCCATTTCACCAATGAGGAACTTCGGAACCTCAGGAAGGTCCGGAAGGTGAACGCGGCCAGCCTGACGTCCAAGGACGGCACGGTCCAGCAGTCCTTCGTGTGCACCCTCACCGGAGAGCCGCCCGACGACGAAGTGGAAGCCACGGTGACCCTGGAGGACTACGACGGCTGGATTCCGAGGGGAAACCTGGATCAGCCCGACCAGCCTGGGGACCTCCCCCTCCAGGTCACCATCAAGATCCACAAGAAGGGGGAGCCCGGCGTGCCCCGCCAGGCCAAGCTCGAGGTCGCCCTGCCCCGCGTCTCCATGAACTGCGGCGTCTGCGGGAACTGGCCCCTGAACGCCTCGCCCTCGGAAGGCTTGCGGTTCCGGCAGAAGGATTTCCCGCAGAAGGAGGGGCTGATCTGGCAGGACCGCACCCACCTGGCCTCCGACATTCTGCTGGAGGAGGCGATGTTCCGGGTCCATGCCCACGACTTCGGGGCGTGGGGCTCGCTGCGGGTGACCGCCACGGACGATCTTGATCGCCCCGTGAAGGTGACAATCCAGGGCAAGGAACGGCCCGAGCTGAACCTGCCGAAGGACGAGAACGCCAACCACATCGCCGATGCCTGGGAGACCCGCTGGGCCGGCGGCCTCCGGGGCGCCGGCGAGGACGAGGACGCCCAGCCCCAAGGAGATGGCTGCACCGGCGATGTGCTCACGCGCTACGAGGAGTACCGCGGCTTCCGCATGAGCGGCAGCGAGGGCGGGTACGCCGCGGCATCACCCACGGAGATGACCACGGGGCGCCACGTGCGGACCGATCCCCGCGTCAAGGACGTGTTCATCTGCGACCAGCTGGGCTACGGGCTCGGGTTCTTCCGCCAGTCCGGGCTGTGCGTGCACCTCGTCACGGCCGAGGAGTGCGGCGTCACCGAAAAGGGCGCCTTCAACCGCCACACCATCAACCCCAACCGCGACGAGCAGTCGAAGGATGAGCAGTACGTGCTCTGGCTCATGCCGGGCGCCGGCACGCTGGAGGGCGATGACGAGGGCGGCGCGAACATGAAACCGGGCTGGGGAGCTCCAGGTCCGCCCCGGGACTGCGAAGGGGTGTACGTGAACCTGCCGGCCCTGCAGGGAGGCGCGGATTTCGACCTCGCGAAGAAGGTGAAGAACACCCTCACCCACGAGCTGGCCCATGGCTGCCGGGTGAAGCATCACGGCGAGCGGAAGATCCGCGTGGTCAAGGTCGAGTACCTGGCGGCCTTCAAGGAGAAGCCCAAAGGCACCGTCGAGACGGGATCCTGGGACCTCGGTCCGCTGCCGATGGGTAAGACCGGCGCCAGCTTCAGCAGCGGGGACACCCACTGCTACATGACCTACCGGCTCAACTTCATCGAGACCGCCGCGGCGCCGCCCTTCGCCTTGTGGGACGAGGCCGGCGCGCGGCACACGGGCCTCTTCTACGATTGCGGCCCCACGGACTGCGTTCAGACGCAGTTCTGCGACGATCCCTCCACCTGGCGCATCGGGCCCGCGGGTCCCCCCGACGAGGGACGCGGCCGCTGCCTGCGCCAGTTCTGCGTCAACCACCTCAAGCACCCCTGATCGCCGGCGGCAGGCTCAGGCCCGGCCGCCGGCTCCCTGGAGAACCTGAACGAGGTCTACTTCAGTCCGCGCTTCTCCAGCAGCGGCCCCACCTTGGGATCGCGGCCGCGGAAGCGCTGGTAGAGCAGCGCGGGATCTTCCGTGCCGCCCTTGGAGAGCACCTCGGCGCGGAATTTCGCGGCGGTGGCGGGATCGAAGAGGTTGCCCTTCTCCTTGAAGGCCTGGAAGGCGTCGCTGTCCAGCACGGCGCTCCAGATGTAGCTGTAGTAGCCCGCCGCGTAGCCGCCCATGATGTGGTTGAAGTAGGGGCTGCGGTAGCGGGGCGGAATCTCGGAGATCAGCCCCCACTTGGCGAGCGAGGCCTGCTCGAAGGCGGCGGTGTCCTGGGGCTTCGTGGTGGTCAGGGTGTGCCAGTCCATGTCCAGCAGGGAGGCGGCCATGTACTCCACCGTGGCGAATCCCTGGCCGAAGGTGCCGGCCTTCTTCATCTTCGCCACGAGCGCGTCGGGGATCACCTCGCCGGTCTTGTAGTGCCTGGCGTAGAGCTTCAGCACCTCGGGCTCCATCGCCCAGTTCTCCATGACCTGGCTGGGCAGCTCGACGAAATCGCGCGGCGTGCCGGCGGTGCCGCGGTAGCGGCCCTTGTAGAAGAGGCCATGCAGCCCGTGGCCGAACTCGTGGAAGAGCGTCTGCACCTCGTCGGAGGTCAGCAGGGCGGGCCGGTCGCCGGCGGGGGCCGTGAAGTTGCAGACGTTCACCACCACCGGGTCCACCTGCTGGCCGTCCTTGACCCAGGCCTGCCGGTAGTTGCTCATCCAGGCCCCGCCGCGCTTGCCGGGCCGGGGATGGTAGTCCACGTAGATGAGGCCCAGGTGGCGGCCATCCTTCTCCTTCACCTCGAAGCAGCGCACGTCCTTCTGGTAGACGGGCAGGCCCTTCACCTCGGTGAAGGTCACGCCGTAGAGCCGGCCGGCCACGGCGAAGGCGCCCTGGCGCACGGCGTCCAGCGCGAAGTAGGGCTTCACGGATTCCTCGTCGAAGTCGTACTTGGCCTTCTTCACCTTCTCGGCGTAGTAGCGCCAGTCCCAGGGTTCGAGCTTCTGGCCGGGCAGATCCTTGACCATCATGGCCTGCAGGTCGGCCCGCTCCCGCTTGGCCACCTCCAGCGCGGGCTTCCAGATCTGGTCCAGCAGCCCGTAGACGCCCTTGGGATCCTTGGCCATGTTCTCTTCCAGGACGAAGTCGGCCCAGGTCCTGTAGCCCAGCAGCTGGGCCTTCTCGACGCGAAGCGACGCCACCTTGGCCACGATGGCGTTGGTGTCGGTGTCGCCGCCCTGGTTGCAGCGCTCCAGGTAGCCCGTCAGGAGCCGCTTGCGCAGCTCGCGGTTCTGGGCGTATTCGAGGAAGGGCCAGATGCTGGGGCCATCCAGGGTGAACAGCCACTGCCCGTCCTTGCCCGCCTTCTTCGCCGCCGCGGCGGCGGCCATGCGCGTGCCTTCGGGCAGGCCGGCGAGGTCGGCGGGGTTCTCCACCACCATCTGGAAAGCCTTGGTGGCCTTGAGCAGCCGGTCGCCGAATTCCACGCCCAGCTTGGAGAGCTCGGCGTTGATGGCACGCATCCGCACCTGCTGGTCGGCGGTGAGCGCCGCGCCGGAGCGCACGAAGCCCTTGTAGGTGCGCTCCAGCAGCCGGGCCTGGTCGGGGGCGAGCTTCAGGGCTGCGCGGCCCTCCCACACGGCCTTCACCCGGCCGAACAGCTTGGCATTGAGCTGGATGTCATCGCGGTGCGCGGCCATGAGCGGCATCACCTCGCGGTTCACCGCCTGCAGCTTCGGGTTGGTCTCCGCGCCCGTGAGGTTGAAGAACACCGAGCCCACCCGGTCCATGAACTGGCCGGAGAGATCCAGGGCCGCGATGGTGTTCTCGAAGGTGGGCGCGGCCTTGGCGTCCGCGATGAGGGCCACCTCGGCCTTCTGGCGGACCATCCCCTCCTTCAGCGCCGGGAGGAAGTGCTCCTCCTTGATCTCGGCGAAGGGCGGCACGCCGAAGGGCGTCTTCCACTCGGCGAAGAAGGGGTTGGAGGCCGTGGCCGGATCGGCGGCGAGCGCGGGCAGCGTCATGAGGGCAGCCAAAGCTGAAGCGGTGCGCATGGAGGCTCCTGATGGATCATTCATAACCCTAGCATCATCTTACGAGGGAAAACAAATCCCATCCGCTTCGGACCCACTCATAAATAAAGAAAAACGTTGATTTCCATCGATTGCGCCCAGGATGAGCCTGGGCCCGAATCCCAATGAACCGGGGGCCCGCGCAGAGGACTCATGTCCAACGACAAGAAACCCAAGAAAGCCAAGCCCGCCGTGGTGCATGGCGCCACGCACAAAGGCTCTGAACTCTCCTCGCGGTTGGTCGCCCCAGTCGCGGTGTCGGGCCTGAATCCGGCCAAGAAGAAGAAATAGCGACCAGGTTTCCCGGTTCCGCGTCCGCTGGGAGGGGGCCCGGCCGAAGGCGCGCGTGGGCCCCGGCAGCCGTCCGGAATTCGGCCTATCCGCGGCCTTGTCGAGGTTCCATCATGGCTTCACCCCTTTCTGAACCGACCCGTTGGCCCCACCTCGTCCCTGAATCCCGCGATTCCCCCGTGCCGCCCCTGACCGTTGAGGACGCCATGCGCCGCCCCCGGCTCCACCCGATCCTGCGCTTCAACCTGTCTGCGTTCGTCCTGACAGCCTGCCTCCTGAACTGCGCGCACCGCCCCCCGGAACGACGCCCGGTTCCCGCGCCCCAGGACGCCGCCAGGGCCGAGCAGGAGGCCGCCCGGGAGCGGGAGGCCCGCCGCATGGCCGAGCAGGAGGAACGGCGCATGGCGGAACGGAGCGACATGAGCCGCCGGCAGGAAGCCGCGCGGTCGACGCCACCACCGCCGCCGCCGCCGCCGCCCAGGCCCACTCCGGTGGAGGCCAACCCCAACGTGGTGACCGACCAGGGCTTCGCCCGGGTGACGGTCATGTACGGCACGGACCGGAAGATGGACCCCGCCACGGCCCAGTTCGGCGGAGATCGCGGATCCGGCATCAGCTACGGCGAGGTGGTGGTCAGCGTGCCCCACGGGCACCGGACCGGCGAACTGGAGGCGCCCTCGGTCTGGCGTCTGGAGTTCAGCGAGGATCCCCGCAAGCACATGGCCGTCCTCGACCGCGCGTACATGACCCGCACGGCCTTCATGAACCGGGTGAAGGCCCGGCTCAAGGCCCAGGGCCCCGACGCCTCCAGCTTCGTGTTCGTGCACGGCTACAACGTCTCCTTCGACGACGCCGCCCGGCGCACGGCCCAGATCACCTACGACCTCGACTACCGGGGCATCCCCGTCTTCTACAGTTGGCCCTCTCAGGGCACGCTGCAGGGCTACACCACCGACGAAACCAACGTCCTGTGGAGCGAGGGCAACCTCAAGCGCTTCCTCGCCGACCATGCCCGCGCCAGCGAGGGCAAGGACATCTACCTCATCGCCCACTCCATGGGCAACCGGGCCCTCACCGGCGCCCTGCGGCAGCTGTTCACCGAGCAGCCCACGTTGAAGGGCCGGTTCAAGGAAATCATCCTCACCGCCCCCGACATCGACGCCGACACCTTCAAGCGCGACATCGCCCCGGCGCTGACGGCGGGCTGCAAGCGCATCACCCTCTACGTGTCCAGTGGCGACAACGCGCTGCTGGCCTCGAAGAAGGTGCACGGCTACCCACGGGCCGGCGACACCGCCTCGGGCATCGTGATCGTGCCTGGCATCGAGACCATCGACGCCTCGGGCCTCGACACGAGCTTCCTCGAGCACTCCTACTTCGCCACTGCCCCGCCGGTGCTCAGCGACATTCGGCGCGTGCTGAGGGAGGGCCTGCGCGCCGCCCGCCGGGGCCTGGAGTCCCGGCTCGCGGGCGGCGGCGCCTACTGGAAGCTGAAAGGGGACGCCAAGCCCTGAGCGGCGTTCCGCACCATGTCCTCGGTCTTCCAGGGGGCGGCGCCGCCGCCCAGGTACTTCTGGAACCACTCGAGGTGGGCGTTGTAGTAGACGGGCATGGACTTCAGGTTGTCAGGCCAGTGGCCGTCGTTCTTGAAGACGAGCAGGCGGCTCGGCACGCCCATCTCCTGCAGGCCCGTGAAGAACTGGAGGCTCTGGGTGTAGGGCACGCGGTAGTCGCGCTCGCCGGTGACGACGAGGCAGGGCGTCTTGAAGGCCTTCACGTGGCTGCTGGGGTTCATGCGCTCGTAGGTGGCGGCCTTGTCCCAGGGCGTGCCCGTGAGGTCGTGCTCGGGGAACCACAGCTCTTCCGTGGCGCCGTGCATGGAGCGCAGGTCGTAGACGCCCATCATGGCGGCCAGGGCCTTGAAGCGGGTGGTGTGGCCCTCGAGCCACATCATGGCGTAGCCGCCCCAGCTCCAGCCCATGGCGCCCATGCGGTCCTTGTCCACGTAGGGCAGCGCCGCGAGGTGGTCGGCGACCTTCTCCACGTCGGTCATCACCTTGCCGTCCCAGTCGCCGCTGATGGCGTCGGTGAAGGCCTGGCCGTAGCCGGTAGAGCCATGGGGATTGGGGAAGGCCACGATGTAGCCGGCGCCGGGGTAGACCTGCCAGTCGCCGCGCAGGGTGTCGGACCACATCATCTGCGGGCCGCCGTGCACGTTGAGGATGAGCGGGTACTTCTTCGCGGGATCGAAGCCGTGGGGCTTCACAAGGAACACGTGGATGTCCTTGCCGTCCGCGCCCTTCACGGTGAACTCTTCCGCCGGGCGGATATCCACCTCGTCGGCCACGGCCTGGTTGAAGCTGGTGAGCCGCTTCAGTTCCTTCTTCTCGAAGCCGTAGCGCCACACTTCCACGGGCTCGCCCACCCGGGTCTTGGTGAGCAGCACGCTCTTCTGGTCGGGGCTCACCACGAACTCACGGATGCTCTGGCCTTCGAGCATGCGGGTGATCTTGCCGGTGGCCACTTCCACGCGGCAGAGCGGCCAGCGGCCCTTCTCCTGCACCGTGAACCAGAGGGCCTTGCCGTCGGCGGACCACTGGATGGCATCCACCCAGTTATCCACGCCTTCGGTGAGCACCTTGCGGGTCTTGGCCACGCGGTCGTAGACGGCGAGGCGGAAGCGGTCGGACTCATGGCCCGGCTTCACCTGGAACTTGTAGGCGATGTAGCGGCCGTCAGGCGAGTACTTGGGATCCTGGTCCGCCGCCGGATTGTCGCCGGTGATGCGCCGCGGGGCGCGGTCTCCCTCCAGCGAGATGAGGAAGAGGTCCTGGTTGGTGCTGCGGGCGGGCACCGGGTCCGTGTTGGTGGTGACGCAGACCTCCTTGCCGTCAGGGCTGAGGTCCCAGCTCTGCCAGAAGGCGGGGTAGTCCTGCTGGCCCGAGGTGAGGGCCTCCACCTTGCCCTCGAACGTGGCGCTGAACAGGTGGCTCACCTGGAAGTCCCGCCACTCGGTCCAGTGGCGGTACAGCAGCGAATCCGCCAGGTGCGCCTGCACCGGGCCGGATTCCAGCTTCTCGGCCAGCTGCTTCTGCTTGGCGCCGTCGGTCATGGCCTCGGGGAACACCGAGGCTTCGAACACCACCTGGTTCGCATTCCGGATCACCTTCGGCGAGCCCACGCCCGCTTCAAAAGATGTCACCTTGCGGGCCTCGCCGCCGCTGGCGTCCAGGGCCCAGAGCTGGCTGCCGCCCTCGCGGCTCGACAGGAAGTAGAGCGTCTTGCCGTCCGCCGACCACTGGGGCGCGGTGTCGGCCTTGCCGGACTGAGTGAGCTGCCTGGCCGCGCCGGTGGCCACCTCCAGCACCCAGATCTGAGTATTCCGCTTCGCCGCCTTCAGATCCTGGCTGGACACCTCGAAGGCCAGGCGCGCGCCGTCGGGGCTGAGGCTGAGGTGCTGAACGCCCTTGAGCCGATAGAGATCCTCGATGTGGAAGGCCCGCTTCTCCGCCGCTGCGAGGGGCAGCGTCAGGACCAGGGCCGGAATCAGAGCCGGGATCAGCGTCAGGCGCGAAAGGGGCATGGGATCTCCGAAGCAGAGGCCTCAAGCATGGCACAGGGTCCCTCCCCGTGCGGACGGGGCGGTCCGCGGCGCACCCCGGGATCGAACGCGCCACGTCACTGGGCTATCCTGGCCCATGGCCACGTTAGACGGTTCCGCCTCACCTTCCTCCCCGGCGCCTGGCCGCGGGGTTTTCTGCAACCGGACCCTGAATCTGCGATCGGTGCGGGCCATCGGCTACGACATGGACTACACCTTGGTGGACTACCGGGTGGCGGCCTTCGAGCAGATGGTCTACGCCCAGGCCCGGGAACGGCTGGCTTCCGAGGGCTGGCCCGTGGGCTCGCTGGCCTTCGACCCGCGGATGGTCACCCGGGGGCTCGTGATCGACACCGAGCTGGGCAACCTCGTGAAGGCGAACCGCTTCGGCTTCGTGAAGCGGGCCATGCACGGCACCCGCATGCTCGAGTTCGCCGAACAGCGCGACGCCTACGGCCAGACCCTGGTGGACCTGAGCGATTCCCGCTGGGTGTTTCTCAACACGCTGTTCTCACTCTCCGAGGGCTGCCTGTTCGCCCAGGCGGTGGACCTGATGGACCAGGGCGCCCTGCCCCGCGCCTTCGAGTACGCGAGCCTCTACCGCCACGTGCGGGCGCGGGTGGACGCCCAGCACCTCGAAGGGCACCTGAAGGCCGAGATCGCCGCGGCGCCAGACCGCTACGTGGTGCAGGATCCCGAGGCCGCCCTGGCCCTGCTGGACCAGAAGGCCGCCGGCAAGAAGCTCCTGCTCATCACCAACTCAGAGTGGAGCTTCACCGCGAAGATGATGGCCCACGCCTACGACCGGCACTTGCCCGAAGGCATGACCTGGCGCCAGCTGTTCGACCTGGTGATTGTGGCCGCCCGCAAGCCGGCCTTCTTCCTTGAGCGGGGCCCCTTCTTCGAGGTCGTGGACGAAGCGGGCCTGCTGCGCCCTCTGGCGGGCCCGCTTCGTCCCGGCGGCCTCTACCTCGGTGGCTGCGCCGCGCAGGTGGAGCGGGACCTGGGCATCTCCGGCGACGAAATCCTCTATGTGGGCGACCACATGTTCGGCGACGTGCACGTGAGCAAGCGCACCCTCAGCTGGCGCACCGCGCTGGTGCTGAGGGAGCTGGAGGCCGAGGTGGCGGCGCTGGAAGCCTTCCGCGCCACCGAGCTTCGGCTCATGGCGCTGATGCGGGAGAAGGAGATCCTGGAGGCCCGTCTCTCCCGGGCTCGCCTCGCCCTGCAGCGCCTCCACGCGGGCTACGGTCCCCAGGAAAGCGGCCACGCCCCGGACCTGGAGGCGCGGGTGCACGACCTGCGCGGCGAGCTGGTGGCCCTGGATGCGGAGATCGCGCCCCTGGCCAAGGCCGGCACAGAACTCACCAACACCAGGTGGGGCCTGCTCACCCGCGCCGGCAACGACAAGAGCCACCTCACGCGCCAGATCGAACGGTACGCCGACATCTACACCAGCCGGGTGTCGAATTTCCTCCACGCCACGCCCTTCGCCTACTTCCGTTCGCCGCGCGGCAACCTGCCCCATGATCCAGGCGCAGCCTCGTCCCTGTGAACGGCTGAGGCTGAGACTCCGCACCGGAATGCCCGGAGCTTGACGGAGAATTCAGCGTCCTCGCCTTGCGCCGCCCGACCACGGGACCGATGGTACCCCTGCTCCGCGCAGGAGGATGCCATGTTGACGGTGCGTCCCGCCTCGGTCGCAGGCAGGTTCTACCCGGGCGAGGCTGCCGCCCTTCGGAAGGAGGTGGACCGCCTCCTCGCGGCAGTGGCCGTACCGCCGGAAGAGCCCACGCCCAAGGCCCTGATCGTGCCGCATGCGAGCTACGCCTATTCCGGCGCGGTGGCGGCCTGCGCCTATGCGCGCCTGATCCGCGGTGGCGGCGACCTCGAGCGGGTGATCTTGCTGGGCCCCAGTCATCACGCGGCTTTCCAGGGCCTGGCCCTGCCCGAGGCCGATGCCTTCGAGACGCCCCTCGGCGTGGTGGCGGTGGATACGGCGATGCTTGCCCACATCCCCCAGGTGCGCCGCAGCGAGGCCATCCATGGCTCCGAGCACGCCCTGGAGGTGCAGTTGCCCTTCATCCAACGGGTGGCGCCGGATGCGAAGCTCGTCCCCCTGGTGGTGGGGCAGGCGCCGCCCCGTCAGGTCGCGGATGTGCTGGACACCTTGTGGGGCGGCCCGGAGACCGTGATCATCGTGAGCTCGGACCTGTCCCACTACCTGCCAGACCGCCTTGGCCGCGCCATGGATCGCGAGACCGTCCGGCAGATCCTGCACCTGGACACGACCCTGGAATCCGAGCGCGCCTGCGGAGCCATCCCCGTGTCGGGTTTCCTGGAGGCCGCAAAACGCCGGAGACTGCACCCGGTGCTCCTGGACCTGCGGAACTCGGGCGACGCGACGGGTGATCTGGAAGAGGTGGTCGGCTATGGGGCCTTTGCCTTCTTTGAGACCGGGCAGCCCTGAGCCGGATGGCTCCCGCCTGGCGAGGATGGCCCGGCGGACCATTGCCGAGGCTCTGGGCTGCGCCCTCCCATGCGACTCGGACGACGCCAGAGACGCACCCGACGCCACCTTCGATGGACCGGGGGCCTCCTTTGTCACCCTCACCCAGGATGGCGAACTCCAGGGTTGCGTGGGCGGACTCGCACCCCACCCGTCGCTGGCGGAGGGGGTCCGGCGGCACGCCCTGGCCGCGGCCTTCGACGATCCCCGGTTCGAGGCCATCACCTCGGAGCAGCTCCCGCGGCTGTCGGTGGAAGTTTCCCTCCTCTCGCCCCTGCGCCCCGTGGCCTGCGCAAGCGAAGCGGATCTGCTGCAGCGGCTGCGGCCCGAGGTGGACGGTCTCGTGCTCGAGGCCCAGGGCCGCACGGCCACCTTCCTGCCCCAGGTCTGGGAGAGCCTGCCCGCCCCGGCGGATTTCCTCGCCGCCCTCAAACGCAAGGCGGGCCTGGCCTCCCGCGCCTGGCCGGCCGGAACGCGGGCCTGGACCTACACCACCGAAGCCTGGCGGGACGAGCCCCGCACGGCGCCGCCCCGCGCGGCCGACTTCACGGGACCAGAGGCCGCCGGTTTCCTCTTTCCGGCCAGACACTGGCACCGGCTCGCGGACGGCCGGCTGCGCTGCGATGTCTGCCCCCATGGATGCGCCCTCCGTGAAGGCCAGCATGGCCGCTGCTTCCTGCGCCAGAGGAAGGGCGGTCGCCTGGTGCTGGCAGGCTACGGACGCACCAGCGGACTCTGCGTCGATCCCATCGAGAAGAAGCCGCTGCACCATTTCCTGCCGGGATCCAAGGCCCTCTCCTTCGGCGCGGTGGGCTGCAACCTGTCCTGCCGGAACTGCCAGAACTGGCACCTGTCCCGCTCCCGCGATCTGGGGCGGCTCCACGAGCGCGCCGCGCCGGAATCCATCGCCACCGCCGCCCGCCGCTTGGGCTGCCTCAGCGTCGCCTTCACCTACAACGAGCCGGCGATCTCCCTCGAGTTCGTGTCGGACGTGGCCGAGGCCTGCCACGCGGAAGGCATCGCCACGGTGGCCGTGACCGCGGGCTACTTGAGGGACGCCGCACGGCGCGATGTCTTCGAGCGCCTGGACGCGGCGAACGTCGACCTGAAGTTCTTCCGGGAGGCGACCTACCGCCAGGTGACCGGAGGTTCGCTCCAGCCTGTGCTCGACACGCTGAGATACCTCGTCCACGGGACGGACGTATGGACGGAGATCACCACCCTCCTCATTCCCGGGCTGAACGATTCCGAGGCGGAGATTCGCCAGCTCTCTGAGTGGATCGCCGATGACCTGGGGGTGGAAGTCCCCCTCCACTTCAGCGCGTTCCATCCGGACCATCGGATGCTGGACGTGCCGCCCACGCCTCCCGACACGCTGCGCCGAGCCCGGGCCCTGGCCCGGGAGGCGGGCTTGAAGCACGTCTACATCGGCAACATCCACGACCCGGAAGGCGCGACGACCTATTGTCCCGGCTGCGATCAGCCCGTGATCCGGCGAGCGGGCTTCGGCCTCCTGGATCGCCTGCTCGATGCCGAGGGCCGCTGCGAGCGCTGCGGTGCCCACGTGTCGGGCCGATTCGACGCCTCGGCGGTCGGGAGTGCGCGGTTCGCCTCGGCGCCGGGGCCTCTCCGGTGAGGGTCCGGATGCGCGGCGGGCCTGGCTCGGCCCAGGGGGCTATTTCCCCGCGTAGACCGTCAGCCCGTAGCGCTCGGCATCCCAGGGCGCGTCGCTGTTCCAGTGGCCGTAGGCGTGGCTTTCATCCGTGCGGAACCGCAGGGTGTAGGTCCCCTTGGGCAGGCTGACCAGCTCGTCGGCCAGCCGGTTCTTGGACGCGCCGCCGGCGTGATGAGTGCGGCTGCGCTCCATCACCCAGACCCGCTTGCCGGCGGCGTCCTCGATCCAGGCCTCGTCGGCCATGTCGTCCCCGTCTGCTTCCGCGATCGCGTGGATCCGCACAGTCCGGCCGGCGGCCAGGGTGAAGGGCGCGGTCCGGTCCTGGGCATTGCCCACCCGCACCAGCTCCGCCAGCACGGACCACTCCAGGGGCTTGGTCGCGGTAAAGGCGGCGAGGTCCGCGTCGGCGGGGAGCGCCAGCGTGAGGCCATACATGGCCGGATCGCAGGGAGGCGCGCTGTTCCAGTCCGCGGGGGAGTGGGAGTCGTCGGTGATGAAGGTGGCCTCGTAGTCCCCGGCGGGCAGCTGGATGGTTTCCACCTGGCGCCGGTTCTTGCGGGCGCCGCCGGCGAACTGGGACTTGTCCATGGTCATCTCCCAGACCCGGGTTCGGGTACGGGCATCGAGGATCCAGCCGTAGTCATGCATGCGCCGGCCGCTGCCCTCGCCCTCGCCATAGACATGCAGCGTGACGGGCTTGCGCAGGTGGAAGGCCTGGGTCCAGTGTCCGTCGTCGGTGGCGGCGGGCAGGGCCACCACGATGTTCTTCCAGCGCAGAGGCCCTTCGAAGGTGTTCACCTCCGAGACCTGTCCGCCGGGCAGGTAGATTTCCATGCCGTAGTTCCCCACCTGCTCCCGCCAGTGGCGCAGCAGGCTGACGTCGTCTGCCCCGAAGGCGGCCAGGAATCCCTGGTGGCGCTCGCCCTCCCTGGCGGCGAGGGAACGCCGGTCGATGTTGCGGCTCCACTGCGCGAAGAGCAGGCTCTGGCCGAAGCCGTGGTTGGCGAAGTAGGCCTCGTAGCTGCCCGCGGGCAGGTCCAGGTACTGATCGGCGACCCGGTACTCCCAGTCGCGCTTGGTGTTCGAGCCGTCCATCTGCCAGACCACCTCCCGAGTGGTGGCGTTCAGGATCCAGCCGTAGGCGAACAGCGGCGCGTCTCCCGAGGCCCGGATGATCCGCCGGAGGCCGGCGCCCTTGGCGTAGACGTGCACCTTCGTGGCGCGGGGCAGCGTGAAGCCCTGGTGGCGCACCTCGGCGCTGTCGAGGTTGTGCAGCGCGACGATGCGGGGCTCGCCGGCGCGCAGGGCCGAAGGCACGCAGGCGGCCATGAGCAGGAAGAGGGTCACGGCCTGGACCATGCGAAGCAGGGCGGCGCTCTCGGTCAGGAACACGGTCAGCATGGGACCCCCTTGGGACAATCCCAAAGTACCCCTCTGGAACGGGCCGGTTGCACAGGATCGGCGAACGGCGGGTGCCTGCCGGCGAACGGCGACTCCGGCTCGAGAAAGCCCGGGTCCTAGAGTTTCGCCCACTCCGCCAGCACCCGCTGCGCCTGGAGGAGGGGGCCGTCCGCAGTGCCGAGCAGGGGCAGGCGCACGGCGCCGTCGGGGGTGAACTGGGCACCCTTCTGGGCCCCCACCCAGGCCATGAGCTTCGCCGGGTCCAGCGCGGTCTGGGGGCTCAGGCGGAACTTGAGCTGGCCCTTCTCCACCGCCACTTCCGAAACCGCCAGCGCCTGTGCCCGCAGCTTCACCTTCAGCAGCTCGAAGAACCGGATCGTGTCGGGGTCGTCCTCGGAGATGCGGCCGAAGCGGTCCTCCAGATCCAGCTTGTAGAGCTCGAGGTCCTTCTCCTCCCGCAGCCGTGAGATGCGCTTGTAGGCCACCAGGCGCTCGGCGGCCTGGTCCATCCAGCGGCGGCTCAGCTGGGCGCCGGGGGCCAGGCCGTCCACCTTCACCTCGAAGGCGGTGCTGGGCTGGCCCTGCAGGTCCTGGAGGGTTTCCTCCAGGAGCTTCACGTAGAGTTCGAAGCCGATCTCGTGGATGCGGCCGGACTGCTCGCCGCCCAGCAGGTTGCCCGCGCCGCGCAGCTCGAGGTCCATGGCCGCCACCCGGAAGCCCGAGCCCAGCTCGGAGAAGTCCTCCAGGGCCTGCAGGCGCTTGCGGGCATCCTCGCTGATCTCGTGCTTGGGCGGGATCAGGAGGTAGGCATAGGCCGGCACGTCGCTGCGGCCCACCCGGCCCCGCAGCTGGTAGAGCTGGCTGAGCCCGAAGGCATCCGCCCGATGCACGATCAGCGTGTTGGCGTTGGGCACGTCGAGGCCGTTCTCCACGATGGTGGTGGCCACCAGCACGTCCACCCGGCCTTCCATGAAGGCGAGCATCACCTGCTCCAGGCCGTCGTCGCTCATCTGGCCGTGGCCCACGGCCACGCGGGCATCGGGCACCAGCTCGCGCACCCGCTCGGCGATGGCCACGATGGATTCCACCCGGTTGTGCACCAGGTACACCTGCCCGCCGCGGCGCAGCTCGAACTGGATGGCGGTCTGCACCAGCTCGTCGCTCCAGGGCGCCACCACCGTCTCGATGGCCAGCCGGTCTTTCGGCGGCGTCTCGATGAGGCTGATCTCCCGCAGGCCCGTGAGGCTCATGTGCAGGGTGCGGGGAATGGGCGTGGCCGACAGCGCCAGCTGGTCCACGTTGAGGCGCAGTTTCTTGAGCTTTTCCTTGTGGCCCACGCCGAAGCGCTGTTCCTCGTCCACGACCACCAGACCCAGGTCCGCGAACTTCACCTTGGCGCCCAGCATCTGGTGGGTGCCCACCACGATCTCGATCTTTCCGTCGGCCAGTTCTTGGAGGATGCGCTTCTGGTCGGCGGCATCCACGAAGCGGTTCATCATCTCGATGCGGATGGGGAATCCCGCGAAGCGTTCCTTGAAGGTCCTGAAGTGCTGGAAGCAGAGGATGGTCGTGGGGCAGAGCACCGCCACCTGCCGGCCCTCGAGGGCCACCTTGGCCGCGGCGCGCATGGCCACTTCCGTCTTGCCGAAGCCCACGTCGCCCACCAGCAGGCGGTCCATGGGCCGGGGGGATTCCAGG
>JAFJUR010000114.1 GCA_017859995.1 Holophagaceae bacterium | reverse complement strand
TGGGCCAGGGCGTGCGCACGGCCCTGCCCCTGGCCCTGGCCGAGGAGCTTGACCTGGACTGGTCGAGGATCGAGGTGGTCAACGCCAACCCCGGCCCCGAGTTCAAGTCCATGCAGACCGGCGGCAGCACCAGCGTGAGCAGCACATGGATGCCGTTGCGCAAGGCCGGCGCAGCCGCCCGCGAGATGCTCACGGCCGCGGCGGCCGCTACCTGGAAGGTGGGCCCGGACCAGTGCCGCACCGAGAGGGGTTTCGTGCTTGGCCCGAAGGGCCAGAAGGCCGGCTACGGCGACCTGGCCGAAGCCGCCGCCAAGCTGCCCGTGCCCAAGGACCCTGCCCTGAAGCAGGCAAAGGACTACAAGCTCCTGGGCCGGCGCACCCCCCGCCACGACGGGCCGGGCATCGTCACCGGCAAGGCCGTCTTCGGCCTCGACGTGCGGCGCCCGGGCCAGCGCTTCGCCACCGTGCTGCGCTGTCCCGTGCCCGGGGGCCAGCCGAAAGCCTGGGACGAAGCCAAGGCCAAGGCGGTCCGCGGCGTGAAGGGCGTGGTGAAGGTGCCCACCGGACTCGCGGTCATCGCCGAGAGCACCTGGGCCGCCTTGAAGGGCCGCGAGGCCCTCGCCACCACCACCACCTGGGATGAAGGGTCGGCCAGGGACTTCAATTCCGCCGACCTGGAAACGCGGATGCGCGCGGCCCTCACCGGCGCCGCCGAGGATGCCCGCCGGGTGGGCGACGCCGAGAAGGCCCTGGCCGCTGCCGCCAAGGTGCTGGAGGCCGAGTACGCCTTTCCCTACCAGGCCCACACCACCGTGGAGCCCATGAACGCCACCGTGCAGATGCTCGCCGACGGCGCGGAGATGTGGACCGGCAGCCAGTCGCCGAACCGCGCCCAGGAACAGGCCGCCGCCGCCCTCGGTCTCAAGCCCGAGCAGCTGAAGGTGAATGTCGCCCTCATCGGCGGCGGCTTCGGCCGGCGCCTCGGCACCGACTTCAGCACCGAGGCCGCCCAGGTGGCCAAGGCCGCGGGCGGCGGGCCGGTGCAGGTGGTGTGGGACCGCGAGGATGACCTCCGCCACGACCTCTACCACCCGGCGACCCTGCACCGGATGCGCGCCGGCCTCGACGCCTCCGGCAGACTGTCCGCCTGGGCCCACCGCATCGCCGGGCCCGCGGTGCTGCGCGCCTGGATGGGGGGCCAGAAATCCCCGGCCCAGGCCTCCGTCGAGGCCAACGGCGCCCTCGACATCCCCTACGCCATCCCTGCGCTGACGGTGGACTTCGCCGAGGTGGAGGCCCCCACGCCCCTGGGCTGGTGGCGGGGCATCGAGATCGTGCCCAATGTCTTCGCGCGCGAATGTTTTCTGGACGAAGTGGCCCACGCGCGGGGCATGGACCCGCTGCAGTTCCGCCTCGACCTGCTGGGCGACCAGGGCATCGTCACGTTCGGTCGCGATGAGGCCGACATCCGCCGCCTCAAGAAGGTGCTCCAGGTGGCCGCCCAGAAGGCGGGCTGGGGGCGTGGGCTGCCGAAGGGCCGGGGCCTCGGCCTCGCCTGCCACGCCTACGACGGCCGCACCTACGCCGCCGAGGTGGCGGAGGTCTCCGTCGAGAAGGGCCGGCTCAAGGTCCACAAGATCACCTGCGCCGTGGACTGCGGCTTCGTGGTGAATCCGGCCGGGCTCGAAGCTCAGGTGGAAGGCGGCATCGCCTTCGGCCTGTCCGCCCTCACCACCCAGATCACCTGGGAGAAGGGACGCACGGTGCAGACCGGCTTCCACGACTTCCCGGTGCTCCGCCTCGCCGACATGCCCGTCATCGAAACCCATGTCGTCCCCAGCGCCGAGGCTCCGTCGGGCATGGGCGAGCCGCCCGTGCCCCTCGCCATCCCCGCAGTGCTCAACGCCGTGTTCGCGGCCACGGGGAAGCGGATCCGAAGGGTGCCTTTGGAGGGCGGTCAGATCTAGTTTTTCTTATTGCACCGCTGTCTTCACAGCGGTTGTAGGATGGGGCCCATCATCCTGCAACCGGAGGTGCCCCATGGCGGTGTTCACCCTGTCGGTCAACGGGCAATCCCACAAGGTGGAGGCGGACGCTGACATGCCCCTGCTCTGGGTGCTGCGCGACCGTCTTCAGCTCACGGGAACGAAGTTCGGGTGCGGCCAGGGGCTCTGCGGCGCCTGCACCGTCCACCTGGGCGGTGCCCCCGTCCGCGCCTGCAAGACCCGCCTGGGCGACGTGGGCGCCCGGCCCGTCACCACCATCGAGGGCCTCGATCCCCAGGGCGCCCATCCCCTGCTGAAGGCCTGGCTTGAGTTGGACGTATCCCAATACGGCTACTGCCAGACGGGCCAGATCATGAAGGCCGCCGCGCTCCTGACCGCCAACCCCAGACCCTCGGACGCCGACATCGACCAGGCCATGGGCCGGAACGTGTGCCGCTGCGGCACCTACCTGCGGATCCGCGAGGCCATCCACCGGGCCGCCGGAAAGAAGGCGGAGGTGACGCCATGACCACCACCCGCCGCGACTTCCTCAAGACCATGGGCAGCCTGTCCCTGGCCTTCTACATGCCCCTGAACGTGAAGGCCGCGCCCGGCACCGCACCGGGCACCACGCCGGGCGCCGCCTTCGAGCCCAACGCCCTGCTTCGCATCGATGGCGACGGGACCATCACCGTCTGGGCCACGCGGACGGAAATCGGCCAGGGGGTGCGCACCAGCATGGCCATGGCCATCGCCGAAGAGCTCGAGGCGGACTGGTCCCGCGTGAAGGTCCTGCAGGCATCCACCGCCCCGAAATTCGGCGACCTCGGCATCACCGGCGGCAGCCAGACCACCCGCAGCACCACGGAAGCCATGCGTAAGGTGGGCGCCCAGGCCCGGGAGATGCTCCTGCAGGCCGCGGCCGACACCTGGGGCGTTCCCAAGATCGAATGCGAGGCCCGCTCAAGCCGCGTGCAGCATGCCGCCAGCGGCCGGAGCCTCGCCTACGGGGAGCTCGTCGGCAAGGCCGCGACCCTGACGCCGCCCGCGAACCCGCCCATGAAGGCCCCGAAGGACTTCCGCCTTCTCGGCACAGACGTGCGGCGCCTGGACGGGCCGGACCTGGTCACGGGCCGGGCCCGGTTCGCCACCGACCTCCACCTGCCCGGCATGCTCGTGGCCAGCATCGAGCGCTGCCCGGTCTTCGGCGGGAAGGTGAAATCCTTCGATGCCCGGGAGGCCCTCAAGGTCTCCGGCGTGAAGCAGGTCCTGCAGGTGTCCAGCGGCGTGGCGGTCTTCGCCGAAGACACCTGGGCCGCCTTCGCCGGGCGCCAGAAACTGAAGGTCCAGTGGGATGAAGGCCCCGCAGCGAAGGTCGACAGCGCCACCATCCGCAAGCAGTTCGAGGCCCGCCTGGCCACGCCTGGCAAGGTGGTGCGCCAGGAGGGGGATGCGGGGCAGGCCCTCGCCAAGGCCGCGCGTCGGATCAAGGTCACCTACGACGCGCCCTTCCTGGCCCACGCCACCATGGAGCCGATGGTCGCCGTGGCGGACGTGCGCCCCGACCGCTGCCAGATCTGGGCCCCCACCCAGGCGCCGGGCCTCGCCCTGCCCGCCATCGAACAGCTCACGGGCCTGAAGGCCGACCGCATCGAGATCCAGGTCACGCTCGCGGGCGGCGGGTTCGGCCGCCGGGCCATGGCGGATTTCGTGCTGGATGCCGTGGAATGCTCCAAGGCCGTCGGCGCGCCGGTGAAGGTGCAGTGGACGCGCCCGGACGACTTCCAGCACGACGGCTACCGGCCCGCCACCCTGCACGAGCTTGAAGGCGCCGTGGACGACCAGGGCCACCCCCTGGCCTGGCGCCACCGGTTCGTGGGGCCCTCCATCGCCGCCGCCAACCACTTCCCCTGGCCGCCGGAGGCCACGGAGCTGGCGGGCGCCGCCGATCTCGCCTACGACATCCCCAACCTGCACGTGGAGTGGGGTCAGTGCGACACCTCCGTTCCCGTGTGGTTCTGGCGGGCTGTGCCGGCCAGCTTCAACCCCTTCGTCACCGAGTGCTTCCTGGACGAACTGGCCCATGCCGCTGGGAAGGATCCCCTCGACTTCCGCCTGGACCATCTCCCCAAGGCACCGCGGAAGCTGGGCCGCGACACCTTCGACCCGGCCCGGTACCGCGCGGTGCTGGAGCTCGCCGCGGCCAGGGCCGAATGGCGCACCCGCAAGCTGCCCAAGGGCTGGGGACGGGGCATCGCGGCCCACGCCTACCTCGACTGCGGCACCTACGTGGCCCAGGTGGCCGAGGTCGAGGTGAAGGCCGGCGGGGCGATCCGCGTGCACCGGGTGGTCTGCGCCGTGGACTGCGGCCTGGTGCTAAACCCGGGGAACGTGAAGGCACAGATGGAAGGCGGCATTGCGTACGGCCTCAGCGCCGCGCTCTACGGCGACATCGCCGTGAAGGACGGCCACGTCACCGCCGCGAACTTCCTGGATCAGCCCATCCTGCTGCTGCCCGCCATGCCCAAGGTGGACGTCCACCTCGTGGCGAGCGACCTGCCGCCCGGCGGCGTGGGCGAGCCGGGCCTTCCGCCCCTGGCGCCCGCGGTGGGCAACGCGGTGTTCGCGGCCTCCGGGAAACGGCTCCGCAGCCTGCCCCTCCTCCCTCCGGGGCTGCGGAGGGCATAATTCCAGCATGCACAAGGAACTCCAGGACATCCTCGCCCTGATCCGGGGCCACGAGACCCCCCTGGCCCTGGCCACCCTCCTCCGGGTGGAGGGCTCCAGCTACCGCCGCCCTGGCGCGCGGCTCCTCACGGACGGCGAGCAGGTGCTGCGCGGCTCCCTCAGCGGCGGCTGCCTGGAGGGCGAGGTCCTGGGCCGGGCCGTGGAGGTCCTCGCCGACGGCCAGCCCCGCCTGCTGCGCTACGACCTGCGCGGCGAGGCGGACCTGGTCTGGGGCAGCGGCAGCGGCTGCGAAGGCGCCCTCGACATCCTCGTGGAACGCCTGGACCCGGCCGCACCGCCGGCATGGATCACCTGGATGGAGGAGACCCCGCGCCAGCGCCGGTCCCTCCGGATGGCCACATCCCTGGCGGCGCCCTTCGCGCGGCGGCGGCTGGAAGGCGAAGACGCCGCCCCGGGAGAGGCCCTCGAGATCATCCCCCCGCCGGTGTTCCTCTGGATCCTCGGCGCCAGCGACGACAGCCGGCCCCTCCTGCGCCTGGCCAAGGGCCTCGGCTGGCAGGTGGGCCTGCTGGACCACCGCCCGGCCTTCGCCCGCCCCGAGCGCTTTCCCGAGGCCGATCGCGTGGTCGCGGGCCATCCCGCCCAGCGGATTCCGGAGTGGGTGCTGGATGCGCGCTGCGCCGTGGTGCTCATGACCCACAACTACCTCAAGGACCTGGAGGCCCTGCGGCCGTTGCTGGCCTCGCGGGCCGGGTACCTGGGCCTCATGGGCAGCCGCGCCCGGGGGAGCAAGCTGCGGGCGGACCTCGCCGCGGAGGGCATCTCCGGCGGCGAGCGCCTCCACAGCCCCGTGGGGCTCGACCTGGGCGCGGAGGACCCGGAGACCATCGCCCTCGCCGTGCTGGCGGAGATCCAGGCGGCCTTCCAGGGCCGCGGCGGCGGACCGCTCCGGGACTCCCGCCGCCCCATCTCCGCCCCATGACCGCCGCCCTCATCCTCGCGGCGGGTTCGGGCACGCGCATGGGCGGGCCCAAGGCGCAGCTGCTGCTGGCGGGCCAGACCCTGCTCCAGCGGGCCATTGAGGTCGCCCAGGCCGCGGGGTGCGATCCCGTGCTCGCCGTGGTGCGCGACGGGGAGGGCGGCGCCGCCCGCGAAAAGGCCCCGGGTTCGCCGGACGCCCCGGTGCGCCTGGTCCCCAACCCCGAGGCCGCCGAGGGCATGGCCAGTTCCCTCCGCCACGGTGTCGCGGCCCTGCCCCCCGAGGCGGAGGCCGTGCTGCTCCTGACGGTGGACCAGCCCGCCGTGGACGCCGCCCTGCTCCGCGATCTGCTGGCCCTGGCGGCCAGGGAGCCCCGCCGTCCCGCCGCCTGCGCCTATGCCGGCACCCTGGGCATCCCCGCGGTGCTGCCCCGGCGGCTGTTCCCCGACCTGCTGGCCCTGCGCGGTGACCGGGGCGCCAAGGCCATCCTCCTGCGCGAGCAGGCTGCGGCCCTGCCCTTCCCCGGCGGAGAAGCCGACCTCGACACGCCTGAGGATCTGGCCCGGATCAGGCGCTGAGGGTCGCCTTCTTCTGCAGGTGGTCGTAGCGCTTCCGGGCCTGCTCAAGTTCGGCGAGATGGGTTCCCGCCCATTCGCAGAGCGCGCCCATGGGGCCGATGAGGGTGTGGCCCAGCTTGGTCAGCTCGTACTCGGTGCGGGGCGGCACCTCGGGGTAGACGTGCCGCGTGACGAGGCCGTCCCTCTCCAGCTTGCGCAGGGTCTGGGTCAGCATCTTCTGGCTGATGCCGCCCACCTGGCGGTGCAGGTCGCCGTAGCGCTGCTTGCCGCGGGACAGCAGGTAGATGAGCAGGGTCGTCCACTTGTCCGCGATGAGGTCCAGGGCCTGGCGCGTGGGGCACTGGGCGCTGAGGACGTTGGGGGCGAGCGTGCAAGCCTTGCTGATCGCTTTACTAACCATGGGGTGCCTACCTTCCAAAATAGTGCCTACTTTCTTTTCGATCGTAAGCACCTAAAGTTTGGGTCACGGGCCGGCAGATTGCAAGGGCCCGAACAGGAGATGAACATGACCAGAGTCGCCATCGTGTACCACAGCGGATATGGCCACACCAAGGTGATGGCCGAGCGGGTGAAGGCCGGCGCCGAGTCCGTGGCCGGAACCCGGGCCAGCCTGATCTCCGTGGAGGAGATCGACGCCCACTGGGCCGACCTCGAGGCGGCCGACGCCATCGTGTTCGGCAGCCCCACCTACATGGGGAACGTGAGCGGCCCCTTCAAGACCTTCATGGACGCCAGCTCGAAGCCCTGGCTGGAGCGGAAGTGGCAGGACAAGCTGGCCGCCGGCTTCACCATCAGCGGCAGCCCCAGCGGCGACAAGCTGAACACCCTGCAGTCCCTGATGATCTTCGCCATGCAGCACGGCATGGTCTGGGTGGGCAACGCCGACCTGCCCTACAACGAGGAGGGCATCAACCGCCTCGGCAGCTTCACGGGTGTCATGGCCCAGGCCGGCCAGGTGGCCCCGGAGGTGGAACCCAACGAGCCCGACCGCAAGAGCGCCGAGCGGCTGGGCCAGCGCCTCGCCGCCGCCGCGGCGCGCTGGGCGCAGGCCTCCTGAGATTCGGAGATTGTCATGACGGAGAAAGGCGCCGGATCCGTTAACCTGGAAGGGAGAACCAGGAGCCCAGGCATGTCCGATCTGATCCAGAACCTGACCGACAAGACCTTTTCCGAGGCCGTTGCCCGTGGCATCACGGTGGTGGATTTCTGGGCCCCCTGGTGCGCTCCCTGCCGCGAACTGGCGCCCGTGACCGAGGCCCTCGCCGGCGAATTCAAAGGCAAGGCCACCTTCGCCAAGCTGAACGTGGACGACTTCACGCCGCTCTCCGAAGAATACGACGTGCTGAGCATGCCCACCCTGGTGGTCTTCAAGGATGGGCAGCCCGTGGACCGCATCGTGGGAGCCCTCCCCATCGACCAGCTGCGGGCCCGCATCGAGCAGTCCATCTAGTTTCCTTTCCCATCGAACATCTCGAGGTACCCATGAGCACCATCCCGGGCGAGAGCCTGCTTGAACAACTGAACTGGCGCTACGCCACCAAGAAATTCGATCCCACCCGCAAGATCTCCGCCGCCGACTGGTCGGTGCTGGAGCAGGCCCTCGTCCTCACGGCCTCCAGCTACGGCCTGCAGCCCTGGAAGTTCATCGTGGTCACCGACCCCGCCCTCAAGGCCAAGCTGCGCCCCGCCTCCTGGAACCAGTCCCAGGTCGAGGACTGCAGCCACCTGGTGGTCTTCACCGCCAAGCAGGACATCACGGAGGCCGACGTCGACCAGTTCGTGGGCCGCATCGCGGAGGTTCGCGGCGTCTCCCTGGAGAGCCTGGCCGGCTACAAGGGCTACATGGTGGGCGACCTGGTGAAGGGGGCCCGTCATGCCGTCATCCACGAATGGGCGGCCCGGCAGACCTACATCGCCATGGGCAACCTGCTCACCTCCGCCGCCCTGATGGGCATCGACACCTGCCCCTTCGAGGGTCTGGAACCCGCCAAGTACGACGAGATCCTGGGCCTCAGGGGCACCGGCTACGCCACCATCAGCGCCTGCCCCGTGGGCTACCGCTCGGCGGACGACAAGTACGCGAGCACGCCCAAGGTGCGCTTCGAGACCAAGGACGTCGTCGAGCACCGCTGAGCCACGGGCAACAGATTTCACCGCCAAGACACCAAGGCACCCAGAAAAGCAACTGCTTTGCTTTTGCAGTTCTTGGTGCCTTGGTGTCTTGGTGGTAGATCCTTTTTTGGGATCACACTGAGATGAGGAGATCGCCATGCTGACCCGCGCCCTCGGAACCCAAGGCCTCACCGTATCCGCCCTCGGCCTCGGCTGCATGGGCATGTCCGAGTTCTACGGCCACCGCGATGACGCGGAATCCACGGCGACCCTCCTTCACGCCGTGGACCGGGGCATCACCCTCTTTGACACCGCCGACATCTACGGCCCCCACCTCAACGAAGTCCTGGTGGGGAAGGCCCTGGCCGGCATCCGGAACCGGGTGGTGCTCGCCACCAAGTTCGGCATCCTGCGCGATCCCGCGAACCCCTCCGTGCGCGGCGTCTGCGGCCGGCCCGACTACGTGCGCAGCGCCTGCGAGGCCAGCCTGAAGCGGCTGGGCTTCGAGACCATCGACCTCTACTACCAGCACCGGGTGGATCCCGAGGTGCCCATCGAGGACACCGTCGGCGCCATGGCCGGGCTGGTGAAGGCGGGCAAGGTGCGCTTCCTGGGCCTTTCCGAGGTGAGTCCCGCCACCCTGCGCCGGGCCTGCGCCGTGCATCCCATCAGCGCCGTGCAGTCCGAGTACTCGCTGTGGACCCGGGATCCCGAGGACGGCCTGCTCCAGACCTGCCGCGAGCTGGGCGTGGGCTTCGTGCCCTACAGCCCCCTGGGCCGCGGGTTCCTGACAGGCCAGATCCGCCGCTTCGAAGACTTCGAGCCCGGGGACTACCGGCGGAACTCCCCGCGCTTCCAGGGCGAGAATTTCCAGAAGAACCTCGACCTCGTGGCCCGCATCGAGGACATGGCCGCGGCCCGCGGCTGCACGCCCTCTCAGCTGGGGCCCAGGGCGGCGACATCGTCCCCATCCCCGGCACCAAGCGCCGCGACCGCCTGGACGAGAACCTGGGCGCCCTCGACCACGTGCTCTGCCCCGGCGAACTCCAGGAGCTGAGCGGTCTCTTCCCGCCCGGGGCCGCCGCCGGAGCCCGGTATCCCGAAAGCATGATGCACCTGGTCAACCGCTAGGCGCGAAGCAGGAGGCCCCATGGCCCGACGCGCGGACGCCCACCCCGACAACGTGCCCGGCCCCTTCTTCGTGGACCGCACCTGCATTGACTGCGGCACCTGCTACCAGTTCGCGCCGGCGACCTTCGCCGATGGCGGAGATCACGCGAAGGTCCACGCCCAGCCGGACGATCCCGCCGCCGGGCTGCGGGCCTCCATGGCCCTGGTGGCCTGTCCCGTGGGCTCCATCGGCACCGACGACAAGGCGGACCTCGCCACGGCTTCCAGGGCCTTCCCCCATGCCCTGTCCGATGATGTCTTCTTCTGCGGCTACACCTCCGACAAGAGCTTCGGGGCCTGGAGCTACCTGATCCGGCGGCCCGCGGGCAACGTTCTGATGGATTCCCCCCGGGCCGCCGAGCCCCTCATGAAGAACCTGGAGGCCCTGGGCGGCGTGGCCAGCCTGGTGCTCAGCCACCAGGACGACGTGGCGGATCACGCGGCCTACCGGGCCCGCTTCGGCTGCGAGCGGATCATGCACCGGGCCGATGGCATGACAGGCCTGGAGCGGCTGGTGGAAGGCGACGAGCCCATCCCCCTGGCCGAAGACCTCCTCCTGATCCCCACCCCGGGCCACACGGCCGGAAGCCTGTGCCTGCTCTACCGGGATTACCTTTTCACGGGGGATCACCTCTGGTGGAACCCCGACAAGGGCCGGCTGTCGGCCTCGCGGACCTACAACTGGCATTCCTGGCCCCTGCAGCTCCAGAGCCTGGAGAAGCTCCTGGCCTACGACTTCACCTGGGTGCTGCCGGGGCACGGGGGCATCCACCGCACCGGCAGCCCGGCGGCCATGCGGACGGACCTCGAACAGGCCATCGCGGTTCTCAAACGCTCTTGATCGCCGTCGCAGGCAGGCCGTGGGAAACTAGGGGGTTCCGCCGGAGCCCCCATGTCCACCGCCACCGATTCGCCCATCATCACCGCGCCGCGCGGCACCCACCTGCACTGCAAGGGCTGGGTGCAGGAGGCGGCGCTGCGCATGCTCATGAACAACCTCGATCCCGAGGTGGCCGAGCGGCCCCAGGACCTCGTGGTCTACGGCGGCCTGGGCAAGGCGGCCCGCAACTGGGACTGCTTCCACGCCCTCGTGAAGGAGCTGAAGCACCTGAACGATGACGAGACCCTGCTGGTGCAGAGCGGCAAGCCCGTGGGCGTGGTGAAGACCCATCCCGACGCGCCCCGGGTGCTCATCGCCAACTCCAATCTGGTGCCCAAGTGGGCCACCTGGGAGCACTTCCGGGAGCTCGACCAGAAGGGCCTGATGATGTACGGCCAGATGACCGCCGGCAGCTGGATCTACATCGGCAGCCAGGGCATCGTGCAGGGCACCTACGAGACCTTCGCCGAGGCCGCCCGCCAGCACTTC
>JAFJUR010000113.1 GCA_017859995.1 Holophagaceae bacterium | reverse complement strand
GCGGCGAGGGCCGCCTCCGCGCTCATGTCGCCTTCGATCTTCAGGGTGATGCGCGAGCTCGCCGTGTGGGCCACCCCCACGAGGCGCACCATGGGAATGGGGGGCGGCTCGACACGGTTGTCGGCCACGCCGCCCCAGGGGCACCGGCGGGTCTGGGTGGAGAGGATGACCGTGCCGCCCGCCACCTGTTCCAGGCGGAAGGGATTCCCCTGGGCCGTCGGCGCCTTGCGGCGCTTCCGCGCCAGCTCGTCCTTCTCGTTCTGGAGGACCTGCTGCTCGTAGCCGGCCACCTGCATCTGGAGCAGCTGGACGCCCTCGCCCTCGTAGTGCTGAAGCTCGATGCTCCACTTCGCCGGGAACTTCTCCGTGAGGCAGGGGTAGGAGAAGGGCAGGTCGGCGCTGCCGCCGCCCATGGCCATGATGCCTTGGCCCTGGTACGTCCCCGTCACGCGCACCGCGCCCCTCGGCGCCAGGGCGGTGATCACGGCGGGGCAGGGCGGCGCCTTCGATGGCGCGGGAGGCAGGCCTCCCACCAGGGCTGCGCAGCCCAGCCCGGCGACGCACAGAAGATCGAATCGCCAGAACCGCATGACGCCCTCCCGGGGAAGCGGACCATCGAAGATGAGTAGGTTGTCATCATTCAAGACCCGCGGCCCCCCGGGATCAAGCGGAAGATGCGCCTGCGGCCGGGTACCCGCCGGCATCCTCAAAGCCCCAGGAGAGGGTCTGACGGGTCGGGCTCAGAACCGCAGGGTCACGCCGAGGATCAGCCCCGTGGCCGTGAGGTTCTTCTCGATGGGACTCCAGAAGCCCCGGGCCTCCACGGCGAAGTGCGAGGTGAACTGGTACCCCAGGCCGCCGCTGACGCCGAGGCGCGTGGCCGAGAGGGTGGACGGGGCATCCCCAGTGGTGCGCACCCGCCACTGCTGGGCGCCGACGGAACCCACCAGGTAGGCGCCCCGCTCCGGATCCTCGTCGGGGTACCACAGGGCGTCGAGCATCAGGTCCACCGAGGCCACGGAGGTCTTGGTGCCGGTGGGGCTGAAGCTCGCCCCTTTCGGGATGAACTGGGCGCCCACGAGGGGCCGCAGCACCATGCCGCGGCCGATGGGGATGCTGACGAAGACCGCGGCGCCGAGGCCCACCTGGTTGTCGGTGAGGTCGCGCAGGTCCCCCATGGGGGCGAGGCCATGGGCCCGCACGCCGATGCTGCTCTCTTGCGCGGAGAGACTGAGGGCGGCGGCGAGGAGGAGGGCGATGCGTCTCATGTCAGGCCTCGTACTTGTCCACGATGTCGGTCCAGCGTCCCTGGGCCTTGAGGATGCGCTCGGCCACGGCGCGCAGCAGGCCGTGGCCGCCGGGGATGTCCGCCACCCAGTGGCAGCGGGCTTTCACCTCCGGCGCGGCGTCCGAGGGGCAGCAGGCCAGGCCCACCCGGCGCAGGAGGGGCAGGTCCGGCAGGTCGTCGCCCAGGTGGGCCACCTGGTCGTAGGTCAGCTGGTACTTCGCGCAGAGGCGGTCGAGGATCGGCAGCTTCTCCAGGTGTCCGGCGAAGCAGTCCTCCACGCCCAGGTCACGGGCCCGGTTCACGGTGGCGGCCGCGTCCAGGCCCGAGATGAAGGCCACGGGGATGCCCGCCCGCTGCAGCCACTTGATGGCCGCGCCGTCCCGCACATGGAAGGCCTTCGTGTGGCCCGGCTCGGTGCCGTAGTGCAGCAGGCCCGTGGTGAGCACCCCGTCGATGTCGGTGCAGAGCAGGCGGATCTTGGCGGCGCGCGGGTCCAGGTCGTCCACGGGAATCTCCGGATCCAGCCTAGCAAGGCCGGGGGCCGTCTTGATGTCCGTCACGATCCGCCGGAAAGCCGACAGTCGAGTGGCATATCGCCTTGCTGGATGCCCCGATGGATATACAGTTTTTCTTGCTGGGAACGAATGGGGCTTGACTTTTTTAAGAACTGAATGAATATAGTCGCATGGAGTTGATTCCATGAATCACCAGCTCAGCAATCCCATGATCGAGGAAGTCAGCGGGCTCTTCAGCGCGCTGGGGGACGCCTCCCGCCTGAAGATCCTGCGGTCCCTGCTGGACGCCAAGGAGCCCCTGAGCCAGGGTGCCGTGGCCGAGGCCTCGGGCCTGTCCCAGGCCAACGCCTCCAAGCACCTGGCCTGCCTGGTGCGCGTGGGCCTGGTGAACCGGGAGCCCGACGGCAACGCCGTCTACTTCACGCCGATCATGCCCCTCGTGGGTGAGCTGTGCGACCTGGTGTGCGGCCACGTGAGCGACCGCGCCCGGGTGATCTACAAGGCCCTAAAATGAGCCGGGTCCAACCCCGGCGTTTTTTTGACTCGAGGTATTCCTTTATGATCATTCAAAAAATGACCTTGCTGGGACTCCTCCTCGCGGCCGGCTCCGGCCTCGGTGCCCAGGATTCCCTCACCGTGACTGCCGCCATCCGGAAGGCCTGGGCGGACCAGGCCGGGCTGCGCGCGGGGCAGGCCCTGGTCGAGGGTCGCCAGGCGGAAGCCGAGGCGAACCGCGACCTCCGCCTGCCCACGCTTACGCTGAACGCCCAG
Source organism: Holophagaceae bacterium (assembly GCA_017859995.1). Classification (GTDB taxonomy): domain Bacteria; phylum Acidobacteriota; class Holophagae; order Holophagales; family Holophagaceae; genus Geothrix. Next base: position 6,852 of record JAFJUR010000113.1, on the reverse strand, counting down.
GGAGTGCGCACCAACGAGCCCATGCAGGCCTTCGGCATCAAGCTCAACCAGGCCCGCATCGCCGCGGCGGACTTCAATCCCCTGGCGCTGAACCACCCCGACCCCATCGGCGCCTACGGCGGCTCCCTGGTGCTGCGGCAGCCGCTCTACACCGGCGGGCGCATCACCTCGGCCCGGCGGGCCGGGGCCTTCGGAGCCCAGGCCGAGGCGGCCAGCCAGGAACGGCGCAAGCAGGAGACGGCCCAGCAGGTGGTGGAGGCCTACTTCGGCGTCCAGGTGGCCGAGCAGGCCCTTCGCTGGGTGGAGGACACGGGCCTCTGGGTGCAGGGCATGGAGGATTTCGTCAGCGCCCGGGTGCAGCAGGGCCTCATGCTCGAGGCCGAGCTGCAGCGCCTGAAGGCGGTGCATGCCCAGGTGGACGCCCGGAAGGCCGAGGTGCTCAAGCAGGCGCGGACGGCGCGATCGGCCCTGGGCCTGCTGACGGGCACGGGCCCTGTGGAGGGCCCCTTGGCTACTCCGTTGGAAGCTGCCGAGCCGGCGAAGGCCTCCGATGCGACCCCATTCCGGGGCGACCTCGTGGCCGCCGACCTCCAGGCGAAGGCGGCCCGGGAAGGTGCCAAGGCCGCCGAGGGGGCCAACCGGCCCGAGGTGGGCCTGGAGGTCGGCGCAGGCACGCTGCACCATGCCTGGTCCGAGAAGGGAAATTGGACCTGGGCCGCGGTGGGCTTGAGCTGGAAGCTGTTCTCCGCGCCGGACCAGGCCCGCGCCCGCGCGGCCCGCGCCCAGGAACGGGCCGCGGTGGAGATGCGGACCTTCAAGCAGCAGCAGGCCGAGCACGAGGTGCGCGCAGCCCGGGAGGCGGTGCTTGCCGCCGAGGCAAGGCACCTCTCCGCGAAGGCCGCCCTCGGCGCCGCGGAGGAATCCCGCCGGCTGCGGGAAGCCCGGCACCGGGAAGGCCTCACGCCCCTCATCGAGGTGCTGGACGCCGACGCCGCGGTGCAGGGCGCCCGGACCCTCCTGCTCCAGAGCCTTTACGACCTCCGAATCAGCCGCGCCGGCCTGGATCTCGCCACCGGCCACCCCATTGAAGGAGTGAATCCATGAAGACCGTCCTGACCGCGCTGGCCCTCTCGGGCGCGCTCTTCGGAACCATGGCCTGCGGCCGCAAGGAATCGCGTCCCGAAGCCAAGGAGCTGCCGAGGGTCGCCGTCTCCCTGGTGGCCCAGGATGCGCCCGAGGGCGGCGCCTGGGTGGCCGCCACCCTCCAGTCCACGCGCACGGCGATGATCGCCACGCGGATGGCCGCGCAGGTCCGCCGCGTGCCGGTGCAGGAAGGCCAGCGGGTCGCCGCCGGCACCCTGCTCGTGGCCCTCGGCGACGAGGACTTGCAGGGCCAGCTGAAGGCGGCGGAGACCGCGCTGGCCACGGTGGAAGCCCATCACCGCCGCATCCAGGCGCTGCAGGCCCAGAAGGCCAGCACGCCCTCGGAGCTCGAGCAGGCGCAAGCGCAGGTGGCGCAGGCTCAGGCGGGGGTGTCGGCCCTGAAGGCCAACCTCGCCTACACCCAGATCCGCGCGCCCTTCGCGGGCGTGGTGCAGTCCCGGAAGGTCAACGAGGGGGATTTCGTCGGGCCCGGCATGCCCCTGGTCGAGCTGGTGGGCGAGGGCGAGCAGGAGCTGGTCGCCACGCTGTCGGAGACGGAAGGAAAGACGCTGAAGACCGGGGCGAAGGTTCGCTTCGAGGTGGAAGGCGTCCAGGGCGAGGCCCAGGTCACGGCCCTGGCGCCGGGCGGTGACGCCTACAGCCACAAAGGCACCCTGCGCGCGCGGGTCCTGTCGCCCAAGGGCCTCCGCCAGGGCACCTTCGCCAGGATTCTGGTGCCCGGCGCGAAGCAGGAGGGCCTCACTGTCCCCCGCAGCGCCCTGGTGGTCCGGGGGGAATTGAATGGCGTCTTCGTGGCCAAGGACGACCACGCCGAGCTCCGGTGGATCAGCCTGGGCGAGGGCAGCGGCGAGGCCGTGACCGTGCGCTCCGGTCTGCGCCCGGGCGACCGCGTGATCGCCCAGCCGGCCGGCCTCCAGGACGGCCAGCCCATCGCCGTGGCGGCGGGCGGGGTGACCCATGGCAAGTGAGGTTCGTCTCGGTCTGGCGGGCCGGCTCGCGAAGGGTTTCCTGCGCAGCAAGCTGACGCCGCTCCTCGTCCTGGCCTCCCTGCTGCTGGGGCTGCTCGCGGTCTGGCTCACGCCCCGCGAGGAGGAACCGCAGATCGTCGTGCCGATGGTGGATCTCTATGTTCCCTATCCCGGCGCGAGCCCGAAGGAGGTCGAAAGCCAGGTGGCCACGCCGCTGGAGCGCCGCCTCTGGGGCATTCCCGGCGTGGAGTACCTCTACAGCGCGAGCCGTCCTGGCATGGCGCTCATCACCGTGCGGTTCAAGGTGAACGAGCCCCAGGAGCCCAGCCTCGTGAAGGTGCACCAGGAGCTGGCCGCCAACCGCCACCTGCTGCCGCCCGGGGCCATGCAGCCCATCGTCAAGCTGCAGACCATCGACGACGTGCCCTTCCTGGTGCTGACGCTCCACGGGCGGGATCAGACGCCCGGCCAGCTGCGGAAGGTCGCCGAGGTGCTCGGACAGGAACTGTCCACGGTGCCCAGCACCGCGCAGGTCAAGGTGATCGGCGGCGCCCGCCGCATGGTGCGGGTGGAGCCCGATCCCGACCGCATGCGCTCCCTCGGCTTCTCGCTGGCGGAGCTGCAGCCCGCCCTCCAGTCCGCCGAAGCCCAGCTGCCCGCGGGCGCCCTGGTGGACCGCGGCCGCCGCACAGAGGTGGAGGCGACCGGCTTCGTCATGGCCGCCGCCGAGCTGAAGCGGCTGGTGGTGGGCGTGCGCAACCAGCGGCCCATCTACCTGGGCGATGTGTCGCGGATCGTGGACGCTCCGGAGCCGGAACCGCCCGTGGTGCTCTTCGCCGGGGCCGGGGCCCCGGGCTTCGAGCCCGCCGTGAGCCTCACGCTCTCCAAGCGCGCCGGCACCAACGCCACGGCCCTGGCCGAGCAGGTGCTCGCCAAGGTGGAGGCCGTGCGCGGCAACCTGATCCCCCGCGACCTGAAGGTCACGGTCACCCGCAACTACGGCGAGACCGCCGGCGACAAGTCCAACGAGCTGATCGAGCACCTGCTCATCGCCACCCTCAGCGTCATCGCCCTGATCATGCTGGCCATGGGCTGGCGCAGCGCCGTGGTGGTGGGCATCGCCGTACCGGTGACCCTCGCCCTCACGCTGCTCATCACGTATCTCTTCGGCTACACGCTGAACCGCGTGACGCTCTTCGCGCTGATCTTTTCCATCGGCATCCTGGTGGACGACGCCATCGTGGTGGTGGAGAACATCCACCGGCACATGCACCTGCCGGGCCAGCGCAAGCGCTTCGCCCAGATGGTGGTGGAGGCCGTGGATGAAGTGGGCAATCCCACGATCCTCGCCACCTTCGCCGTCATCGCGGCCATCCTCCCCATGGCCTTCGTGCGCGGGCTCATGGGTCCCTACATGCGGCCCATCCCCGTGGGCGCCAGCCTCGCCATGCTCTTCAGCCTGGTGATCGCCTTCGTCGTGAGCCCCTGGGCCAGCCTCATCGTGTTCAAGAAAGAGGCGAACCTCCCGGAAACGGACGCCTCGGGACTGCACCCCGGCTCGCCGGAAACTGCCGCGCCGGAACCGGCCCACGACTGGCCCCACAAGAACCCGGAGGTCGCTCCCGACAGCCGCATGACCGCGCTCTACCGCAAGGTCATGCATGCCCTGCTCACCCGGGCCTCCGTGCGCTGGGCCTTTTTCGGCGGCGTGGTCGCGCTGCTGCTGGGCGCCATGTCCCTGGTGGGCTTCGGCGTGGTGAAGGTGAAGATGCTGCCCTTCGACAACAAGTCGGAGTTCATGGTGCAGCTCGACCTGCCTGCGGGCACGCCGAAGGAGGATGCCCTCGCCGTGGGCCAGGACCTCGCCCGGCGCCTGCTGAAGGAACCCACCGTCAAGGACGTGCAGGTGTACGCCGGGGAGGCCGCGCCCTACACGTTCGTCGGCATGGTCCGCCACAGCTTCCTCCGCCAGGAGGCGGAGATGGTGGACATCCAGGTGAACCTGGTGCCGAAGGGCGACCGCAAGGAGCAGAGCCACGCGATCGTCGTGCGGTTGCGCCCCGAGCTGGAGAAGCTCTCGAAGGCCGCCAACGCCCGACTCAAGCTGGTGGAGATCCCGCCGGGGCCGCCCGTGATGGACACCATCGTGGCCGAGGTCTACGGTCCCACCGACGCCGAGCGGGCCCGGCTCTCCGGCGAGCTGCTCACCGCCTTCAAGAGCGTGGACGGCATCGTGGATGTGGATTCGACGCTGAACGCCACCAGCCCCAAGGTGAGCCTGGTGCTGGACCGGGAGAAGGCGGCCCTCCACGGCGTGGCGCCGGCCCACGTGATCCAGACCCTCGCCATGGCCGGCTACGGCCACCAGGCGGGCGCCTTCCACGTGCTGCGGGGGTCGAGCCAGGTGCCCGTCGTGGTGCAGCTCGCCGCGGCAAAACGCCAGCACCTGGACCAGCTGCTCCAGCTCACCGTTCCCGGCGCCCGGGGCATGATTCCCGTGAGCGCCCTGGTGACGGTGAAGGAGGGAGTCGAGGAACCGGCCATCCACCACAAGAACCTCATGCCCGTGACCTACGTGTTCTCGGATCTCGCCGGGGCCATCGAAAGCCCGGTCTACGCCCTGGCGGCCCTCAACAAGAAGATCGACGCCATGAAGGGGACGGCCGGCGCCGAGGTGCCGCGCCTGGGCCTGGCCCACCCCGAGAACACCGAATCGCTGTCGCTCAAGTGGGACGGCGAGTGGCACATCACCCTCGAGGTGTTCCGCGACCTGGGCATGGCCTTCGCCGCCGTGCTGGTGCTGATCTTCGTGCTGGTGGTGGGCTGGTTCGAAAGCTTCGAGATCCCCTGGGTGATCCTGGTGCCGATTCCGCTCTCGCTCATCGGCATCATCCCGGCCCACGGCCTCATGGGCGCCTTCTTTACGGCCACCAGCATGATCGGCTTCATCGCCGGGGCCGGCATCATCGTTCGGAACAGCATCATCCTGGTGGACTTCATCGAGCTCAAGCTGCGGGAGGGCATGTCCCTCGAATCCGCGGTGGAGGAGGCGGGCGTGGTGCGCTTCCGACCCATGCTGCTCACGGCCTCGGCTGTGCTGGTGGGCAGCGCCGTGATGCTGGCCGATCCCATCTTCCAGGGGCTCGCCATCAGCCTCATGGCCGGTGAAGTCGCCGCCACCCTGCTGTCCCGCCTGGCCGTACCCGTCCTCTACTACCTCGTGGCCCGCCGGGGCCACGCGGCCAACCTGCAACGCGAAGCGGCGATGGCCGCTGAACAGGAGTGACCCATGAACGTCGACCGCATCGTCCACACCGTGGCAGGCACTTTCATCCTGCTGAGCCTCGCCTTGGCGAAGTTCCACCACCCCAACTGGATCTGGTTCACGGTCTTCGTGGGCGCGAACCTGCTGCAGAGCGGACTCACCAACTGGTGCCTGATGTCGACCATCCTCCGCAAGCTGGGCGTGCCCGAGGGCGCGGGGGTCGGATGCTCGCGGTGAAGGGCACCGTCCTCCGCCTGGCCCTGGGTCTCGTGGTCGGGGGCCTGCTGGGCTACGGCTGGCACCGCCTGGTGGGGTGCAGCACGGGCGCCTGCCCCCTCACCGCCACGCCCTTGCGCGGCATCGGCTACGGCGCCGTCATGGGCCTCATCTGGGCCCTGGCCCGCTAGGACCACCCCGGATCAGGCATGATCCTCTGTGTCCGCCACACCTCGTCGGAGTCGCCATGTCCTTCTTCCTGGAACACTGGATCTACCTGGTTCCCCTGGCTGCCGTGGGCTTCCTGTGGTGGAGCCGCCGGTCCGCCTCGGCGGCGGATGTGCAGGCGATGCTCTCCCGGGGCGCGCAGGTGGTGGATGTGCGCACCCCGGCCGAATTCCGGGCCGGCGCCCACCCCAAGGCCGTGAACATTCCCCTGGATCAGCTGGAGGCCCGCGCCAAGGAACTGGATCCGGCCCGGCCGGTGCTGGTGTGCTGCGAAACCGGCAGCCGCAGCGGCTTCGGAGTGTCCGTCCTGAAGCGGGCGGGCTTTTCCGACGTGGCCAACCTGGGCTCCTGGCGGCGCATCCAGAGCCTGCTCGGCTGAGTGTCTTCCCCCTTTTCCTTGGGAGTTCCTCGATGTCGTTTGATACCTCGGTGACCTGGGATTCCGGTCTGGCCTTCCAGGTCCGGCAGGATGGGCATCAGTACCTGATTGACGCCAGCCCCGAGGCGGGCGGCGCGGACCGCGGGCCGCGGCCCAAGGCCCTGCTGCTCTCGGGTCTGGGCGGCTGCACGGCCATCGACGTGATCAGCATCCTCGGCAAGATGCGCGTGCCCCTCGACGGGCTCGAAGTCCAGGTGAGCGCTGAATCTCGGGAGGAGCACCCGCGGATCTTCACAGGGATCCATGTGCGCTACGTCTTCCGCGGCAAGGATCTGCCCATGGACAAGCTGGAACGGGCCGTGAAGCTTTCCGAAGAGACCTATTGCGGCGTCTCCGCGATGCTGCGGCCCGCCGTGCCGATCACCTCGGAGATCGTCGTCAAGGAATAGGCGGCCGGATCGCGCCCGAACCGGCCAGCGGACTGTCGGGATGCCCCGTCTCTCGACCTCGGGGTCCGCGAATAGGCTCCCTCGTTTCATGGCTTGCGGCGAGAAGTCGCAGGCATGATCGGGCCTTGGCGTGAAATACTGGATGCCCGCCGTCATCTATGGGACGACGCGGCCGGAGGCACC
>JAFJUR010000016.1 GCA_017859995.1 Holophagaceae bacterium | reverse complement strand
GCCGCCGACAGCCTGGACGGCATCGCGGCCTGGTGGCTGCCCCGGTCGAACCATCCCGCCACCCTGGAGGCCGTGCAGGAAGCCCTGGCCCTGCTGGTGGCGGAGCGGCGGATCGCCTGCCTGCACCTGGCAGACGGCCGGACGCTGTATCAGAGCGTGGACAAGGTGTCCGGCCAGCATCCGGCCTGGTCTCCCCCGAAACCCTAGGAGGCACCCGTGAGCCACGTGCTTGAGGAAGCCCTGGCCTTCACCCTCGGCAACGAGGGCGGCTACACCAACCATCCCGCCGATCCAGGCGGCGCCACCAACTTCGGTATCATCCAGCGGGAACTGGATCGCTGGAACGGGGCGCATCCGGAACTGAACTTCCCCGCGGATGTGCGGGACCTCACGCCCGAACTGGCGGAGACCATCTACCGCACGAACTACTGGCGCTGGGACGGGCTGGCGGACGCACCCCTGGCCATCAAGCTCTTCGACATCGGCGTGAACTGCGGCACGGCCACCTCGGTGAAGCTGCTGCAGCGGGCCCTGAACAAGCTGCTGCCGAAGCCCATCGACGTGGACGGCCAGCTGGGCCCCACGACCCTGGGGGCGGCCAACGCTCAGAGCCCCACAGCCCTGATGCGCGCGCTGTGCCAGACCCAGCGCGAGTACTACCAGGCGATCGTCGACCGCAATCCCTCCCAGTCCGTGTTCCTGAAGGGCTGGCTCATCCGCGCCGCGCGCGTGCCGGAGGTATCCCATGTCCTTTGACTGGAAAGGGCTCGTGAAGAGCATCGCCCCGACCATCGGCACCGCCCTGGGCGGCCCCCTGGGGGGCATCGCGGGCGTGGCCCTCACCAAGGCCCTGGGCCTGGGGGACGCGGCGGCCAAGGATGAGACGGCGCTGGCCGCCGCCGTGCAGGGGGCGAGCCCCGATCAGCTGCTGCTGCTCAAGCAGGCCGACCAGGAGTTCGCGCTCCAGATGCAGAAGCTCGGCTTCGAGAACCTGGAAGCCCTGGAGGCCATCGCCGCCGGTGACCGCGCCAATGCCCGGGAGCGCGAGATCAAGACCCAGGACTGGACGCCCAAGGCCCTCGGCCTCGCCATCACCCTGGGCTTCTTCGGCCTGCTCTACTTCCTGCTGCGCCACGAGCCGCCGACTGGATCGCGCGACATCCTCAACATCATGCTCGGCAGCCTGGGCTCGGCGTGGATCGGCGTGGTGACCTACTACTTCGGCTCCAGCGCGGGGTCGGCGCGGAAGACCGAGCTGCTGTCCGCCGCCTCCAAGCCGTGAGGACCTGGTGACACCACCCTCCGCCTCCGGCGCGCCCCGGCCGGCGCCGCCCGACTGGTCCGGGCAGTCGCCGCAGACCTTGCTGCCTGTGGAACCCCAGTCCATGACCGACTGGTACAGCCCCCGCCAGCTCGCTGCCACGGCCCTGCAGGTGGTCGTCTCCACCCTCCTGGGACGTCATGCGGACCACCGGGCCATGGAGGCGCTCGCCTCGGGCCCCTGCGAGGTCTGTGATTTCAGCACGGAGGACACCTTCGTCTTCGACTATGTGGCAGATACCGGCGATGGCTGGGACAGCACGTACACCGTGGCCTACCACGCGGCCCTGGCGCAGCTGTCCCTGGGCACCGAAGCCCTGAGCCTGCCCCGGGGAGATGTGCTCATCCTGGGTGGGGACGAAGTCTACCCGGTGCCCAGCCGGGCCCAGTACGAGCGGCGCCTGGTGGGTCCCTTCGAGACGGCCATGGCGGCGGGCCCCGATGAAGCGCGCGCGCCGCACGTCTTCGCCATTCCCGGCAACCACGATTGGTACGACAGCCTGGCGGCTTTCACGCGCCTCTTCATCGACAAGGAGTGGTTCGCCGCCTGGCGCAACCGCCAGACCCGGAGCTATTTCGCCCTGAAGCTGCCCCAGGGATGGTGGCTCATGGGGGCGGACGTGCAGCTCGACTCGGACCTCGACGCCGCGCAGCTCACCTATTTCAGGCAGGTGGCTGCCCAGATTCCCCCGGGCGACCGCATCATCCTCTGCCTGCCGGAGCCGCACTGGATCTACCAGCAGGAGCGGGACACCGGCCACTGGGACCGGGCGGACTGGGAGCGGCCCCCGGACGCGGAGGGCGGACGCCCCATCCGCACGAACCTGGATTTCCTGGAGCAGAAGGTCTTCCGCAATCAAGTCGCCGTGATGCTCGCCGGCGACCTGCACCACTACCATCGCCACGCCTACGCTGACGGGCGCCAGAAGATCGTGGCCGGCGGGGGCGGGGCCTTCCTGCATGCCAGCCACGCCTGGTCGACAGAACCCCTTACCGATGGCGCGCAGCTGAAGCATGTGTGGCCACCCTCCGCCGAATCGCGCGGCCTGGTCTGGGGGAACCTCGCCTTTCCACTGCGGCATAAGCCCCTCGGCGCCCTCATCGGCCTCGCCTACCTCATGGTGACCTGGACCCTCCAGGTGGACCTCTCAAGCTTCGGGTTCCAGGACGGCGGCGCCGCGTTCGGCGCGGCCCTGCTGGGCACCCTGCGCCGGCCCGGCGGGGCCCTGCTCGTCCTAGGCCTGCTGGGCGCGTTCATCCTCTTCGCGGCCCGCGAAAAGGCGCGGTTCCAATGGATCGCGGGCACCCTCCACGGCATGGGCCACTTGCTGCTGTGTTTCCTGCTGGGCTGGGGCGCCACCCGACTGACCGTGGCGGCCTGGGGCTGGCCCTTCTTGGGCTGGGAGCAGCTGCTGCTGGGCGGCCTTCTGGTGTTCCTGGGCGGCGCGGTGTTCGGCACGCTGCTCTTCGGTTTCTACCTGGCGGTGTCCCTGAACGTCTTTCGTTTCCACTGGAACGAGGCCTCCAGCGGCCTCGCCCTGCCGGACTGGAAGCACTTCCTGCGCCTGCGGATCGGCAGCGACGGCGCGCTCACGATCTTTCCCATCGGATTCCGCCGCGTGCCGCGCCGGTGGCGGGCCGGCGGCGCCGATCCCGCGCGGCCCCGCCTGGAGCCGGACGATCCCCGCTTCAGCGGCCCGGAGCTGATCGAACCCCCCATCCGCGTGCCGGGGAGAGCGCGTCCATGACAGCGCTGCGCCAGCAGGCCGTTCCGTTCACTGCCGGCGATGGCCGGGCCCTGCGCCTTTGGCGAGTGGGGCCCGGAGACGACGCCCGGCGGGGCCCGGTGCTGCTGGTGCACGGCGCCGGCGTGCGCTCGAACATCTTCCAGGCCCCGGTGCGGGAGAACCTGGTGCAGCGGTTGGTGGCGGAAGGCTACGATGTGTGGCTGGAGGACTGGCGGGCGAGCATCGACCTGCCGCCCTGCGACTGGACGCTGGACCAGGCCGCCGTCCACGACCATCCCCTGGCCGTGCGGAAGATCGTCGAGGTGACCGGGCGCAGCCGCCTCAAGGCCGTGATCCACTGCCAGGGCTCCACCAGCTTCACCATGTCGGCCCTGGCGGGACTGATGCCCCAGGTGGACACCATCGTCACCAACGCGGTCTCGCTGTGTCCGGTCATTCCGGCCTTCTCCCGCTTCAAGCTCGCCTTCACCCTCCCGCTCCTCCATCGCCTCCTGGATGGCCTCGATCCCCAGTGGGGGGAGTTTGCGCCGGACTGGCGGGCCAGGCTCATCCGCGCCGTGGCGGTGGGCACCCACTTCGAGGCCGAGAACGCCGTCAGCAAGCTGGTGAGCTTCACGTACGGATCCGGCCATCCGGCCCTCTGGCGCCACGAGCACCTCAACGCCGCCACGCTCGATTGGCTGCGCCATGAGTTCGCCCGCGTGCCCCTCACCTTCTTCGATCAGATCCGCACTTGCGTACGGGCTGGCCACCTGGTGAGCGTGGAGGGGCTGCCGCAGCTGCCCCCGGATTTCGCCAGCGGCCCGCTGCGCACCGAGGCGCGGTGGACCTTCCTCGCCGGGGCGCTGAACCGGTGCTTCCTCCCGCAGAGCCAGGTGCGGGCCCACGCCCACTTCGAGGCCCGCCAGCCGGGCCGGCACCGGCTCCACGTGTTCTCGCGCTACAGCCACCTGGACATCTTCATGGGCCAATCCGCCAGCGCGGATGTCTTCCCCGTGATCCTTTCGGCGCTGCAGGCGCCGGGCTGAGGCCGACCATGGGCATCCCCTCCCGCATCCTCCGCGCCGCCGGCCGCCACGCCCTCGTGGACGGCATCCCCTTCCAACTGCCGGTCTACTGCCGGGAGAGTCCGGCCCTCTTCGCGGCCTTCCCCGTGGACCTCGAGAAGGCCCGGGCCCTGCTGCCGGGGAACGAGATCCATCCCCTGCGGCTGTGGAACACGGGCCTCCTCATCGTCTCGGTGATGGACTACCGCAACACGAGCATCGGGAAGTACGTCGAATTCAGCGTGGCCATCGCCTGCACCCGGGGCCGGAAACCCGCGCCCCGCCTGCTTCCAGCCCTGCTGCCTTGGTGCTACGGCACGGGCCAGTTCGTGGTGGAGCTGCCGGTGAGCACCGAAATTTCCGTGAAGGGCGGCAAGGGCATCTGGGGCATGCCCAAGCACCAGGGCAGCCTGGATTACCGCATCACCGAGGACACGGTGAGCAGCCAATACGACGTGGATGACCAGCTGGGCGTGCGCATCACCATCCAGCGTCCGCGCCGGGCCTGGCTGCCGCTCTCCGTGGGTGCGTCCAACTACTGCGCCTATCGGGGCATGATCTGGAAATCCACGCTCTACTTCAAGGCGAAGGCGGGACTCGCCATGGGCGGGAAGGGCCGCGCCGAGCTGCTCATCGGCGACCATCCGAGTCTCGCGCCCCTCAGGGCTCTGGGCATCGGCAAGGATCCCCTCTTCGTGGCCTTCATCCCCCAGGCCGAAGGGGTCCTCGATGACCACGTGGAAGGGTGGTTCTATTCGGAACCAGGCCCGATCCTGAGCCGCCCCGAGGGCTTCGAAAGCGTCGTGAACCTGGGCCTGGGCCAGACCTGGCCGCCCCCGCCCACCGCCGCCGGGCGCGGCCCGGCTTCAGGAGTGAACCCATGAAAGGCCGCCTCCTCGCCCTGAACCATGCCGTGATCCTGTGGGGCAGCACCCTCTACGTGGGCGTGCTGTGGGCCCTGCACTACTTCTGGTTCCCCTCCTGGCACCACCTGACCGTGGCGACCTACTACGAGCAGTTCATCCCCCAGACCCAGGCGGCAACGCACTTCTTCACCTACTGGGTGCCGATCACGGGGGTGTGCCTCTGCATCATGGCCTGGTCCGAGCGGAAGACCCGCCTGCGCTGGGTGCCCTGGGCTGGGCTCCTGCTCCTGGGCATCTCCACCTACGTGGGACAGATGCACATCATCCCCATCAACCGGTACCTGGCCACCCGCGTCACGGACCAGGCGGTGCTCACCGAGCACCTCGAGCGCTGGATCCGCCTGAACAACATCCGCTGGGTGACCGAGACCCTGGCCTGGGCCGTGATGGTCTACTACTTCCTGGCCAAAGGCCGGCTGCCCCAGCGCATCGTGGAGGACCTCGCATGAAGGTTTCGCTGCGGCGCCTGCTCCTGGTCATCGCCGGGCTCACGGTCCTCTCCGGGGCCATCCAGCTGCTCGCGCCGGCCCTGGTGTTGCGCCTGGTGGGCGGCCCCGGCGGCGCCGAGCCACGGTTCCTCTTCGCCATCCTCGGCATGTTCATGGTGCTGTTCGGAGGCCTGGCCCTGCAGGCTCTGCGGGCCTCGGCGACCCTCCAGGCCCTGCCCATCCGCTGGGCGGCCCTCCAGAAGCTGGGCGCCGCCGGGGCCGTGGGGCTCGGCGTGGCGAAGGGCGTCTTCGGGCCCGTGGCCAGCCTGGTGGCGGCCTTTGACCTGCTGACGGGCATCCTGTTCCTGGTGCACCTGCGCCGCCTCTCCAGGGGCCGGCGATGAGCACCTGCGTCCTTGCCGCCAGCCAGGATGGAGGCCCCCGCCGCGCCCTGCTCCTGGCGGGGGGCGGCATGCGCGTGGCCTGGCAGGCCGGCGCGCTCCTGGCCCTGGAGGCGGCGGGCCTGCGCTTCCACCATTTCGACGGCGCCTCCGGCGGCACGATGAACCTGGCGATGCTGCTCTCCGGCCTCTCCCCCGGCGCCATGGCGGCCCGGTGGCGAGACCTGGACCTCCGCGCCTTCATCTCCCTCCTGCCTCTGGCGGACTACTTCAAGGGCGATTGGCCGGCCCTCGGCGACGCCGACGGGGTGCGCGGCGGCGTGTTCCCGGCCCTGGGCATCGACCTGGATCGGGTGCGGGCCTGCGAGGGGCTGAGCGCCACCTTCAACGTGTGCAACTTCACCCGGAAGACGCTTGAAGCCGTTCCCCACACGGACTTGGACGAGGATCTCCTGGTCGCCGCCGTGTCGCTGCCGGCCTTCATGCCCGCCGTGCGCCGCGGAGGCATGACCTACACCGACGCCGTGTGGATCAAGGACACGAACCTGTGGGAGGCGGTGACGCGGGGCGCGGAGGAGCTCTGGCTGCTCTGGTGCATCGGCAACACGCCGACGTACCGCGACGGCGCCTTCCCCCAGTACGTCCACATGATCGACATGAGCGCCAACGGCGCGCTCTTCCTCGAACTGGACCGCATCCGCGAGCTGAACGGGCGCATCGCCCGGGGAGATTCGCCCTACGGCCAGCGCCAGCCGGTGCGCCTGCACGTGGTCCGGCCGGAACAGGCGCTGCCGCTGGACCCGGACTTCTACCTGGGCCGGGTGCGCGCCGAGAGCCTCATCGCGCTCGGCCACCAGGCGGCCGAGTACTACCTCCAGCACCTGCTGCCCGAGGGGCTGCCCCTCACCCCGGAGATCACCGCCATGACCGACGCCGCCCCCGGCCTCTCCTTCCGAGAAACGATGTCAGGCCCCTTCACCCTGGGGGCCGCAGATCCCGAACGCGGCGCCGCTTCGGGGGAAGCGGAACTGGCCATGCACGCCACCGTCTTCATCCAGGATCTCGACCGCTTCCTGACGGATCCCGGCCACCTCGGAAGCCTCAGCGGCACCGTGGATTTCCCGCCCTTCGGGACGGGCATCCCGGCCCACTCCGGGGTGTTCCGCCTCTTCTCCCCGGCCGACGCGCCCGGCACCAAGCACATGGTCTACGAGCTGGCCTTCGAGCACGAGGGCCAGCCGCACTATCTGGCGGGGCACAAGGTGGTGCGGCAGGATGCGGGCTTCGACCTCTGGAAGGACACCACCACCCTCTACACCAGGCTGCACCGCGGCCGGGATGCCTCCGGCGAAGTCATCGGCGCGGGGGTGCTGAGCCTGGGGGCCACCGACCTCATCCGCCTGCTGGGCACGGTGGAGGTGCCGAACGCGGAGCTGGCCCAGCGGGTGGAGACCATGGCCAAGTTCGGACGGTTCTTCCTGGGCGAGCTCTGGGACACGTACGCCAAGCATGTGAGGTGACCATGGACTGGGATGTGATCGTCATCGGCAGCGGGTTCGGCGGAGCCATCGTGGGCAGCCGCCTGGCGGAAAAGGGCGCCCGGGTGCTGATGCTCGAACGGGGCCGCTGGTGGGACTCACCCAGGAATGCGGAGGCCCTGGGCCGCAGCCCCTATCCCCGTGGCATCGGCGACGCGTGGGTCTGGAACCAGGCCGCGCCGGAGCGGGAGAACGGCTGGATCGACTTCCGGGCTTTCCCCCGCATGAGCGTGGTCCAGGGCGCCGCCGTGGGAGGCGGATCGCTCATCTACGCCAACATCAGCACCGAGGCGCCGCGCGCCGCCTTCGACGGCGGCTGGCCCGCCGAGATCACCTACGATGAGCTGAAGCCCCACTACGACCGGGTGGCAGCCTTCATGAACGTCATGCCCATTCCCGCCGGACAGTGGACCGAGCGCATGGCCTTCATGCAACGCTCCGCCGAGGCCATCGGGATGGCGGAGCGTTTCCGCCCTTTGGAATTGGCGGTTTCCTTCGATCCGGACTGGCGCTACAAAGCCGATGGCTCCACCGAGCGGGTGGAGGCCTCCAGCCGCTTCGTCAACGCCCAGGGTGTGGAGCAGGGCACCTGCGTGCACCTCGGGAACTGCGACATCGGCTGTGACGCCGATGCGAAGAACACGCTGGACCGCAACTACATCCCCATGGGCATCCGGCATGGCATGGAGGTGCGGCCCCTCCACCTGGTTCGTTGCCTGGAGCCGCTGGCGGGCGGCGGCTACACCGTGCACGTCGACCGCATTCAGGACGGGCGCCTGGTGCCGGGCCGGGTGACGGCCACGCGGGTGGTGATCGCCGCGGGCTCGCTGGGCTCCACCGAGCTGTTGCTCCGCTGCCGGGATCAACACGGTACCCTCGGCCGCCTGAGCCCCCGGCTGGGCGAGGGCTGGTGCAGCAACGGCGACTTCCTCACCCCAGCTTTCTACCCCGGACGGCCGGCGCTGCATCCCAGCAAGGGGCCCACGATCTCGAGCGCCATCACCTTCCTCGATGGCAGCCAGGGAGAGCGCTTCTGGATCGAGGACGGCGGATTCCCCAACCTGCTGGCGGACCAGGCGCGGAAGCTCGCCGGCGGGCGCATCCGCAACCTGCGGCTCAAGCTCATGGTGGAAGTCCTCCAGAAGCTGCTGCGCGCGCATCCCGAGCCGTTCCCCCATGTCATGCCCTGGTTTGCGCAGGGCATGGACCGCGCCGAGGGCGTGATGGACCTGCGCCGGCGGTTCTGGCTCTTCGGGGAGAAGCGGCTGCGCCTGGACTGGGATGTCGAGAGCGGCAAGGCGGTCGTGGACGCCATCGTCGCCATGCACAAGCGACTCACCGAGGCCACCGGCGGCACCTTCCACGCTCCGCTGAACTGGAACGTGGCGCACCAGCTGGTGACGCCCCATCCCCTCGGCGGTTGCAACATGGGGCGCGGCCCCACGGACGGGGTGGTGGATCACGCGGGAAAGGTCTTCGGGTACGAGGGGCTCTACGTGGCCGACGGCGCGATCATCCCGCGGGCCCTGGGCGTGAACCCCAGCCGCACCATCGGCGCGCTGGCCGAGCGCGTGGCCTCCCTCATGTAGGGCGCCGGCCTTCCCTGGGGCGGGAAGGCCGGCGGGCAGGGCTACTTCGGGGCCAGGACGAAGGCCCGTACGGCGCCGGCGTCGTACTGAGACTGCCGCGACCAGCCGTCGGTGGCGGTGGCGGCCACGTAGAGGTTCTCGCTGAAGCCGGCCACTGGGCAGCCGCCGACAACACAGCCCCCGGGGAGGTTGTCGTTGAGCAGGTGGTCCACGGTGCGGGTGACGCTGAAGGCACCACCGCCCACGGCCCCGCCGCTGCTGTAGACACCGCTCACGCCCCGCACCACCCCGAAGCTGTAGGTGGCAAAACCCTCGGGGTGGCTGGCCTGCCAGGCCAGCAACACAGAATCGGAAGGCCCGTATTTGAGCACGCCGCAGCAAGGATCGGCCACCGTGCCCCCAATGGAGGGTGGAGCGATGGAGGCTGAGCAGCTGTGGTTGTTCACGTGCAGCGTGATGACCATGGTGTTGCCCGCCACCAGTCCCAGCGTGGCCGCGTCCACGGTGTGGACGGTGCCGCTCAGATCCGTGGACGTGGGGACGAAGTAGCGGATGCCCTTGGCGCCGATGTTGACCGCCGCGCCGGCGGCATCAAAGAGCTCCACCCGGATCTGCACCTTGCCATCCAGGATGGGCGTGCCGTCCGCGGCCACGGTGTTGAACTTGCCGCTGGTGGTGTCCTCCACCGCGTCGGGGATGCTCCACTGGCCGAAGGGCGGAATGGTGGGCGGGATCTCGAACAGATTGCCCTCGGCGCCCTTGGTGACAGGGCCCAAGGGATAGGCGTCCAGCACCAGGTCCGTGCCGATCATGTGGGCGTAGTGGCGACTGACGGCGCCGTTCAGGTGCTTGTAGGCCGTGTCGGGTTCAGCGTCGCGCTTCCAGGAGAGCCGGTAGTACTTCACACCCAGGCTGTCGCGCAGGGAATTGTCGAATTCCAGGCGAGGCCGCAGCAGGCCGCCCCAGGGCGCGCCGCCGTCGGTAAGGCCCAGGTTCGCCGGGGTGGACGCGCCCAGGGCCTGGCCCGTGCCGTGGATTTTGCTCAAGGGGAAATTGCCGATGGCCATGAAGAGCACCCAGTTGTCCCCGGCGATGATGGGCGGGCAGGGCGCGCAGGTGATGGCCAGCGGGTGGGTGGTGTAGAGGCTCACCTCGGTGCCGCACACGTAGTCCCACCAGGTGTGGCAGGCGATGGGCGTCGGGGCGTAGATGGTGATGTCGAAGAATCCGAAGAGCCGCTGGGTGGCTTTGAAGTAGAGGTCGGGCTGATCGGGGTTGAAGAAGCCCTTCCAGATGGTGGTGCGGAAATGGCCGCAGTCGTCGGTGGTGGCCGTGCCGACGCGGGTCATGGTCACGAAGGTGGGGTGCAGCCAGCAGAGGATGGGGCGGATGAGCTGCGCGTGATCCACCAGGGCCTGGCGGAAAGCCTGATCGCTGCCACTGAGGGCCGCGAATCGCAGGGCCGATGAGCCCGAGGCTTCATGTAGTGCCGAGATGGCAACCGCATCCACGCGGTGCGTGTCCATGGC
The DNA here is from genome assembly GCA_017859995.1 of Holophagaceae bacterium. Lineage (GTDB taxonomy): Bacteria > Acidobacteriota > Holophagae > Holophagales > Holophagaceae > Geothrix. The sequence goes on along the minus strand of JAFJUR010000016.1, from coordinate 13,392 downwards.
GGGTGTGCTCAAGGCCTGCCTGTTCAGCGACCGCAGGGCGAAGGGCGCGGGATCAGGACCAGGTCCGGGCGGGAAGGGGCCGGGAACCGGCGGGAAACTGGGCGGGAAGTCAACGGGGGGGTCGGGGATGGGAATGGGATTCACCAGCACGTCCCGGATGCGGTCGATGATGTCTCTGGGCAGTTTCGGGATGAGGATCCAGATGGGATCCACCTCATAGATCTCCACCGTGGCCTGGCACACCGGCATGTCCACGGTGATGCCATCGAGGGTGACGCGCTTCTGGAGCGTGCCCTTCACCAGACAGCGGCCCAGGAGCCAGGGCCGCCAGAGATCGGGCCCCAGGGGCAACTCCACCTTCAGTCGGGCATCCTCCACGCCCACGCGCAGATGGCGTTCCTGGGCGCCCCGGCGCAGCAGGTCCTCCAGGTTGGGCTGCTTGTCTTCCGTGGCGGGTCCCACCAGCACGCGCAGGCCCGTGGGGCCCTCGCCCAGCGCCACATCGAAGGTGGCCTGGCCCTTGGCATCCACGGCGGCGAAGCCCACGCAGCGCCCGCCCTGGGAGAAGGCGTAGGCCATGGTGGCGGGCCTTGTTTCAGTTCCCTGCGCGTCGAGCAGCGGGGCGCTGACGCTGAGGGCGAGGTGTCGATTCGAGGGGGCCTTGGCCATGTCGGATCCTTTCCATGAGAGGGGGAGGCGGTTCCTCCCCTCTCTCCATGGCAAGTCGCAGACCAAGGCCATGTGAAAGGAGCAAGCTCTTGCCAAACTGCAATATGGAAAAAACATGCAGGGCGACCCAAGGCTGAGCCATGACCCAGCCTTGGGCGCCCGAAAGTCGCCGAATGGGTTGATTCAATGGGCCTTGCCGGCCATCCACCCAGGGTGGGTCGGCCTGGGCCCAAGGCGCGGCCCCGGCCAACCCTAGGGCTGAATGGCCTTGCCCGCCTCGGCCTTCAGCAGGATGTCCCGCACCATGAGGGTCGAGTCCTCCGGACTGAGCTGGTCCTTCCAGGCCGGCATGGTGATGCCGAAGAAGATGCCCTTCTGGATGGTGCGGATCATGGTGCGGATCTCGCGTTCGGAGGCGGGTCCGCTCAGGTTGCGGAAGTCCTGCGCCGCGCGGGTGAAGTCGAGGCCGCCCAGTTTCTTTCCATCCGGAGTCTTGGCGGAGCCGTCCAGGCCGTGACAGCGGGTGCAGTTCTGCTGGTAGAAGGCCTTGAGCTCCTGGAGGGTCTTGGCCCTCGCGGCGGGGGCCTGGGCCTGGCCGGGGGTGGCCGCGAGGAGGCCCAGCAGCAGGGCGCCAAGGATCGGCCGGGAAAGGAGGTTCAGGAGGCGCGCGGCGGCGGACCTTGAGGGGGTGAGGGCGGAGTGTTGCAGGGTGGATGGCATGTCCTCTCCTTGTGGCCGGATGCGGGATCCCATGGGCGCGGAACCCGTTCCGCCATGATCAAGCCCTGGGGTCCCGCCACCAGATCCGGTTCCGAGAAGGGGACCAGTCCGGCCGCGGTGTCAGCTCCGCCGAGCCCGCGCCTCCTTCAGGGCGAGCGCCATGCGGGCGCAGGCCTCGTTCTGCTCGTCGAGGTCGTGGGCTGCAAAGCCGAGGCAGATGTAGGGCAGGTCCTGGCGGTTGAGGTCGTAGAGCGCGCCCGGGTAGAAGACCACGCCATGGGCGAGGCATCGTTCGATCCAGGCCTCCAGCGGCACGTCCTCAGCCACGCGGAGCCAGAGGGACAGGCCCTCCCGGGGATTCTTCACGGAGATGGCGGGATGCAGGTGCAGCAGGAGGCGATCCACCATGGTCTCCCGCCGTTCGTCGGTGACTTTCCGGATGCGCCGAAGGTGCCGCACGATCTCGCCGTCGCGCAGGGTCTCTTCGATGGTGGCCTCCTGCACGAGGTTGCCGGGCCAATCCACCAATTGGCGCTGCTGGGCGAGGGCCTTGATGAGGCTCGCCTCGCCCGCGAGGAAGCCCACCTGCAGTCCCGGCGCGAGGATCTGCTCAAGGCTGCTGAAGTAGAGCACCCGGCCGTGCACGTCCTCGCTGGCCAGGGGCAGGCCCGGATTCTTCTCGCGGTGGAAGCCCAGGCTGGCGTCGCCCTCGAGGATGCGGAAGCCGTGGACCCGCGACAGCTCCAGCAGGCGCTTGCGCCGCGCCGGATCCAGCGTCACCTGGGTGGGGAGCTGGGGACTGGCGGTGACGTAGAGCAGGCGGATCGGCTCCTGGATGAGCAGGGCTTCCAGCGCCTCCACATTGAGGCCGCGGTCATCCACGGGCACGGGGAAGAGCCGGGCTCCCGAGGCGCGGAACGCCTCGGCCACGCGGAACCAGCCGGGATTCTCCACCGCCACCGCGTCGCCAGGCTGGAACAGCACCCGCGAGACGAGGTTGAGGGTGCTCATGGGTCCGCGGGTGAGCAGCAGGTTGCCGGCCTCGACGGAAAGGGCCCGCATGTCGCGCAGCATCTTGCAGAGCGAGTTCCGGAGATCGAGCAACCCGCGGGGATCCCAGCCGGGCTGCAGCAGCCGCTCGGGGTGCAGCTTCAGCACCCGTCCATAGGCCCGATGGATGGCGTCGGTGGGTGCGAGGCGGAGATCGGGTGTATCCGGGATCAGCTGAAAGGATTCCAGGGCCGGGGCGCCGGGCTGGAAGAAGGGCTCCGTGCGGGGGGTGGGACGCTTCCAGGAGGCAGAGTCCTGAGCCGAGATGCCCGCGGGGACTTCCATCACGAAGGGCAGCTTTCGGGCCACGAAGGTGCCCCGGTCGGGCGCGACCTCGATCCAGCCTTCCGCTTCCAGCTCCTTGTACGCCGCCAGGGTGGTGTTCCGGTTGACGCCCAGGAGCTCCGCCAGCGCGCGGGTCCCGGGGAGGGCATCCCCGGGCTTGAAACGCCCGGTGCGGATGCCCTCCTCGAGGGCTTTCACGAGCTGGAGGTAGAGGGGCTCCGGATTGGCCCGGTCCAGCGCGATGGCGAGATCCCAGTTGCCCAAAAGGTTGCTCCGAAGTGTTGGGATCAGAATCCCGTTCGGGAATGGCGACGTCAAGATGGCCGCAGGCTCAGTAGCCGTTGCCGCCGCCGGTTCCGCCGCCCGTGCCGCCGGGAGCGCCGTAGCTGATGGTGGCGAAGATGCCGTGGGTCTCGGCCTGGGGTCCGGCGGCGACGTAGAGCTGGTTCGACTTCCCGGCAGTGGTGTCATTGCCGAAGGTGATGCCCCACAGGCCGCTGATGACCAGCGGCGTGCCAGCCGTGCCCGTGAGCTGACCCAGCTGGGCGCCGGTGGTGGCGTCGAAGGCGGTGATGGTGCCGTCGCCGAAGTTCCCCACCAGCAGCGCGCCGCTGTAGGGGCCGAAGTTCGCCGGGGCGAGCGCCACGCCCCAGGGCGCGTTCAGCTTGCCGCCGGAAGCGACCCGGCGGTCGAAGGTCCCATCGAGGTTGAAGACGCTGACGTAGCCGAGGCCGGCGCCGGTGGTCTCCCGCAGGGCGGGGGCGTCGTGCTTGGCATAGGTCACGTAGAGCTTCGCTCCGATCACCTGGACGTTGAAGGGGGAATACCCGGCGGGCAGGGTGGGATCGACCAGGGCCGACGCGCCGAGGTTGACGGGGGCGTAGGTGGCGTCGAAGACCTCGACGGTGCCCGCGTTGAAGTTCGCCGCGAAGAGGTAGGTGGTCGCCCCGCTGGTGCCTGTGGCCAGGCCCGTGTAGACCGCCTGGGCTCCGGAGTTGTCCACCCGCCGCGTGGTGGTGGCGCCGGCGCTCCAGCCGCAGATGCAGCCGTCCAGGGAGGCGAGCAGGAACTGATCGCCCTGGAACCCGGCCGTGCCGTTGTAGGTCACCCCGGTGGGGCCCCCCATGGTGTGCCCGGGCAGCGCCGGGTTGGCCACCACGATCGGAGTCGTGGGCATGTGCCCAAGGCCGTCGTACACCGTGGTGGTGGCCGTACCCTGGTTGGCCAGCCAGAACGAGGTGGTGGGGCCGTAGGCGATGCCCCACGGGTTCACCAGGTTGGCATCCGTGGTGGCACCGGCCGTGGCCTGATCGGAGACAAGGATGGTCACTTGATAGGAAGGCGGCGTGACGGGCGTGGCCGGCGTGGTGGAGGCACCGCCACCGCCTCCGCCGCAGGCCGCCAGCGAGAGGAGCAGGAGGGTGGCGCCCAGACCCGTGGCCGCGCGAAGGGTGGGGCGGGACCGGTGAACGTCCGGCCAGAAGGGGATGGGCTTGAGGGCGCGGTGCTGCATGGAAGCCTCCTGCCCGCAGAAGCGGGCGCTGGGATCGGCCTGGTCATAGGGCCTGGTCGGGTGGTGGACAACAGATGTCGGTCTGCCCAGCTTCGGGCCTACGCGCCAGGGCACCAGATCCGGTTCCGGATTCGCGGGGCATCCGGTTGGGTCCGGTTCCTCCAGCGGCACCGAAGGGCTACCATCCAGTCAAGCTCCTCCTCTCCCACGCGATGTCGAATTCCCGCCGGATGTCCCTGCTGGTCGCCGCCCTCACCTTGGGGCGGTTGGCGGCCTTCGGGCAGGAGGCGGCGCCCTTCGAATCCGAGCCGCGGCCCTGGTGGCAGCCATCCTGGGAAGTCGTCTTCCGGGGAGATCGCCTGGAGGATCCGGGCGCGTCCGCCGAATCCTTCCGGCGCGTCCAGGGGCAGCTCCGCCTGCGCTGGACCTGGGAGCGGGACGACCTGCGGCTCGCCGCCGGGCTGCGCGCCGCCATGGGTTCCGACGGCAACCGGTTCAACGCGCCGCGCTGGGATCAGCAGCCTTCCAACGGAACCCAGGTGGATGTGTTCCACGGCAGCTATGGATGGGTGGCGGCGCGATCCTTCGGCACGCTGACCCTCGGCTTCCAGGAGAACGGCCTGGTGACCTCCCAGGCCCTGTGGGACCGGAACCTGCGCCTGCTCGGGGCCGGTGGGAGGGTGGGCCTCCGCAGCGCCGAGGGGTTGGTGCAGGAGGCTGGCCTCCGCGCTGTGGTTGGGCGGGTCCGGAACGTGCTCGGCGGACGGGGTGACCTGGCGGCGGCCCAGGCGGTGCTCAAGGTGGACACGGGCCCCTGGTCCTGGGGCGCCCATGCCGGCCGGTGGCGCCTGGCCTGGGATCCCGGCACGGAACGCCTGCGCCGCCTGCCCGGGCATGACCCGCTCGCACGGCAGGAGATGACGGTGGATGCGGGCGGGCTGTCCGCGACATGGCACAGCCGGCTTCCGCTGGAGGCCCGGTGGTTCAGGTCCCGGAACCCGGAGACCGGCGAGACCAGCGAGGAGGTCCAGGCCATCGCGGGTGGACGCGAGCGGCTCTACTGGCCCCAGCTCTCCTTCACCTGGCAGCGGCTTTCCTCGACGGGGACGCTCTATCCGGTCAACGGCGATGAATGGTGGTTCTACCGGAACGCGAGAGGGCCACGCCTGGATCTCTCCGTGCCCCTCCCGGGCCAATGGGTGGCAGCCCTCGCCCACATGCGGCAGACCTCCGGAGGCGAGGCCTACCGCGTGACGCGCACGCTGCTGGTGCTGACGAAGCGCTTCTGAGTTCCCCGCTCAGTAGTTCCGGTCGTCCTGAGGAGGCGCGTAGTCGCGGCCGAACTTGTTCTTGTGGGGCTCCAGGGCGGGGAGGGAGACATCGAGGTCCCAGGCGCCCTGCGTGATGCCGCTGCCCACCTTCACGATCCAGGTCTTCTCGCCGGATTCAGGGTGCCATAACCGCAGCCGGTAGGTGCCCGGTGGCACCTGGTCGAACTGGATGCCCTTCTTCCCGTCGAGCACTTGCGCGAAGGGCGTGGTGACCACCCAGAGGAAGGCGTTCATCTGGTGGTGGACGTTGCAGTAGAGCTTGACCAGGCCTGGATTCGTCACCCGCACCCGGGGCGCGTCGCCGGGGCGGTACTGGCCGGTGTCGAAGCGGTTGCCCTGGGTCACGCTGAACACGTTGTGGAGGATGTGGTCAAGGTTGGGGAAGGTCACCTCGGTACCGGGCGTGGCGAAGGAGACCCGGGGGATGAACTGCTTGCCCACGGTCCGGATGGCCAGGGGCTTCATGGGCGCGGGCGGCGCGGCCGGGGCCTCCAGCGGTTCGAGCAGGGCGATGCAGTCCCGCAGCGAGCTGCGGAATCGCCCGTCCTTCTCCCGGATCTGCACCGGGCCCTGCACAGAGCCGGCCGACAGCGGCGCCGCCGCGGACCAGGTCAGGACCCCCGTGCAGGCCCAGATCAGCGCCGAGGCGGACAGGCCATGTGCGAGAGCTCGAACCATTCGGAACATCCAGGGTAGATTGATGGCAAGTATACCGACCAAGGAATGGCCCATGCCGCAAACCACGAGCTGGTACCAGACGCTTGCCTGGAGCTTTTTCGTGCGTCAAGCCGCCGCCATTCTGGCGCTGCTCTCCATCATTCTCTGGGTGGCCTACAGCGAGGCCGAGCGGGGCGCCAAGGCCACCGCCAGCGCGAGCCTGTCGGCCGGAAGCTACGTGCTGGAGCAAGCCTTCGAGCAGCAGGGCCGGTCCCTGGACGCGGGCCTGGAGGTCTTCACCCAGTACTCGGCCAACCTCGCCCTCATCGAGCACGCGCTGGAGTCGGGTGCGTCGACCAGCCTGAATGATGCCCTGGTGGAGAACCTTCCGAGGCTCGGCGCGGAGATCGCGCTGGTGGCGAGACCGGACGCCACGGTGCTCGCCTGCAACGCAAAGGGCGCGCGCGCCTCGGTGTCCGATGTCGGCATCGTGCAGATGGCGCTGTCCCCCGAGGAGGCGCGCCAGGCGGGCCACCCGGGCCCCTTCTACCGGGGCTTCCTCCGCGTGGACTGGGGCGACCAGCCCGGGGTCTACCATGCGGTGGCCCGGCCCCTCCGTTCGCCTGGCGGACGCGCGCTCGGCGCCATGGTGGTGGGCGTGCGGGTGGATGACCGCGCCGCGGTGAACCTGCGCCGCCTGGCCATCGCCGGGCCCCAGCGGGGCGACCCGTCGGCGCACCTGGCGCTGCTCAGCCAGTTCCGCGGCCTGGGGGCCACCCACCCCGATGCGGAGGGCTTGAACCGCCTCCTGGCGCGGGACACCGCGTTCCTCACGGTCCGCGCCTCCGTGCTCGACGGCCAGCGCTCCGCCGTCCTCTCCTTCAAGCTGGATGGGCGGAACTACCTGGGCATGATCTCTCCCCTGCGGGGCGTGAACGCCCTGGATCTCGAGATGGCCGATATCCTGCTGATGCCCATGGATCCTTTGCTGGCGCCCTTCCGCAACCTCCAGCGGGCCATCCTCGCCGTGGGCGTCGTGGGCCTGTTCATCGCCCTGGCCCTGAGCCTGCGTTCCGCCCGCAAGGTCACGGCGCCCCTCAAGGCCCTGGCGGCGGCGGCGGAATCCCTGGCGGAGGGCGGCACGCCGGAGACCCTCGCCATCGCGCCCACGGAGGACGAGGTGGGGGTGCTCACGCGCACCTTCAACACCATGCTGGCCGAGCTGCGCGTGAAGGACGAGCTCGTGGCCCTGCTCGAGTCCGCGCGGAAGGGGCCGGGCGGCCTGGAACCGGCGCCGTTCCCGCGTCCGGAGGGCCACGCCGTGGCCCCGGTCCTGGGCGACGCCACCCGGTGGCTGCCCACCGCCACGACGACCCAGCGGGATGATGACGGGAGGCTCGCCCCCGAGCTGCGGGAGGGCAGTGTCTTCGCGGGGCGGTACCGGGTGGAAAGCCTGCTGGGCCGGGGCGGCATGGGCGTGGTGCTGAAAGTCCACGATCTGCAGCTCGACGAGGATGTGGCGCTGAAGGTGGTGCGGGCCGGTCTGGCCTCGAACCCGGCCTTCCTCGACCTGCTCAAGCAGGAGATCCGGCTGGCCCGGAAGATCACCCACCGCTACGTCCTCCGCACCCACGATTTCGGCGAGTGCGACGGCATCCCCTTCGTGACGATGGAGTACCTGAAGGGCATCACCCTGCGGGATCTCCTCGACAGCCGCGGAAGGCTCCCCCTGCCGCTGGTGCTGCGCATCGCGCGGCAGGTGGCCGAGGGGCTGGAGGCCGCCCACGCCGTGGGCGTGGTCCACCGTGACATCAAGCCCGCGAATGTGCTCTTCGACGTGCGCGGCGACGCCAAGATCATGGATTTCGGACTGGCCGCGCCGGTCGCCGGGGCCATCGCGGGCGAGGCGGGGAGCATCATGGGCTCGCCGCGGTACATGTCGCCCGAGCAGATCCGCGGCGAGCGGGTGGATGCCCGCACCGACCTCTACGCCCTGGGCGTCATGCTCTTCGAGCTCTGCTCGGGCATGCCCCCCTTCGACAGCCCGCGCATCAACGACCTGCTGCTCCTCCACCTGGAGGCGCCGGTGCCCTCCCTGAACGAGCTGAACCCGGACCTGCCCTGGGATCTGGGGCTGGTGGTGGGGCGGCTGCTGGGCAAGCGCCCCGAGGACCGGCCCCAGTCCGCAGCGGAAGTGGTTGAGATCCTGCGGATGCTGGCCTCTGGCGGGGGCGGCGTCTCCCGGGTGTGAAGCCACGCCAGGTCTGATGGCGTGATACCGGCCCCGGCTCTTGGACGGAGCCGGATGGGTGGGAATTCCTGAACCGGATCTGGTCCCGGGGGCCGGGAGGAAGGATGGTGAGCCATCCCCAAACCCCGCCCAAGGCGGGATGTCCCTGTCAGGTGGTCCGGCTCCGGATCGCCAGCCTCGGCCGCACTGCGGCCCCGGCATCGCATACCAACATGAGGAGGTTCCATGTCAGAGCGCGAAACCGCGAGCCCGGTCCCGGAGGCCGAGGGCATGGGCCGTCGGGCCTTCTGCCTGGGTGCCTTGGCCACAGGGCTCGTCGTGGCCTGCGGCGGCGGAGGTGGCGGCGCGCCCGCTCCGGCGCCTGCACCGCCGCCGCCCGCCGGCCCACTCACCACCACGGACACCAAGGCCGACTTCCTGGCCACCCCGAACGGCACCACCCGGGACTACCGCAACCTGGGGAATTTCTTCCTCATCCACGACGCCACGGGCATCTACGCCATGACGGCCATCTGCACCCACATGGGCTGCACCGTGGGCGCCCCCGTGGGCGGCCAGATCGCGTGCCCCTGCCATGGCAGCCAGTACGACCTGGGCGGCGGCAACCTGGTGGGGCCCGCCACCTCACCCCTCGTGCACTTCCAGGTCACCGAGGCGACCCCCGGCGGCTTCCTTGCGGTGAACACGGCGCAGACCGTGGCCGCGAACGTTCGACTGACCTGAATCCCCGTTCGAATCCACGGGGACTTTGTCCAAGGAGAACCCATGCACCGTCCATCCTCCCGCTGGCTGACCCGCACCGGCGAGCGCCTCGCCTCCATGGCCGTCTTGTGCCTCGCCGCTTCCGGTCTGCTCGCCCTCTCCGCCTGTGGCGGAGGCAGTGGCGCAGCTCCCGCGAAGACGACCTCATCCGCCCAGACCGTGACCCTGGCCGGGCCCCTGTCGGGAACGGCCGGAGCCCTCCAGTTCAACCAGCAGCCGCTCCAGACCACCGGCGCGGCCGTGACCCTGAACGGCCGGCCCGCCACGACGGCCATGCTGCAGCCGGGTGTGGTCATGCGTGCCAAGGGCACGCGGTCGGGGCCAGGCGTCTCCCTCCAGTCGGTGGACATGATCACGGAACTGAAGGGACCCATCACCGCGCTGGATGTGGCCGGCGCCACCCTGCGGGTGCTCGACACGGTCGTGACCGTGAACGCGCTGACCCGACTGGAACAGGACGGGGTCGATCACCACTTCACGACCCTGAGCCTCGCGGATTTCGCCGTGGGGGACCTGGTGTCCGTGTTCGGGAGTCCGCAGGCGGGCGGCGGCGTGCTCGCCACGCGCATCGAGCGGGAGGCGCCGGAGGCCAGCGGCGAGGTGGAGCTGCGGGGTCCCCTGAGCACCCTCGATCCGGTGGGGAAGACCTTCCTGCTGGGTTCCTACCTGGTGAGCTACGGTTCGGCCACCGTGGTGGGAACCTTGGCCGAAGGAGCCGTGGTGGAAGTCGAGGGCGTCCTGTCCGGGAGCACCCTCGCCGCCTCACGGGTCCGGGTGGAGGATGCCCTGGAACATGGTGATGAAGGCGAGGTCGAGGCCTCCGGCGCCCTGGCCAACCTGGATGCCACCGCGAAGACCTTCACCCTCCCCGCTTTCAAGGTGGACTACAGCGGCGCGGCCGTGGAGGGGACCCTCGCCGAGGGCGCCACCGTGGAAGCCGAAGGGAAGCTGAGCGCCACGGACCCGACCCTTCTGATCGCGACCAAGGTGGAGGTGCGCTTCCCGCACATGGGCAACGGGGCTTCCGATGAGGAGGCGGAAGGAAGCATCACCGCGCTCAGCGGGACGGACTTGACGGTGACCGTGGGCACGGCGGTGTTCTGGACCGATGCAGAGACGCTCATCCTCAGCCACGACGCCCCGGTTCCCTTCGCGGACCTCAAACCGGGCGACCGGGTCGAGGTCCGGGCCCTGTCCAGCCGTACCAATGCGGCGGGACAGGCCTATGCGGCCCGCATTGAGATAGGGCGCTGAGACAGCCGAAGGCACGACCCACGGCCGGGCCGGGGGAGGCAGCCAGAAGCCTCCCCCGGCTTCGTCTGGAACCGCTCCGGAGGGAACCATGGAGATTCGAACGGATACTCCCCAGGTCCCGTACGGGACCGAAGCCCCCGACGTGGGCCAGCTGCGGCACGCCATCCGGGTCTGGGGGAAGGCCGCTCCGGAGGACCCGACCGCGAATGGACAGTTCTTGTCCACATTCGCCGTTTTCCTCGTGAAGCACCTCCGGGAGGAGGAGGCGCGTCTCGCCCGTGGGCGCGCCCAGGACGGGGTCAAACGCCGGATGGCGCACCGCCGCCTGGTCGAGCGGCTCGACAGCCTGATGGGCGACTTGGCCCTGGGCCTGGATGTGGATCTGGGCATCCGGGCCTTCATCCGGGCCTGGCAGGCGCACCAGGAAACAGCGGCTCTCCGCGGCGCCGCCGAGGAACCCGGGCACTAGGGCCTGGGACATTTTGACGCAGGCCGGATGTCCCTCGGCTCGCTAAGGTCGGGAGATCACCTCGAACCTTGGTGCCGCATGGTGGCGGTCTGGCCTGGATCGGGGTCTGACGAGGATCCCCATGGCCCTGAGCGCCTTCATCCGCCTCTCCCTGGTCTGCGCCCTGCCGGCGCTGGCGGCCGAACCGGATTCCCCCGCCGAGAAGGCCCGCGCCACGCCGAAGGCCGAAGGCTCGGCGGTGGTGGAGGTGACCGCTCCCCTGCCCACGGAACCGCTGGTCACGGTCCTGGATCCCAAGGTGCCCCGCCAGCCGCTGCCGGCCCATGACGGCGCGGAGTACTTGAAGACCCTCCCGGGCTTCACGGTGATCCGCAAGGGCGGCACGGACGGCGACCCGGTGCTTCGCGGCATGGCGGGGTCGCGCCTGTCCCTGCTCCTGGACGGAGAGCAGATCCTGGGCGGCTGCGGCGCGCGGATGGATCCGCCCACCGCCTACATTTTCCCGGAATCCTACGACCGCATCACCGTGGTGAAGGGCCCGCAGACCGTGCTGTACGGCCCCGGGACCTCCGCGGGCACCGTGCGGTTCGAGCGCACGAACGCCCGGTTCCAAAGGGCCGGTGTGGAGGGTTTCGCCAGCCTCATGGGCGGCAGCTTCGGGCGCCATGACGAGGTGGCGGACGTGCGGGCGGGAACGCCCTTGTTCTATGTCCGCGGCATCGGCACCCGCTCCCACGCCGACGACTACGATGATGGGCAGGGCGTGTCGGTCCATTCGCGGTACACCCGGTGGAGCGCCCAGGCTGCCCTCGGCTGGACGCCCGATGACGACACCCGCCTGGAGCTCACGGGCGCCCGCAGCGATGGCGAGGCCGCCTACGCGGATCGCAGCGTGGACGGTTCGAAGTTCCTGCGGGAGAACCTGGGCTTCAAGGGCGAATTCCGGCGGCTGTCGACCCTGGTGGAGCGGGTCGAATTCCAGGTCTACCGGAACCATGTGGACCACATCATGGACACCTACAGCCTGCGGACCTTCATCCCCAGCATGATGGCTCCCGAGCCCGCCGCCATGAACCCGGACCGTACCACCACCGGCGGTCGCCTCGCGCTGGAATTGCGCTTGCGGCCGGGCACCCTGCTCACGGCCGGCCTCGATGCCCAGGCCAACGAGCACACCGGCCGCATGAGCATGATGCAGTGGTCCATGCCCGAAGAGAACCTGCCACGGGTGGCGGATGCCCGGTTCCGGAACGCCGGGATCTTCGCGGAGGCGAGCCACGCGCTCTCCGGGAGGGATCGCGTCCTGTCCGGCCTGCGATTGGATCGGTGGCACGCCGAGGACCCCCGTGCTCGGGTCGCCATCACCATGATGATGAGCGCCGTCAATCCCACCGCAGGTCAGCGGCGCGACGAAACCCTGACCAGCGGGTTCCTCCGGTACGAACGGGACGTGGCGACGGGGTCAACCCTCTATGCCGGCCTCGGCCGGGCGGAGCGGTTCCCCGACTACTGGGAGGCCATCACCAAGGAAAGCCTCGCATCGCTCAGCGCCTTCGGAACCCGCCCCGAGCGGACCTCCCAGGTGGATCTGGGCTGGGTGAAGCAGGCCGGGACAGTGCGCGCCTCCATCTCGACCTTCTACGGGAGGGTCTCGGACTTCATCCTGATCCAGTCGAATGTGACCAAGCCCACGATGAGCGGCTCCCGCCTGGCCACCGTGTCGCGCAACATTGACGCCACCACCTGGGGCGGGGAGGTGGCCGTGCAGGCGAAGGTGATGGGTGCCCTGAGGGCGGATGGAAGCCTCGTCTACGTACGGGGGGAGAACGATACCGATGGACGCGCGCTGGCCCAGATGCCCCCCCTCGAGGCCCGGCTGGACCTGACCTGGGACGCCCACGCCTGGTCGGCGGGCCTCCTGGCGCGGGGCGTGGCGAGGCAGGATCGGATCGCCGTGAACCAGGGCAACATCGTGGGCCAGGACCTCGGCCCCAGCGCCGGATTCGGCACCCTCTCCCTTCATGCGGGCTGGCGGCCGGCGGATGGATGGCTGCTCACCTGCGGCGTGGACAACCTGTTCGACCGCGCCTACGCCGAGCACATCAGCCGGAACGCGAGCCTGGTGCCCGGCTACGCGGTCCAGTCCCTCCGCGTCCGGGAACCGGGGCGGAACGCCTGGCTGAAGGCCTCCTTCCGGTTCGGCGGGCCCGGTTCCGCCGTCCGTTCCGATGGATAATGGCGGTTCCATGACCTATCCCAGTTCCGGCATTCCGCTCACCTGGCTGCTCCGGCTGCGCTGGATCACCGCCGCGGCGCAGACAGCGGCGATCCTCGTGTCGGCCCGGCTGCTGCCCGACGAGCTGCCGGTGCTGCCCCTGCTGGGCCTCGTGGCCCTGGGGGCGCTGAGCAACCTGGCGCTGATGCTCCGCCT
>JAFJUR010000112.1 GCA_017859995.1 Holophagaceae bacterium | reverse complement strand
ATGCGGTGCCCGTTGAGGAGGGCATCCTTCAGGCGCTCCGTGAGCAGATCCACCACCTGGAGGGCGGTGGCGCGGGAGCAGGGATGAACCTTCATCAGCGAATTGGCGATGTCGATCTTGATCATCGGCGACCTCGGTCCATGGGTTGGGAGAGCCAGAATAGGGGAAGGGCGGTCAACGTGCCAGGGTGATTTTCACGTCTGGGGCCGGCGGCATGGGCATGGGCATGCCGGGGGCGGGGGGCTGGATGGGCGGAGGGGCCTGGATGCTGCTTTCCCGGCCGCCGCCCTGGGAAATGGCCATGCCGCGCTCCATGTTGCTCTTCGCCATGTCCGAGGTGGCCATGACGCCCTCGAGGCGGAGCTTGAACTCGCCCACGTTGGTGGCCCGGAGGAGGGCCTCCTCCTCGGTGATGAGGCCCTGGCGCAGCAGGAAGTAGAGGCTCTGGTCGAAGGTCTGCATGCCGTACTGGGCCGTGCCCGAGGCGATGACGTCCTTCAGCATCTTGGTCTTGTCCTTGTCCTCGATGCAGGCCCGCACGGTCTCGGTGGCCACCATGACCTCCACGGCGGGCACGCGGCCCTGGCCGTCGGCCCGGGGCACCAGGCGCTGGGAGATGACGCCCTTGAGCACGGCGGCCAGCTGCAGGCGGATCTGCTTCTGGTGGTGGGGCGGGAACACCGAGATGACGCGGTTGATGGTCTCGGTGGCGTCCAGGGTGTGCAGGGTGCTGAACACCAGGTGGCCGGTCTCGGCGGCGTGGAGGGCCGTCTCGATGGTCTCGAGGTCGCGCATCTCGCCCACGAGGATGACGTCGGGATCCTGGCGGAGTGCCGCGCGCAGCGCCGAGGAGAAGGTGCGGCAGTCGGCCTCGACCTCGCGCTGGTTCACGATGCTGAGGTTGTCCCGGTGCAGGTACTCGATGGGGTCCTCGATGGTGAGGATGTGTTCGGTGCGGGTGGCGTTGATGAGGTCGATCATGGCCGCCAGGGTCGTGGACTTGCCCGAGCCCGTGGTGCCTGTCACCAGCACGAGCCCGCGCTGCTCCTGGCAGATGGTCTTGAGCACCTTGGGGAGCATGAGGTCGTCGATGGTGTAGATCTTCCGGGGGATCACGCGCAGCACCAGGCCCACCGTGCCCCGCTGGTTGAAGATGTTGCAGCGGAAGCGGCCCAGGCTCGGCACCGAGTAGGCGATGTCGAGGTCGAGATTCTCCTTGAACTTTCCCTTCTGCTTGTCGCTGGCCATGATCGCGTAGGCCATGGCGATGGTGTCCTCCTGCACCAGCCGCTTGAACTGGGTCATGGGGGTGAGCTTGCCCCGGATGCGGGCGATGGGATGGTTGCCGACCTTCAGGTGGAGGTCGCTGGCGCCCTGCTCGCAGACCACGGTGAGCAGTTCGTTGATATGCATGGGCTTCTCCCGGGGAGGGTCCGCTTATCTTAGTCCCCTGGGCTCGCAATGGAAGAGGGTGCGATTAGTTCTCGGAACTGACCGTCCGCTCTGGTAAAATCGAGGGTTCTGCCCGGCCTTTGCCCGGGCCTCACCAGGAATGCCGATGACCCCGCTCGAGAAGATCCGCAACCTCGCCATCATTGCCCACGTCGACCATGGGAAGACCACCCTCGTGGATGCCCTGTTCAAGGGTGCCCACATGTTCCGCGACAACCAGCGCGTCCAGGAACGGGCCATGGACAGCAATGACCAGGAGCGCGAGCGCGGCATCACCATCCTGGCCAAGACCACGTCCCTGCACTGGGGCGGCTACCGCTTCAACATCGTCGACACCCCCGGGCACGCCGATTTCGGCGGCGAAGTGGAGCGCGTGCTGAGCATGGTCGATTCCGTGCTGCTGGTGGTGGACGCCTTCGACGGTCCCATGCCCCAGACCAAGTTCGTCACCCGCAAGGCCCTCGCGCTGGGCCTGCGGCCCATCGTCGTCATCAACAAGGTGGATCGCCCCGGCGCCCGTCCGGTGTGGGCGCAGGACCAGGTCTTCGAACTGCTCATCGAGCTGGGCGCCACGGAAGAGCAGCTGGATTTCCCCTGCGTCTTCGCCAGCGCCAAGATGGGCTACGCCATGCTGGACATGAACGACGCCAGCGACAACCTGGATCCCCTCTTCGATTCCATCGTCAAGAACTGCCCCCACCCCACCGGCAGCTCCGACGCGCCCCTGCAGATGCTCGTCACGCTCATGGACTGGAGCGACTTCGTGGGCCAGATCGGCATTGGCCGCATCGTCAACGGCCGCATCCATGTGGGCGACCAGGTGGGCCTGGTGAAGCGCGACGGCACGGTGCAGCAGCAGAAGATCACCCAGCTCTACGGCTTCGAGGGCCTGACCCGCGTCAACCTCCAGGAGGCCACCGCCGGCGAGATCGTCGCCATCGCGGGCATCGCCGACATCCGCGTGGGCGAGACCATCGCCGATGCCACCAACCCCCGCGCCCTGGAATACGTGGACATCGACGAGCCCACCATCTCGATGATGTTCATGGTGAATGCGGGCCCCTTCGCTGGCCAGGACGGCAAGCATGTGCAGAGCCGCCGCATCCGCGAGCGTCTGCAGAAGGAACTCCAGCACAACGTGGCGCTGCGCGTGGAGGATACGGATAGCCCCGACTCCTTCAAGGTGAGTGGCCGCGGCGAACTGCACCTCTCGGTGCTCATCGAGACCATGCGCCGCGAGGGCTTCGAACTCTGCGTGAGCCGTCCGGAGGTGATCCTCCACACCGATCCCGAGACCGGCGAGAAGCTCGAGCCCTACGAGGATGTCACCATCGACATTCCCGAGGCCTACATGGGCGTCACCATGGAGCACATGGGCAACCGCAAGGCCGAGATGCAGGACATGGGCAATGAAGGCGGCCGCCTGCGTCTGCACTTCAAGATCCCCAGCCGGGGCCTCATCGGGTTCCGCAGCGAGTTCATGACCGACACCCGCGGCGAGGGCATCATCCACAGCCTCTTCAGCCACTACGGCCCCTACAAGGGCGAGCTGCCCGGCCGCAAGAACGGCGTGCTCATCAGCATGGAGCAGTGTGAGTCCGTGGGCTTCGCGCTGATGAATCTGGAAGAACGCGGCGTCATCTTCATCCACCCCGGTACCAAGTGCTACGAGGGCATGATCGTGGGCGAGCACGCCCGCGAGAACGACCTGGTGGTGAACGTGGCCAAAGGCAAGAAGCTGTCCAACATGCGCGCCAGCGGCAGCGACGAGGCCACGCGCCTCACCCCGCCCCGGGAATACACCTTGGAACAGGCCCTGGAATACATCGAGGCCGACGAGCTGGTGGAAGTCACCCCGAACTTCATCCGCATGCGCAAGCGCGTGCTGGACACCAACGAGCGGAAAAAGTCCGAGAAGCGCTCGGAGGCGTAAGATCTCCGGAACCCTTCCGGGATTCCCCATGACTCAGCCCTACCACGCCCCGCCCCGAGCCACCTTCTGGCAGAAGCTCGGGCCGGGCGGGGCCGCGTCGCTGAGCCTGGCCCTGCTCTCGGGGCTGGGGCTCCTGGGCCTGCCGGTGCTCTTCCGCTTGCGGCAGGTCCTGCAGGGTGTGCGGGGCGACGAGGCCGCCCCCGCCGACGCGATCCTCGTGCTGGGCCGGCGGCTGGAGCGCGATGAGCTGACGCCGGTCTTCGTGGCACGGCTGGGCCACGCGCTCGACCTCTGGAAGCGGGGCCTGGCGCCGCGGATCTTCGTGGCGGGGGGCGCCACGGGGACGTCCAGCCGCAGCGAGGCCGAGGCGGGCCGGGACTGGCTGGCGGCCCAGGGCGTGCCCGGCGCCGTGATCCTCCTGGAGGATCGCAGCCAGCACACCCTGGAGAACCTCTTCAACGTGAGGTCCCACATGCGGGCTGAAGGCTGGCGCACCCTCCTGCTGGTCTCCGACCCCCTGCACCTCACCCGGGCCCGGGCCACCGCCCGGGGCCTGAACCTGGAGGTCCGGTGCTGTCCGGCCCAGGGCTGCCCACCGCCCCTCGGCACCTTTCCGGCCTGGCGGCGCGCCTGCCAGGAGGCTTTCCTGCTGCACTGGTACCACACGGGCATGGCCTACAGCCGCCTGATCCGCAGCGAGCGGCAGCTCGAGCGGGTGACGTGAAGCCCGCCTCAGACCTCAGCGCCGGGGCAGGATGCTCAGGGTGATGAGGGCGCTGACCCCCTCCCGGCCGTAGTCTCGGCCGCCCTTGGGGTACTGGACCATGAGCGGGTAGTCGTCCCCGTCGGCCCAGAGCTTCAACTGGAAGGGCTTCCCGTCCTCCACCCGCGCCGCGTTCACGGTCCAGGTGGCCCAACTCTTGGGTGCGGCGAGGTCCATGCGGATGTCGAGGGCTTCCGCGGATTCCAGCTGGAACGTATGCCGCTTCTCGGGGTTGGGCAGCTCCATCACGAACTGCCAGCGGCCATCCGGCAGATGGTTCATGACGCCCTTCAGGCCCGGGTAGCCCCGGGTGTAGGTCGGCGTGTGGCTGGGCACGGCGCAGGCCATCAGGGCGACCAGGGGAAGAGGGGCAAGGAGGCGGCGCATGGCGGAAATCATACGCGAGACCCTGGGTGGGAATGAAGGGCGGCTTCGCGTCCGATCGAGGGCTGCCAGACTGGATGGATCATGACCGGCCACCTCATCCTCGTCCCCACTCCCATTGGAAACCTCGGCGACCTCACGGATCGCGCGAGGGAGGCCCTGGCCGGGGCCGACCTGGTGGCCTGCGAGGACACGCGCCGCACCGGCGGCCTGCTCAAGCACCTGGGCATGGACAAGCCGCTGCTGCGCTTCGACGACCACGCGGGCGACGCGGCCTTCGAGCGCCTGGGGCTGGAGCTGCTTTCGGGCCGCACCGTGGCCTACTGCAGCGACGCGGGCATGCCCGGCATCAACGATCCGGGCTTCGAGATCGCCCGGGCTGCCCGGGCCGCCGGGGCCAAGGTCACCGTGCTGCCCGGCGCCTCCGCCGTGCTGTTGGCGGTGGTGGCCTCGGGCCTGCCCTGCCACGCCTTCGGCTTCCACGGCTACCTGCCGAACCGCAGCGAACCGCGGCGCACCATGATCAAGAAGCTGGGCGCCGAGGAGGAGACGGTGGTGGTGTTCGAAACGCCCCACCGCATCCACGAAACGCTGTCAGATCTGGAGGAGCTGCTGCCGGGCCGCGAGATCGCCCTGGGCCGGGAGTTGACCAAGCTGCACGAAACCTGGTACCGCGGCACCCCGGCCCAGGTCTCGCAGCAGCTGGGCCGCGAGGACCGCGGCGAGATGGTGCTGGTGCTCGCCGGCGCCAGCGCCAAGCGCACCGTGACCGAGGTGAACGCCGCCTTCGACGGCGAAGCCCTCCCCGAATGGGCCCGCACCTTCCTGCTGGCCGCCCGGGAAGGCGGCATGACCCAGCGCGAAGCCGTGAAACCCCTCGCCAAGCACTTGGGCGTGTCCGCGTCCGACCTGTACCGCATGGCGTCGGATCTCTGAGGGTCGCGTGGCTTCATGAAAAGCAGATGAAGCCACGGATGAACCCCTGTTCATCCATGGGGGCCGTGGAAGGTGGTGCGGCTAAGGCCTGGGCAGCGACAACAGATGCGTGCCGCCCTCGAATCGAGAAGATGGTTGGAACCCTTGCCGCTCGTAGAATTGGGTGGCGATGGCGTTGTCCGTGCGAAGGCTCAAGAAGCTGAAGTGATCGCGTGCAACCTCTGTGATGGCCGAAAGGAGCAGTCGACCAATGCCGAATCGGCGGAATTCTTTGCGGACATACATCCGGCGCACGCGACCCACGCCAGGCTCCCCGGAATAGGGGTCACGATTCAATCCGCAGATTCCCACCAAGCGGCCCTGTAATCTGGCCGTAAAGAAAACCTCTCCGGGCTGATCAAACCGGTTGTGCCTTGAATTCCATTCATCTCGCAACCGACCTACAAACTCGAATCCCTCCGCTTCACTTTCCCGAACAAGCTCATCCAGCTCGCCGTCGAGAAGGAGGGTCGTTCGCATGATTTGGATGTCGTTCATGGGTGCACCCTGATGAGCGGAACGGCTGACCATTCGTGCCTGTGCGGAACGCACGAGGAAGCCGGGGAGGCGGGAAGTCGTGGGCGTGGGAGGGCAGTGGGCATGGGGTCGGGCTGGGCGCGAGGACAGACCGAGACAATGGGGTGGCCGATGCATGAACCGAGACGACTGTGGACCTCAGCGTGTTGTGCCGGATTTTTGATCGGATTCTGATCCACTCTGAATGGTTCGCACGATCAAAAAGGCCAGGAGCGGAACGGCGATTGCGTAGAGGTACTGGGTCCGTGACACGCCGATTCCGAATGGAAACCAGATGCCTGGCAGGCGGACCGGATCGAGCAGCTCACTGCCGAACAACGCGGCGGTGATCGAGGCCGTCGCGACAATCGCCAGGATTCGATTGGGCCCCTCGCGAGCGATGCGCACGGTGATCGCGATAAACAGCGCGATCGATCCGAGTCTGCTGGCACGGGTCAAACCCGCGGCATGGGCCAGGGTCCCGGTGATCCCGACGGCCGCCAGCAGGATGGCTGACACATCGATGCTGCGCCACGGACGTGCGCACCATCGGTTCCAGGCCAACGTCCAGAAGGCCACCGTTGGTATCCACATCCATGATGCCAACCACGAATAGGTACGCAGATCCATCTGGTCGGTCCACGCGACAATCGCATTGTTGAGCCGCCTGATGGCCATGAGCGCAAGCGCGATGCTGGCTAGGATCAGGAAACCTTTGTGGCTACTCCGGGACCTGAACTTGAGCGCGATACCGATGACCGCAAACATGGCGATCGGCTCGATGACTTCGACAATGTAACCGGCAATGGTTCGCTCCCATTGCACGCGATGGAGCGCCTCGGCGATCGGTCGCGGAGCCAGTATCGGCGCGCTGTGCATGCCACCGCCGTCCGCGCCGGGCGCAGACCCCGGGAGGGCGAACACGCGAACCGCGAGCAGGCCACGTGTACCCGCCGCATCGGCAGGAAGCCGGAACTGGAGAGGCCGCGTGCCGACGACACGTGGGTCCTGGTCGAGCCTGCCCGACCCACCCAGCCGTTGGCCGTTCCAATACAGTTCGTAGCCGTCCTCGACAAGGGTCGGACCGAGGATGTCCCAAGATGTGGGCCCGGCCGGAACCGTCACCATGCGCCGGTACCAGGCAAAGCCGTGATAGCCGGGATGCCCATGCGCCATCCACCCGCCGACATAGTCGGGCAACCCCACATCACCGTCATGGCTGCCCGGCGGCGCCGTCATGTCGATCGTTTCCCAACCGCTGTCGTCGGCCTCGGGGGCTGCCCAGCCTGGGGCATCTCCGGTCCGGAATCGCCAGGCGCCATTGAGCAGTGTCGCTTCCGCGCGCAGCGTTGACGGATCGCTTCGGCCGCCGTGCGCCAAGTCAAGGATCACGACGGCGAATGACATCAGCGTCGCGAGGACGACTCCGACGACCAGCTTGCGCTGTGTCGCATGGATCGACGCGGCCTGCGCAGGTGTCAACTCGGGCATCATGCAATGACCTCATATCCTCAAATCAGGGTCGGATACCCTGATGATCCGAGTTGACCGGCCCAACGTTTGGGTTTGGGTTTGGGTTTGGGTTTGGGTTTGGGTTTGGGATGAGGGGATTTGGTATCCGCCTTGAGCCGTTCGCATGCTTCAGGAGCCATTGGGTCGGGGGCGATCTCTGATGACTATATGACAGTCACCGCAGCTTGAATTCGGGCATCCGTAAACCGTGAATTGGACGGGGTGATCCGCGGTGCCTTCGCTTTCGAGTCCTGCCCGGTTTGTCTTGGCTTCGTTGAAGGCAGCGAGGTAGTCATGGGTTGGGAATTATCCAGTCATGGCGCGAAGGGCTACACTCGGAATCAGACGATCCGGAACTTCAGGAACCTTTCAGTTCTTGCGGGCCCCTCGTTAGGTTGAGGTTCCGAAAATCGAAGCCGATGGGATGCTGCCATGGGGTGGAGGCAGCTCCCATCAGAAGTCCCCATCTTTTGGCATCGAAGGCGTTTCACCCCAAAGCGAGCGCCTTCGCGCGCCCGACTCTACCTGCTGCCATCCGTGTCCATCCGCGTTCATCCGTGGCCCCCCAGCTTTTCGTTTCCACGTTCCCCCACCTGTCCGACAGTGGTTCCATGGCGGTTCGCGATCCCCTCTCCCGGCTCCAGTGGCTGGTCTTCGCCCTGGTGGGGGCGGTGTTCACCACGGTCTACATTCCGCAGCCGGTGCTGCGTCAGCAGTTCGGGGTGGGGGAGGGGGCGGCTTCGCTCACGGTGTCGGCGGTGGTGCTGGGCATCGCCCTGGCGAACCTGCCCTTCGGCGCCCTGGCGGACCGCTTTCCCATCCGGCCCATCCTGCTCACGGGCGGGCTGCTGGTGACGGCCGCGGGGCTGGCGGCGGCGCTGGCGCCCACGCTGCCGCTGCTGGTGGCGGCGCGGTTCATCCAGGGGCTCTTCATCCCTTCGCTCACCACCTGCCTGGCGGCCTACCTGGCGCGGGTGATGCCGGACGAGCGCCTGAACGTGGTGATGGGAGCCTATGTCTCGGCCACGGTGGTGGGCGGGCTGTCCGGGCGGCTGCTGGGAGGGTTCCTGCTGCCCGCGGCCCACTGGCGCTGGGCCTTCTTCGCGGCGGCGGCGCTGCTGCTGGGCGCCACCCTGGCCGCCTACGCGGGGCTGCCTCCGGAGGCCGATCACGGCCACGCCGCCCAGGAACCGGCGCGGTTCCGTGACGTGCTCTTCCGCCACGACCTGTTCCGCCTGTACTGCGTGGGCGGCGGCGCCTTCTTCGTGTTCTCGTCGGTGTTCAACTACCTGCCCTTCTACCTCCACGGCGCGCCCTTCCACTGGTCCACCCGGGCGGTGACGCTGCTCTACCTCTCCTACGTGGTGGGCGTGGTGATCGGGCCCCTGGCGGGAAGGCTGAGCAACCGCGTCGGCAACGGGACCGCCATGGTGCTGGGCGCCCTCGTGCTGGGCGCGGGGCTGGCGGTGACCCTCATTCCTGAAGGCTGGGCCGTGGCGCTGGCGCTGGGGCTGGTGTGCGCCGGCTTCTTCACCCTGCACGCCTCGGCCGCGGGCGCCCTGAACCGCAAGCTCAGCGCCGGCCGAGGCCGGGCCAACGCCTTCTACGTGCTCTTCTACTACCTGGGCGGCGCCGCAGGCATCACCCTCAGCGGCCACGCCTATCACCTGGCTGGCTGGCACGGCGTGGTGGCCCTGGGCGCCTTCGCCCTGCTGGTGCCCCTCAGCACCGGGGCCTTCGAGATGCGCGCGATGCGATCCGTAGGCTAAAGACAAAGGATTACCACCAAGACACCAGGTATCTTTTTGTCTCGCGTATCCACGCAGCGGATACCGAAAGGCATCAAGAAAAGCTGTCTTTCTTGGCGCCTTGGCGCCTTGGCGGTGAAGGTTTTTATGGCTGGGCGATCTTCAGGGCAGGGGGAGCGAGGC
>JAFJUR010000111.1 GCA_017859995.1 Holophagaceae bacterium | reverse complement strand
CCGCCCTTCCCCACCCAGCGGGCGCCGGTGCCCGGCGACTTGAAGGGCAGCTCGATGGCGCTGAAGAGGCGGTCCACGGCGGTGCCCTTCTGCCAGAGCACGCCCTGGGGCCCGGTCTCAAAGTGGCCGCCCTCCCATGGCAGGGTCTTCATCCAGCCGCCCACGGTGGCGCCGGCCTCCCACACTTCCACCGCTTCGCCGCGCCGCTGCAGGTGCCAGGCCGCCGCGAGTCCCGTGACGCCGCCGCCGAGGATCAGGGTGCTCATGGGAGGATCTCCAGGACGCGCCGGGTCAGGCAGCGGATGTAGGCGGGATCGGTGCCGGGGGCGGCCACGCGGCGGTAGGTGCGGATGCCCGCCTGGTCGGCCACGTGCCGGTATTCGATATCCAGTTCGTGCAGGGTCTCGATGTGCTCGCTGACGAAGCTCATGGGCACGACGATGACATCCTTGCCGCCCATGGCTTCCAGCACGTTCTTCAGGGGGGGTTCCAGCCAGCGCACGGGCCCCGTGCGGCTCTGGTAGGCCAGCAGGTACCCGCCGGGGATCTCGCCGATCCGCGCCATCAGGGCATCCCGGGTGGCATGGATCTCCTTCTCGTAGGGATCGCCCGCCACGATCTGGCGCACCGGCAGACTGTGGGCGCTGAAGATGACCGTGGCGTTCGGCAGTTCCTTCAGGGCCTGGCGAAGCGGCGCCTCCAGCGCGTCGAGGTAGTCGGGATCGGTGGCGTAGTGATCCACGCCGGGCAGGATCTCCATCCCCGCCTTGGCGGCCTCGATGGCCAGCTCGCGCAGGCTCGATCCGGTGGTGGCGCGGCAATCGTGAGGGTAGAGCGTCACGGGCACCAGCTTCCGGATGCCATCCCGCTTCAAGGCCTTCAGCAATCCTTCAGCCCTGGGGGCCGCGTAGCGGAAGCAGAGCTTCACAGCCTCCGTGCGGCCCGCGTGGCGCAGGGCCGTCCGCAGCGCCGCGGCCTGGTAGGCGCTCTCCCGCAGCAGGGGCGAGCCGCCGCCGATCTGGGCATAGCGGCCCTTGGCCCCGGGGGCCCGCAGCTTGGCGATGAGCTTCGAGAAAGGTCCCTGCAGCCAGGCCGGCCCGGGCAGGCGGATGAGGTCGCGGTCGCCGAAGAGCGCCGCCAGGAACGGCTCCA
This sequence comes from Holophagaceae bacterium, assembly GCA_017859995.1. Lineage (GTDB taxonomy): Bacteria > Acidobacteriota > Holophagae > Holophagales > Holophagaceae > Geothrix. The sequence continues at coordinate 21,099 of JAFJUR010000111.1, read as the reverse complement.
CCTGGTCCAGGTTCACCGGGCCGCCGAGGTTGAGGAGCAGGATCGCGGTATCTCGCATCAGGTTCCACCTTACGCGAGAGGGGATGGAACTTTCGTCACGGAAGCCTGGACAGGTCCTGTCAGAACAGGAAATGACCGTTCCCACCCCGACATCCCATAGACTGTCCCTTCCCTCGGAGTCGCCATGCCCCGCCTCGACCTGTCAGATGCCCTCGCCGCCTTCGCCCCCCTGCCCGACCCTGCCCGGCTCTGGCTGCTGGCCCTGGTGGAACCCACCGACGCGGCCCGACTCGCGCCGGAGGTGGACGCCCTCCTCGGGCGGTGGCGCCACAAGGGCGTGCAGTACCAGGCCACCTGGACCCTCCTGGAAGGCCGCATCCTGGCCATCGCGGAGCCCATCCTCGCCACCCAGCCGTCGGGCTGCGCCATCGACGGCATGCTGCGCGGCATGAACCAGATCGCGGGCCGGCTGGGCCTGGCCCTGGAGGATCCCCAGGCCGTGATCGTCCGGAGTCCCGACGGCATCCGGGCCATCCCGCGCGCCGACCTCGAGGCCCGGCTGGTGGATGGCACCCTGGATGGCGCGACCCCCGTGCTGGACCTGGGCCTCCTGAGCGTGGGCGAGTTGCGCCAAGGCCGCTTCGAGCGCCCCCTGGCCGCCACCTGGATCGGCCGCAAGTACAAGATTCAGGCCCCGGCTGAAACCGGGGCCTGAATCACCAGCGACGAGCTGAAGCGGGCTAGAAGATGGATTCGCCGGGCTTGCGGCGCCAGGCTTCGGAGCGCTTCTGGCCTTCGGCCTTGGGCTTCGCGTCCTTGGCGGCGGCGAGGGTCTGCATCAGGGAGCCGCCGAGCTTGGAGGCCACCGACTTGGCCAGGGCCGGAGCCGCGGGCATCGCCGGTGTGCTGAGCGGGGCGCTGACGGGGCCGGAGGCGGGAGCCTCGGGCGCGGTCGCCTTGGCGGTGATCTCCTTCAGCCGCTTTTCGTACCAGACCTTCCGCTTGGGATCCATTACGCGGATGTTGCCGGCTTTCTCACCCTTCTTGAGGACCTTGGGCTTGGGCTTCTCGCGGTCTTCCCGCAACACGGAATCGGGCTTTGCAGCTTCTTCAAGGATCTTCGCCAGGTTGCCTAGGCCACGCAGGTTCATCATGTGCGGTTATTGCTCCAGAAGGGGCCACGGGCCACCACTGACAAGGTTATCGGCAATCCCTTTGCTTACATAGTGATTTTAAGCACGAGGCGCGGATTTTTCGCCCGGGCCGGATCGCGAAGCCTGGGACACTGGACCCCATGAAAACCTCGCTCGCCGCCCTGAAGGCCCGCCTGGACGGGCTCTGCGACCGCTATGACCACGCCGGGGCCCTGGACCTGGACCCCCTGTCCGTGCCCCTGACCTACCCCGATCCCCTGGACCGCGAGCTGACCGCCTTCGTCGCCGCTCACCTGGCCTACGGCCGGGTGGAGCCCATGATCCGCGCCGTGAAGGCGGCCCTCCTCCCCCTGGGACCCCGCCCCGCCGCCTGGCTGCGGGAGCGCTCCCCCGCGGAGGCGCGCAAGGCCCTGCTCCGCGCCCTGGCGGACTGGGCCTGGCGCTTCCACACCGGGCCCGATCTGGCCGCCTGGCTGCTGGCCTGGAAGCGCCTCGACCAGGAGAGCGGACGCGGCCTGGAGTCCCACCTCCTGCCCCAGGGGGACGAAAGCCCCGACGCGGCGCTCTCCCGCCTGGTGCAGCGCCTGCGCCGGGAGCTGCCGCCCAGCTACGGCACCCGATTCTCCCTGCCTGATCCCCTGGAAGGCGCCGCCTGCAAGCGCTGGCGCATGTTCCTCCGCTGGATGGTGCGCACCGGCTGGCCCGACCTGGGCCTCTGGGAGCGCTACCCGGCCGGGGCACTGATCATCCCCCTCGACACCCACGTGGCGCGGGTGTCGCGCTTCATCGGCCTCAGCCGCCGGGCCACGCCGGACGGGAAGATGGCCCTGGAGATCACCGAAGCCCTGCGTCGTCTGGATGCCGCCGATCCCCTGCGCTACGACTTCGCCCTCAGCCACCTGGGCATCCTGGGCGACTGCCCCGGGGTGCGCCGGCTGCCGGGCTGCTCCCCCTGCCCGCTCGTGTCGATCTGCAGAGCCGGGAAGCGGTGAACCCGCCCCTGCCGGCTCAGGGGGCCTTGCCGGGGAACCCCACCGACTGGCCCAGCAGGATCAGCTGGTCGGGACGGAGGGCCAGTTTCGGCCCCAGGGCCGCCTTGTCCACGTAGGCCCGGGCCCCCGTGGCGAGGCCCGCCGAGGCGCAGTAGAGGTAGATGTTCTGCGAGATGTAGCCCGCGTCCATGCAGGCCCACTCCCGGCGCTGCTCCAGGGGCCCGCTGCCTGTCCGCGCCAGGTCCGCCACGAGGATGAGCGTGACCGGCGCGTCCTTCACGAAGGCCTGGATGCCCCCGAGGGCCCGCAGGTCCGCCGGGGCCACGGGCTCGAGCCGGTGGTCCTTGGCCTGGTAGCGGAAGGCCCCCTGCTTCAGCAGCACGTAGACGTCGATCTCCTGGGTGTTCCGGGCGGAGGGCGCCGTGCGCCTTCCGTCCGGGCGGTTGACGCCCCAGGCGGCCCAGAGCAGATCCGACAGCTGCTGCGCGGACAGTTCCTTCGGGTCGAAGCTCCGGGAGGTGGCCCGCAGGGCGAGGGCCTCCATGAGCGGCCGGCCGCCGGTCTTCCGGGGCGCCGGAAGGTCGGGCGGCGCCGGAACGATCTGGGCGACCAGGACGCCGGCGGCGAGGAAGGCGGAGATCAGCGGGACGCGGACGTTCATGGACCACCTCGCAGCGCCGGGAAACGCGGCGTCAGGGGCCGCCGCCCGGCCCGGACGCCATTCTAGGCCCCCTGGCGCGCGAAGATGACCGAAAGGTTGTTAGCTAATTTCGGGTGGACGGTCACTGGGGGCGCCGGAGGGCGCCGACACGGCTGGGCCGCTTCGCGAAGGCGCAGTCTGAGCGATGGTAAGTCCGGCCCTTTTGCGCCCAGGCGCAAAAGGGCCGGGCTTACCACGGCACTCGGGGGAACGACTTAGGGCTGCTTCTTCCGATCTGACCCGGTTCATCGCACCCCGATGCATGGGGCCCGGCTTGTTCCCAGCCTAGCCGCGATGACCCCCTCCACGCCACCGGAAGGGGGTTCCGCCGAGCGGCTTCATTGCTGGAAGTGCCGCATCCGATGGACTTTTTTAATCGAGGGAAAATTCCGGTGGTGAGCCCTTGACACCCCTACATCTTGGGGCCATCCTTTTCTCCCGGCACAACCCCTAGAGGTAGGTCTTCAAACCCCCAACCCCTTGGGGAGGGCTTTGTGCGCCCCGCTTTCAGCCAGATCCCCGCTTCGACCCACCCCAGCAACCCCCCAAACCCCAGGACCGCGCAATGAAGATCGCCCGCCACTTTACCAAGGCAGGTCACGACCCCCTGGAAGGCATTCCCTTCGTCCCGCGCACCAGCCGCATCTCCAAGCTCGACGGCACGGTGGTGTTCGAGGCCAAGGACGTGATGGTGCCGGAGACCTGGTCCCAGGTGGCCGTGGACATCCTGGCCCAGAAATACTTCCGGCGGAAGGGCATCGACGAGCACAACGGCGGCGAGAAGGACGCGCGGCAGGTGTTCCATCGCCTGGCGGGCTGCTGGCGGCACTGGGGCGAGACGCACCACTACTTCGATACCGCCGAAGATGCCCAGACCTTCTACGACGAGCTCACCTACATGCTCGCCAACCAGATGTGCGCGCCCAACTCGCCCCAGTGGTTCAACACGGGCCTGCACTACGCCTACGGCATCTCCGGGCCGGCCCAGGGCCACAGCTACGTGGATCCCGCCACCGGCGAGATGATGAAGTCCACCTCCGCCTACGAGCGCCCCCAGCCCCACGCCTGCTTCATCCAGAGCGTGGCCGACGACCTCGTCAACGAGGGCGGCATCATGGACCTGTGGACCCGCGAGGCCCGCATCTTCAAGTACGGCTCCGGCACGGGCACCAACTTCTCCAAGGTGCGCGGCTCCGAAGAGCCCCTGTCGGGCGGCGGCCGCAGCTCGGGCCTCATGAGCTTCCTGGCCGTGGGCGACCGCGCCGCGGGCGCCATCAAGAGCGGCGGCACCACGCGCCGCGCCGCGAAGATGGTCTGCCTCGACCTGGATCACCCCGACATCGAGGCCTTCATCGACTGGAAGGTCACCGAGGAGCGCAAGGTGGCCATGATGGCCGCAGGCAGCGCCGTGGTGCGCCGCCACTGGGATGCCATCTGCAGGACCGTCGAGGGCTCCACCACCAAGGACGCCGATCCGCACACCAACGAGGCCCTGCGCAAGGCCCTCGCCCGCGCCAAGCGCGAAGGCGTGCCCGCGGCCTTCCTCACCCAGTGCCTGGGCCGCCTGGCCGAGGGCGACTTCGCCGTGCGGGTGCCCGACGCCTTCATGCGCGCCCTCGAGATGGACGGCGACTGGGAGCTCAAGCGCCGCATCGACGGCAAGACCAGCAAGAAGCTGCGCGCCAAGGATCTCTGGGAGAAGGTGAACCGCGCCGCCTGGGCCTGCGCCGATCCCGGCATCCAGTTCAACACCACCATCAACGACTGGCACACCTGCCCTGAAGATGGCCCCATCAACGCCAGCAACCCCTGCTCCGAGTACATGTTCCTGGATGACACGGCCTGCAACCTGGCCTCCCTGAACCTGTGCACCTTCCTCACGGAGGACGGCGGCTTCGACCTGGCGGGCTACCGGCACGGCATCCGGCTCTGGACCATCGTGCTCGAGATCAGCGTGCTCATGGCCCAGTTCCCCAGCGAATCCATCGCCAAGCTGAGCTACGACTTCCGCACCCTGGGCCTGGGCTACGCCAACCTCGGCGCCATGCTCATGCGCATGGGCATCCCCTACGACAGCGTGGAGGGCACCCAGTGGTGCGCCGCGCTGACGGCCATCCTCACGGGCGACGCCTACGCCGCCAGCGCCGAGATGTCCCGCGAGCTGGGACCCTTCCCCGGCTACCGGAAGAACGCCGACCACATGCTGCGGGTCATCCGCAACCACCGCCGCGCCGCCTACAACGCGCCGGCCTCGGAGTACGAGCAGCTCTCCATCCGACCCCAGGGCCTGCACGGCGCCGGCGTGCCCAAGCGCATCGTCGAGGCCGCCCGCGAGAGCTGGGACACGGCGCTGACCTACGGCGAGCAGTGGGGCTTCCGCAACGCCCAGGTGACGGTGCTGGCCCCCACGGGCACCATCGGCCTCCTCATGGACTGCGACACCACGGGCGTGGAGCCCGATTTCGCCCTGGTGAAGTTCAAGAAGCTGGCGGGCGGCGGCTACTTCAAGCTGGTGAACCGCGCCATTCCCGAAGCCCTGGCGCGCCTGGGCTACTCCTCGACGCAGATCCAGGAGATCGAGCGGCACGTGGTGGGCTGGCTGCAGATCAACGACCAGACTCCCGGCATCACCCGCAGCATGCTCAAGGCCAACGGCTGGGCCGACGAGGAGATCGCCCTGGTGGAGCAGAAGCTCCCCACCGCCTTCGATCCCGCCTACGCCATCGACGTGGAGCGCCTGAAGAACGACTTCAGCCCCGAGCAGGTGGAGGCTTTCCTGCTGGCCCTCAGCGGCACCATGACCGTGGAAGGCGCACCCCACCTGAAGGATGAGCACCTGCCCATCTTCGACTGCGCCAACCGCTGCGGCCGCACGGGGCGCCGCTACATCGCGCCCCAGGGCCACCTGAAGATGATGGGCGCCGCCCAGCCCTTCCTCAGCGGCGCCATCAGCAAGACCATCAACCTGCCCGCGGAAGCCACCGTGGCGGAGATCGGCGGCATCTACGAGGCCAGCTGGCAGCTCATGCTCAAGGCCGTGGCCCTCTACCGCGACGGCTCGAAGATGAGCCAGGCCATGGCCACCAACCTGGACCTGCTGGACGGCGCCGACACGCTCCTCGACGAGCAGGCCACCGCCACCGAGAAGGCCCCGGTCCTGGCCCAGGCCCTCACGCAACAGCTGGTGCGCACCTACCGGCGCCGCCTGCCCAACCGCCGCGGCGGCTACACCCAGAGCGCCACCATCGGCGGCACCAAGCTCTACCTCCGCACCGGCGAATACGAGGACGGCAGCCTCGGCGAGATCTTCCTCGACATCCACAAGGAGGGCGCCGCCTTCCGCGCCGTGCTCAACTGCTTCGCCATCGCCGTGAGCATGGGCCTGCAGCACGGGGTGCCCCTGGAAGAGTTCTGCGACGCCTTCCTGTTCACCCGCTTCGAGCCCGGCGGCATGGTGGCCGGCAGCGACACCATCAAGCTGAGCACCAGCCTCATCGACTTCGTGTTCCGCGAGCTGGCCATCAGCTACCTGGGCCGCTACGACCTGGCCCACGTGGAACCCGAGCAGCTCGTGAACGCCGCCACCGGCCTGCGCCCCAACAGCCAGGCCCCCGGCGTGGCCAACCTGCCCAGCCTGCCCACGGGCACGCCCCTGCCCTTCCCCGACGCGCCCGCCGTCGGCGCGGCTGCCGCTCCCACCCCAACCCCCGTGCTGGTGGGCGTCTCCGGCGCGAAGGCCACCGTCAGCGCCGCCCAGGCCGCCCGCGAGAAAGGCTACACCGGCGACCCCTGCCCCGAATGCGGCCACCTCACCCTGGTCCGCAACGGCGCCTGCATGAAGTGCCAGACCTGCGGGGCGACCACGGGTTGCAGCTAGGAAAACGATCCACCGCATAGAACGCTGAAAAGAAGGGGGGAGACATCCGCCCTTCTTTTTTTTCCACGTGCGGCAGACGACCGGAGGGAAAAGCCAAAAGCTGAAACCGCAGATGACGCAGATGGCGCAGATGCGCACCGGCCCATCCTTCCGGTTGTCCGAGCTTTCAGGCCCTGGAAGCCACTTCGGCCTCCTCTCATCCGCGTTTATCCGTGGCAGATCTTCCTTTTTCGCCACAAGATGGCCCCATGCCTGATCTCCTCGACCCCGCCATCCTCGACCTGGCTTCGGACCCGGAGCTGGGGCCTTTGCTGGCCGCCTGCCCGGACATCGCGCCGCTGCGGTTCCGGGATGGGGAGCTGCTCGTCAAGGAGGGAGAGGATTCGCAGGACCTCTTCATCGTCCGCAAGGGCAGCCTCGTGGTGGAGAAGGCCCTGCCGGACGGCACGTTGCGGCCCCTGGCCCAGCTGGAATGCGCGGTGGACGCGCCCGTCATCATCGGCGAGATGGCCTACTTCGGGGCCCAGCGCCGCACGGCCACGGTGCGGGCCGTGGGCAGCTGCCAGGCCCTGCACCTGAAGCCCGCCCACCTGGACGCCATCATGGCGGGCTTTCCCGGCCTTACCCGCATCCTCTGCCGCCAGTTCACCACGCGGCTGAAGGAGGCCAACGAGGAACTTCGAGACCTGCGGGCCCGCTTCGACCTGGCCCCCATGCGCCGCATGGCCCAGCCCGGCGAGGTGCTGCTGCAGGCGGGCGCCCCGGTGGACACCCTGCTCCAGCTGGCCATGGGCACCGTGCGCTTCGGCCAGGGGCCCGGCTCCCGGGTGCGCCGCGCGGAGGACCTGCCTGAGGGCTTCCTGGGCCTCGATGCGTTCCTCTGGGGCGCCGCCCACGACACCACGGTCACCGCCGAGGAGCCCTGCTTCCTCGCCGTCATCAGCAAGGAGCGGCGCGAAGCCTTCGTGCGCTGCCACCCGGCGCTGGTGCTCAAGGTGCTCGGCACCTGGGCCGAAGGCTGAATCAATCCCCTTCGGCCAGCGCCGCGTCCAGCATCCACCGCGCGATGCTGATGGGGCCCGGCAGCAGGGGCAGGTCGTCCCGGGTGAACCAGCGCGCGTCCTCCAGTTCTGCGGGATCGGGCCTCAGCTCGCCGTCAAGGTGCTCGGCGCGGAAGCCCACCATGAGCCCGTTCGGAAAGGGCCAGGCCTGGCTGCCGAAGTAGCGCAGGCGGTGCACGCGGATGCCCAGCTCCTCGGCCACCTCGCGATGCACGGTCTGCTCCAGCGACTCGCCGGGCTCGGCGAAGCCCGCCACGGGGCTGTAGACGCCGGGCTTGAAGTGGGGCGAGCGGGCCAGGGCCAGCTCCCGGCGCGGCCCCTCGCCCCGCTGGATGAGCACGATGATGGCCGTCGAATTCGAGGGAAAGACCACCCGGCCGCAGGCCGGGCAGCGCCGGCTGGCGCCCTCGCCCGGTTCCAGCGCCGCCTGGCAGGCGCCGCAGAAGCGGTGGCCCGCCTCCCACGCCAGCCACTGGTAGGCGCGGCCCGCCTGGGTCCATTCGGCCGGGTCCATGCGCGGGAAGGCGTCCCGCAGCCCCAGGGCCTCCACCCCGTCGGGCACGGGCGCGTCTGGCGCCACCCGCTGGGCCACCAGGCCCTCGGGCAGGCGCACCTGGGTCTCGGCAGCCACGTCCAGGCTGGTCCCCGGAGCCGTGGGCAGCCACAGCCGGTCACCCTGAAAGGTGAATCGGGGTCCCGTCATGCCCGTTCAGCGCGGCCTAGCGGCGGCCATGGCCCTTGCGGCCGCCGTCGCGGTGCTTCGCCTGGCCCTTGTGTTTGCCCTGGTCGGAGCGGCCCTCGCGGCGGGGCTTCCGCTCGACCCGGCGGCCCTCCCGGCCACCCTCTCGCAGAGCCTGCGTGGGGGCCGGCTGCTTGGAGAGGCCCAGGGGATCGGGCAGGTTCAGGGGGTTCGGGATCTGGGCCATCAGGAGGGAGGCGCCGAACAGCAGGACTGCCAGGATGCGGGTCGATCGGGTCATGAATCCTCCGGGGCGGCCGACCGGAACGAAAGGTCCGCCACGCGCCAACCTGATGCTACCCCATCAGGCGAAGGTCACGGCATGTACCGGGGGCAGGTGCTCCGCCAGGGTGAGCCAGTCGTCGCCGCCGTTCTCGCTGATCCACACCGAGCCCGTGGTCGAACCGAACGCCAGCCGCTCGCCGGTGGCATCGAGATCCAGGGCGTGGCGGTACACCAGGTCGTAGGCCCAGCCCTGGGGCAGGCCCTTGTGCAGCGTCTCGAAGGTGCGGCCGCCATCCCGGGTGCGGTTCACGACCACCTTGCCCTCCACGGGAATGCGGCGCTCGTCCTTGATGGCGGGCACGAACCAGGCGGTGTCGGGATCCTTCGGGTGCACCACCACGGGAAAGCCGAAGACCGACGGCTTCACATCCGTGATTTCCGTCCAGCTCATGGCGTTGTCCGTGCTGCGGAAGATGCCGTTGTGGTGCTGCACCCACCAGACGTCGGGCCGCGCGGGGCACTGCACCATGCGATGGGGATCCTGGGATTCGGGGGCCTCAACCAGCTCAGGAGGCGCGTAGTCGGCGCGCATGCCCTTGGTGTGGGCCGTCCAGGTCTGCCCCAGGTCGGTCGTCATCCACACGCCGCCGCTGGAGACCGCCACCACCACGCGGTTCCCGTCCCTGGGATCCACGCAGATGGAGTGGATGCCGGGGGCGTCGGCGCCGCCGCCCATCCACTTGCGGCGTTCGGGCATGTTCCAGAGGGATTCCACCATCTGCCAGGTGGCGCCGTGGTCCTCGCTCCAGAAGAGGCCGCCGGGCAGCGTGCCGGCCCAGAGCAGGCCTGGCTGCGACGCCAGGCCCGGCGCCAGGCACCAGAAGCGGATGAGGCGCCAGGGAATCTCGCGGCCCAGGAAATCCTTCTCCACGTGGCCCTCGGGCGGGGTGGGATAGGCGGGCACGCCGATCTCCTCCCAGGTGGCGCCGCGGTCGCGGGAGCGGTGCAGCTTGGCGCCGAAGTGGCCATGGTCCAGGGCCGCGTACCAGGCGCCATCGCGAGGATCACAAAAGGTCAGGGACACGTTGTCACCCAGGAAGTGGACCTGTTCCAGCGCCCAGGCCCCCTTCCCCTGGCGGCGGGCGGAGAAGAGCCCCTTGCGGGTGGACACGAGCAGCTGGTCGGACATCTCAGCCTCCGGAAAGGGCCTGCATGACAAATATCTCGGCGGCCTCGGGCACGGGATCGCTGAGGGCCCGGCGGTCCGCGATGGGCACGCCGTCCACGTAGACCGCCATGTGGAACCTCAGGGCCCCGTGCTCATCCAGCACGTAGCCCCGCAGCTTCGGGTACTGCGCGAAGGCCGCCTCGAGGCTCTCCCTCACCGTGAGCCCCGCCACCGCGCAGGGCGGGCAGGCCACATGGCGCTGGAGGTTGCGGGTGAACGCGACGCGGGGCATGGGGATCCGGAATGGGCCCTGCCACTGTGTCCCCGGGACACCTTCCTGTCAAGACAGCGAGGTCTCCGGAACAGCCGCCTGGTTCATCCACCCGGCCAGGCGTTCGTCGAGGGAGGCACGGAAGGCGCCGAGGGCATCGTCGGCCGCCTTGCGGAAATCCTTCGGCACCTTCCGATAGCGCCCGCGCACCTGCCCCAGCAGCTGGTCGCGGTAGGCCTTCAGCTCCCGGAGCCTTCCGGTCCGGCCGCTGGCCGCCGAGGCCCGCACCCGGTCGGCAAAGGCCCGCTCCAGGCCGCTCAGGGCAAGCTTGAAGCGATCCAGTTCCAGGACGCCGCGCGTCATCTTGAAGAAGTGATGCCCCTTGATCGCCATGGTGATGGTTTCCGGGGCCATCCGCGGTCGCGCCAGGAAACCCCTGATGATGAAGAGCCAGTAGGCCAGGGTGTAGTGCGAGAAAGTCTGGATGAACAGGGATAGGACGAAGGCGCGAAGTTCGGTGAGGCGGATCTTCCGGCTGGAAGCCCGGTGCCGCTTGAGGGAGGCCAACAGCCGGAGGCAGCGCTCGAAGTAGCGGCTGGGCGCATAGATCTCCGCCAGGATCTGCTTGTAACCTTCGATCAGCTTCCGGGTGTCCATCCTGGGCAGGAAGTTGAGCCGCAGGTCGTGGGTGTTGTTGCCCCCGCCGGATTCCGCGGTGAGGCGGTCCTCCGATCGGAGGCGCCGGTGCAACTGGGTTCCGGGGAGGGCCGTGAGCAGGCCCACCATGGCGGTGGGAATGCCGGCCTCCTGGATGAACCGGATCTGGCGCTCGAAGATGTCGTCGGCGTCGCTGTCGAACCCCACGATGAAGCCCCCGGCCACCTCGAGGCCGGCGCGCTGGATCTTCCGGACGCTGGCGAGCAGGTCCGACTTGAGGTTCTGCGGCTTCGCGGTGGCCTTCAGCGTGCAGAGATCCGGCGTCTCGATCCCCATGAACACCATGTTGAAGCCCGCCTGCACCATCTCCGCCATCAGCGGCTCATCTTCCGCCAGGTCGAGGCTGGCCTCGGTGAAGAGGGAGAAGGGGTGCTGCCGCTCCCGCTGCCAGCGGGTCAGCTCGGGGAGCAAGGCCCGGACCTCCCTGCGGTTGCCGATGAAGTTGTCGTCCACGAGGAAGAGGGGACCCTGCCAGCCCGATTGGTGGAGCAGCTCCATCTCGCGCAGGAGCTGGGCGGGCGTCTTGACGCGGGGCCGCCGTCCGAAGAGCTCGATGATGTCGCAGAATTCGCAGTTGTAGGGGCAGCCCCGGGAATACTGCAGCGCCATCTCGGCGTAGTCCTCCCGGCGCACCAGGTCGAACCGGGGCGGCGGGGAGAGCGAGAGGTCGGGCCTCTCGGTGCTGGTGTAGACGGCCCTGGCCTCTCCCCGCTCGAAATCGCGGAGGAAGGCCGGAAGCGTGGTTTCCGCCTCGTTCAGCACGAAGTGATCCACGCCCTGGATCTGCCCGTGGCAGCTGGTGGGATAGGGCCCGCCCGCCACGATGGGCTTGCCGAGCCTGCGACAGAGCTGGATGACCCGCTCGAGGGAATCCTTCTGCACGATCATGGCGGAGACCAGGACCAAGTCCGCCTGGGCCACCGCCGCCTCACGCAGGGGCTCCACGTTCATGTCCACCAGGCTCAGGTCCCAGTCCCGCGGCAGCATCGCCGCGACGGTCAGGAGCCCCAGGGGTGGGAAGATCGCCTTCTTGCCGATGAAGGGGAGCGCGTACTTCAGGCTCCAGTAGGTGGGGGGCATTTCCGGATAGACCAGCAGGACCTTCATTCCCAAACCCGCTTCCCCCTTTCCTCGGCCCTCGGTCATTCCATGGGACTGGCAGGCCGCCTATTCGAACCGCGTGGGGTCGTGCCAGTTCTCCCGGTGCGCCGCTTTCTGCCGTTCCTCTTCCAGCCGGGCCTGGGCTTCGAGGAACTCCTCGTCTTCCAATCGGGTGGGGTCCGGCAGGGGATGGCCATCCAGTTCATGGATGGGCGCAGAGCGACGTTCCACTCCGATGATCCTGTTCCACACCTGACGCCGTTCCAAGGGGCTCGTCATGGTCCACCTCCGGCAGGTGACCCAACATACGTCAGCCTGGGGGCTGTGCCAGCCTGGAAAATACCTGGGTTACTGGCCTCAAAGTCGTGGACTGTCAGCCACTACCGGACAGGTTCGCCGTGAATGAGACCGCCCAGCCAGGCGCAGGGCAAGGCGGTGATGATGAGGGAGACCGGGTACCAGACCGGTCCCAGAGAAAGGGGAATCGTCGCCGCCGCACCCAGGAGGCTCACCACGAATCCCACCGCGCCGAGCGCCAGCGCGTGGCGCATGGGCCGCCCCGGCGCCAGCCGGGCCGCGAGCCAGCTGCCGAAGACCGCATAGACGCAGCGGTAGGCCAGGGCCAGCAGCAGCGGGCCCGTGGCGAACAGGGGCTGGCCCCAGGGCGGGTAGACCTTGAGCATGTGCATCGCCTGGTCGGTGGCCAGGGAGAGCGCCACCACGGCGACGAAGCCCGCCACCACCGCGGCGACACTGCGTCCCAGGCGGCGGGCCGGAACGGCCCCTTCGATCTGCGCGGCCTTCATCGGGCGGCCCTCCTCAGCATGCGGTGGGGCAAGGCTAGCCGGGCCCCCTCCTCGGTCAAGGACGGCGGGAGACACAAAAACGCAGGGGGTCGCCCCCCTGCGTTTGCGAACCCTGACCTGCGGCTAGATGAGCCCGAGCTGCTTGACCGCCTGGCGCTCCTCGTCGAGCTCCTTGGCGGTGGCGTCCATCTTCGCGCGGCTGAAGGCGTTGATCTCGAGGCCCTTCACGATCGCCACCTGGCCGTTCTTCACGGTGACGGGGAAGCCGTAGACCAGGCCCTCGGGCACGCCGTAGCTGCCGTCAGACACGAAGGCCATGCTGGTCCAGTCGCCCTCGGGGGTGCCCAGGGCCCAGCTCTTCATGTGATCGATGGCGGCGTTGGCGGCGCTGGCGGCGCTGCTGAGGCCGCGGGCCTCGATGATGGCCGCGCCGCGCTTGGCCACGGTGGGGATGTAGGTGGTCTCGTACCAGGCGTGGTCATTGACCAGGTCGTAGGCGTTCTTGCCGTCCACGGTGGCGTGGTAGAGGTCGGGGAACTGGGTGACGCTGTGGTTGCCCCAGATGGTCATCTGCTTGATGGCGGTGACGGGCTTGCCCGTCTTCTCGGCCAGCTGCGAGATGGCGCGGTTGTGGTCGAGACGCACCATGGCGTGGAACTGGGTGGGCTTCAGCTTGGGCGCGTTGGAGAGCGCGATGAAGGCGTTCGTGTTGGCGGGGTTGCCCACCACCAGCACCTTCACGTTGCGGCTGGCCACTTCGCTGAGCGCGTGGCCCTGGGGCTTGAAGATGCCCCCGTTGGCGTTCAGCAGGTCGGCGCGCTCCATGCCGGCCTTGCGCGGCAGGGCGCCCACGAGCAGCGCGTAGTCGGCGTCCTTGAAGGCCACCATCGGATCGTCGGAGGTGACGACGCCGGCCAGGAGCGGGAAGGCACAGTCGTTGAGTTCCATGACGACGCCGTTCAGCGCCTTGAGGGCCGGGGTGATCTCCAGCAGCTGGAGGATCACGGGCTGGTCCACGGGCTGGTCGTTGCCGAGCATCGCGCCGCTGGCGATGCGGAAGAGCAGGCTGTATCCGATCTGACCGGCAGCGCCGGTGACGGCCACGCGAACGGGGGGTTTCATGCTGGAGCCTCCTGGAGATGGGCCCATTCTATACCTCGCGGCGCCTCAGCAAACCGCCTTGTCCGGAATCGTGACGCGCGTCCGGCCGGGTGATCATCCGGATGGAATGTTTCCGGCAGGGCCGTCCGATAGACTGGGATCCGGTCACCCATGTCCCCACCCGTCCCGCGCCTCGCCCGCCTTCTGTGGCTGCTCTGCCTGCTCACGACCCAGGTCGTGCCGGCGGGCGTTCCCGGTTCCGGGCGCATGGTCTTCCGCGCCCTGGGTCCAGCCGAGGGCCTGGAACACACGAGCCTCACCACCCTCACCCAGGATTCAGCCGGCTTCCTGTGGGTGGGCACCGAGGGCGGCGCCTACCGCTACGATGGCACGGGCTTCCGCCTGTGGAGCCTGCGGGAGGGCCTCCCCTCGGCCTGGGTGAGGGCCTTCGCCGCCACCCCCGACGGGGGCCTCTGGATCGGCACCCGGGCTGGCCTCTGCCTCCTCCGCGAAGGCCGGGTCCGCCGGCTGGAGGCTTCGGACCCCCTGGCCTCTGCGCGCATCCACCAGATCGCCGTGGACCTCAAGGGACGCATCTGGGTGGCCGCGGAGACGGGATTGTTCTGGAGCGTGGGCCAGGGGCGCCGCTTCGCCGCCGTGCCCGGCTGGCCCACCGCGGAGCCCGCCTTCACCGTGACCCGCGGGGCCATGGGCATGTGGGCCGGGGGAACCGCCGCCGTGCGCCGGCGCCTGGAGGATGGGACCTGGCAGACCTTGGGCCCCGCCGAAGGCGTGCCGGCCGAGCCGGTGAAGGCGCTGCTCGAATCCGGGCAGGGCGTGCTCTGGCTGCGGACGCCCAGCAGCCTGCGCACCCTGGGCCCGGGGGCCTCCCGCTTCAGCCTGCCGGCTGCCGGACTGCCCTCGCTGCTGATCAGTTTCTACGAGGAATCCCTGCGGCCGGACGGCGCCGGCGGCCTCTTCGTGCCCACCGCCAAGGGGCTGCTGCACTTCCCCGCCGGGCCGCCGGGACAGACCGCCTGGCGCCTGCTGGATGAATCCCGCGGCATCCCGTCGGGCTGGGTGAACCAGGCGCTGGTGGATGCCTCGGGCAACCTCTGGGTGACCAACCTGGGCCTGCACCGCCTCCAGGGCACCGGGGACTGGGAGAACTTCACCCAGCGGGACGGCCTGCCCGCGGACAGCACCTGGGGCCTCCTCCGCGACCGGAAGGGCGTGCTCTGGGCCAGCACCAGCGGCGGGCTCGCCACCATGGAGGGAGCCCGCCTGAAACCCTTCGCGCCGAGCGCGGGGCTGGTGCTCTACACCATGCGGGAGAGCGCCGACGGCGCCATCTGGGGCGGCGGGGAGCACCCCTTCCTGGTGCGCATCTCGCCGGACCGGACGCGGATCACGCGCATTCCGCTGCCCCCCGCGCCGAGCCTCGCCATTCCCGTCGCCCTGACGTTCGGTCCCGACGGTTCGCTCTGGATCGCCACCGCCAACGACGGCCTATGGCAGGCGACCAACCTCGACGGCCGGCCCGCGTTCCACCGGGCCGAGCTGCCCGGAGCGGGCGAGTTGGGCCAGATCACCGCCCTCCACCTCGACGGGCGCGGGCGCCTCTGGGCCGCCACCGGCCGGGGCCTGGCCTGCCTGGAAGGCGGCATCTGGCGCACCTGGGGCGCTGGGATCGGCCTGCACGCCGCGCCCCTGTGGGCCCTGGTGCCCATGGCGGATGGCACCGCCTGGGTCGCCTACCTCGAGCCCTTCGGCCTGACCCAGGTCGACCTGCAGGGCGATGTGCCCAAGGTCCTCCGCCACCGCACTCGGAAGGAGGGGCTCGCCAGCGATTCGGTCTACAGCCTTGTTCGCGATGGCGCCGACCAGCTGTGGGTGGGCGGCCCCCGGGGCGTGCAGCGGTGGACGGGCGAGGTGCAGCGGCTGTTCCGCCGGGAGGACGGCCTGGCCGGGACGGACTGCAATCCCTTCTCCACCTGGGTGGACGCCGATGACAGCGTCTGGTTCGGCACCACCGCCGGCATCCTCCACCACCGGCCCAGCTCGACTGGCCGCGGATCCCGCCCCCCCGAGGCCATGGTGGTCGCCTTCCGCCTCGGCAGCCGATCCTGGGACCTGCCCCTGCTGGGGCCCGCGGACCTGGGCCAGGTGCCCTACGGAGACCACACCCTCATCGCGAACGTGACCTCCTTGGCCTTCGAGCACGAAGGCCGGCTCCGCTTCCAGGCCCGGCTGGTGGGCCTGGAGGAGGACTGGGTCGACCTGCAGGGCCGCGAGTTGCGCTACCCCGCCCTGCCCTCCGGCCCCTACACGCTGGAAGTCCGAACTCGGGTGGAGGACGGCCCCACAGGGCCCGCGACCCAGGTGCGCTTCCAGATCCTCCCGCCCTGGTGGAACCGCTGGTGGGCCCGCGTGCTCTGGGCCGGGCTCGGCGCCCTGGCGGTGCTGGTGGGGTTCCGCTGGCGGGTCCGCCGCCTGCGGCGCCGCAACGAGGAGCTCAAGACCCTGGTCTACCAGCGCACGGAGGCGCTGGAGCTGAGCAACCTCGCCCTCACCACCATCTCCACCACCGATCCGCTCACGGGGCTGCGCAACCGCCGCTACCTGGAGGAGCAGCTGCCGCCGGTGGTGGCCTTGGTCCTCCGCGTGCACCATGACCGCGGCGGGCCCCCCGCCCACGACGCCTGCCTGGTCTTCGCCATGCTGGACATCGACCACTTCAAGCGCGTGAACGACACCTGGAGCCACGCGGCGGGCGACCTCGCCCTCAAGCAGATCGCGGAAATCCTCAAGCGCGAGGCCCGCGAGTCCGACTTCCTCATCCGCTGGGGCGGCGAGGAGATCCTCTTCGTGGGGCACACCACGGACCTCGACGGCGCCGCCGCCGCCGTGGCCCGCCTGCACCAGGCCGTGCGGCAGCACCCCTTCGACCTCGGGCTGCCCGCGCCCGTATCCCTCACCTGCTCCATCGGCTTCTCCCTCTTCCCCTTCCACCCCGATCGGCCGGAGACGGCACACTGGGAGGATCAGGTACGGGTGGCGGACCGCTGCCTCTACACCGTCAAGCGTTCGGGCAGGGATGGGTGGATGGGTGTGGCCGCCCTTCCCGGCGCCTCGGACGACCTGGCTTCCCGTTTTGACCGGGATCCGGCTGGCCTGGTGAAGAACGCCGTGGTGGACCTGAGGTCCAGCCGCCCGGGCCAGGACCCCAGCTGGGACTAGGACATCGGCCTACCGGGGTCTTCCCCGGGTCCAGAGTCGGGCCCATCTGCCACGCCGCTTCTTCAAAAAAGGTTCTGGCCAAACGCGGGTTGACATCGAGCTAGATTGCTAGCATTATAGCATCATGGCCAACCCTGACGAAGCCAAGCAGTTCAACGTCTACCTGCCGGTGGATCTCATCCGGCAGGTCAAGCACCAGGCCATCGAAGCGGAGATGTCCCTCTCGGCCCTGGTGGCGGAGGCCTTGCGCGCCTACCTCACTGCCCAGGCGCGAAAACCCGGATTGAAAGGAGAGAACCGATGAAGACCAACGGCATCGAGTGGGTGTTTCTGGAGACGCACAACTGGGGCAAGGCCGCCAGGTTCCTGCAGTCCGTGGGCTACCGCCTCGAATTCGAGACCGACCACGCCTCCGGGCAGTTCAGCGGCGACACGGGCCCCCGTGTTTTCGTCGCCGAGATCCCTGAAGACCGGCCTCCTCAGACACACCTGGTTCTGACCATTCCGGACGCCGACACCTTCCACCCTGGTCCCGGCTTGGAAGTGGTCGAACCCTTCGAAGACACCCACTACGGAACCCGGGAGATGACTGTCAGGGATCCCGATGGCCGCATCTGGCGGATCCAGGCCCCAGCGAAACCGTGACCCCCAGATCGCCCCATGAGGAACCTGGTCATGACCCGAACGCCCGTCTCCAGATCCAAGTCCCAGCCTGCCGGGGGCCCCGACCCCACGGCGGTGCGTACCGCCCTTTGGCGAGCCCTGCACTTGGAACTGGACTTGCCACCCCACATCTTCGAAGACAGGCTGGGCCTCCAGCTTGTCGAGCCCGGCGGGAGTTGGCGCCAACGCCCGGACATG
The DNA here is from genome assembly GCA_017859995.1 of Holophagaceae bacterium. GTDB lineage: Bacteria > Acidobacteriota > Holophagae > Holophagales > Holophagaceae > Geothrix. Next base: position 3,086 of record JAFJUR010000111.1, on the reverse strand, counting down.
CACCCCACCCGCACCGCCCGCGCCCGGGCCTCCATCGTGGCGCGCGCCCGCTTCGTTGAGGATCTGGTCGAGGAAGAGGCCCGTCGCGGAGTGGACCAGTACGTTCTCCTGGGCGCCGGTCTGGATACCTGCGCCCAACGGCGCCCCGATCTGGCGGATCGAGTCCGGTTCTTCGAGGTGGATCCGCCCGCCTCGCAGGATTGGAAACGCCATCGCCTGGAGGCACTGGGCCATGGCCACCCGACGCGTCCCTGCTTCATCCCCTTCGACTTTGAATCGGACCAGACCTGGGTGCAGGCCGCGGCCCTGCAAGGCTTCGCCCCTGACCGCCCCTCGGTGGTCGCCGCTCTGGGCGTGTGCATGTACCTCACCCGGGAGGCGATCCGTCGCACCCTTGATCAGGTGGCGGCCCTGGCACAAGGCACCGTCCTGGTGATGACCTTCCATCCTCCGCTGGAGCAGCTGGAGCCCCAGGAGCGCGGCAGTCAGGAAGCCACGATGCGGTACGCCGCGGCGGCCGGCACGCCCTTCCTCAGCCTGCTGGCGCCCAAGGAGGTCCTGGACCTGGCCCGGGGTGCTGGATTCCGTGACTTGGCGCACGTCTCCTCAGCCCAACTTGCGACCCGCTACTTCCAGTCCCGGACCGATGGGCTGCGTCCATCCAGTGCCGAGGAGATCCTCGTCGCGCGGGTTTAAGTTCCGGCCAGGTTCCCCTGCCCTCGGCCGGCGGTTTCCTTCAAGGCCATCAGGCCTCCAGGTCCTTCACCAGCTGCGCGCCGCCCAGCTGCCGCATCTGGTTGAGGATCCAGGCCTGGCGGCCGCGGACGTAGTCGCTGGGGGCGTTCGCGCGGAACTTGCGGGGGTTGGGCAGCACCGCGGCGAGGAGCGCCGCCTCGGAGGGCGTGAGGCGCTTCGCGGGCTTGCCGAAATAGGTCCGTGCCGCGGCCTCCGCGCCGTAGACGCCGTCGCCGAACTCCACGATGTTCAGGTAGACCTCGAGGATCCGCTTCTTCGACCAGCCCGCCTCGATGAGCAGGGTGAACCAGGCCTCGAGGCCCTTGCGGGTCCAGGAGCGGCTGTTCCACAGGAAGAGGTTCTTGGCGGTCTGCTGGGACACCGTGGAGGCGCCCCGCTTCCGCCGGCTGTGCTCGTTGTGCTGGACCGCCTTCTCGATGGCCTGCCAGTCGAAGCCGAAGTGGTCGGCGAAATTTTGGTCCTCCGCGGCGATCACCGCCACGCCGAGGCTGGGGGAGATTTCCTCCAGGGGCACCCAGCGGTGCCGGGAGCTGTACGGCTTGTCGCCGGACCAGGACTCGATGCGCCGCTGCACCATCAGGCCGGAAACGGGCACTGGCACGAACCGGAAGGTGAGCACCAGGATCAGGTTCAGGGCCAGGAACGCGCCCGCGCACCAGGCCAGGCCCACCAGCAGGCGGCGGCCCAGGCTCCGCTTCCCCGCTGATCCGCCCTTCGCCCCCGACTTCGATCTCGGCTTCGCCATCACCCATCCCAACCAAACCCCCAGTCTGCCAGGAGACGGCTCGACAGGATGGAAGCACCTCGGTCATCCTCCCAGGCGGAGGCAGGCATGAGCGAGGCTGTGGTAGAGCGGATGACGGGCCCTGAGCTGGTGGCCCTGGTGCAGCGGGTGTTCCAACCCCGGCCGGAAGAGGGGGCCGTGGCCATCCTGGTGGACCTCCCCGACGCCAAGGTGCCCGACGACGCGAACTGGGCCGCCCGCCGGGAGATCGCCGCGGGCTGGGCCGCCGACCTGACGGCGCACCGGGCGGAGCTGGGCCGCGAGACGCACCTGGTGGTCTATCCCAACGTCCACACCAACAACGGCGAGCTGCCCGAGCGGGCCTGGCTCCACGCCGGCGGCCCCCTGCCCTCCGTCGCGGCGCTGGATCCAGCGGCCGCCACGACCTTCGCCGACCTCTACGCCACCCACCCCATCCTCATCGCCATCACCAAGTTCTCCGCCACGGCGCCCCTGAAGCTGGCCGCCAAGACGCACCCCATCCGCGCCGCCACCATGCCCGGGTTCCGCGCGGACATGATTCCCGCCCTGCGCCTGGACTACACGGAAGTGAACCGGCGGGTGGAGCTGCTGAAGGATCTCCTGGATCGCGCTGAAGGCGCCGACTTCCGCTTCGACACCCCCGACGGCCCCTGCGACCTGCACCTGGACCTGCGGTACCGCACCGGCCACGCCTCGGGCGGCCTGCTGCCCAAGCCCGGCGTGGCCGGAAACCTCCCCTCGGGCGAGGCCTACATCGTTCCCTACGAGGGGGAACGCGAGGGCGATCCCAGCCGCACCCAGGGCGTCATGCCCGTGCAGTTCGGAGCCGAGATCGTGCGCTACCGCATCGAGGGGAACAAGGCCCTGGGCGTGCTCAGCGAAGGCCCGAAGTCGCGGGAGGAGGCCGAGCTGCTGACCCGGGAGCCCGCCTACGGCAACCTGGCGGAGCTGGGCTTGGGCGTGCTGGCGGCCTTCGGCGTGAAGCCCATCGGCGAGATCCTCCTGGACGAGAAGCTGGGCCTCCACCTGGCCTTCGGCCGCAGCGACCACTTCGGCGGACAGGTGGGCCCGAAGGATTTCAGCAGCCTCGACGCCGTCATCCACATCGATCGCGTCTACGTCCCCGAGACCCAGTCCGACGTGAAGGTCGTCCGCGTGGACCTGACCCTGGCCGACGGAAGCACCGTGGCGCTCATGCGGAATGGCGCGTATTCCGTGGGGTTCTGAGACCGGCACTTCGGCTCACGACCAGGAACGGATTCACCACCAAGACACCAAGAACTGAAATAGCACTTCTTTTTGCTTTTCTTGGTGCCTTGGTGCCTTGGTGTCTTGGTGGTGATCCGTTGGTTGTTGGATCTCCGACCTCACCCCGCCAGCGGCACGCGGATCAGGTGGTCGAAGGCCCCCAGGCTGGCCTTGGCGCCTTCGCCCATGGCGATGATGATCTGCTTGAACGGCACGGTGGTGGCGTCGCCCGCCGCGAAGACGCCGGGCAGCGAGGTCTGGCCCCGGGCATCCACCACGATTTCGCCCCGGGGGGACAGTTCAAGGGTGCCCTTCA
>JAFJUR010000221.1 GCA_017859995.1 Holophagaceae bacterium | reverse complement strand
ACTCGGAGGTTCGAAGCCTCTCGCCTGCTTCCGGCCAATAAGATAAGGGGCCCGGAGGCCCCGTATCTTATTGGTCGGGGCGAGAGGATTCGAACCTCCGACCTCTCGGTCCCGAACCGAGCGCTCTACCAGGCTGAGCCACGCCCCGACGAAGGTTTGACTCTACTGGAAACGGAGGGTGGCGTCCAGCCTGAGGCTATTCGCGCTCGAGGCCGAGGCGGATGCGCTCCAGGCGGCGGGCTTCGAGCAGGCGGAGGGCGCGGCGGAGGGGGTCGGGGTCCTTCGGGGCGGCGGGGGGATCGGCGGGGGGATCGCAGGGCACGACCTGGAGGCCCGTCAGGTTCAGGCCCAGGGCCCGGCGGATGCGGTCGCGGACCTGGGGCCACACGGCGGCGGTGGCCTCGCGGAGGGGGGCGATGCGGGCCAGCTCCCAGCAGCCCATCACGAGCACATCGCGCTCCACGCGCAGGGGCCGGGTGCGGTCGGCGAGGGCCGGGCCCACGATGAACCGCCAGGCCTGGCGCAGCCGCGCCTCCGCCTTCTGGTTGGGCAGGCGGGCCCCGATGGGGACCAGGCGCGGGGTCCGCTTCATGGGTTCCAGCGCGGTGGCGGCAGCGGGGCGCAGGCCCGCTCGCCGTTGAGGAGGATGGGGGCGGCCAGGGTGGGCACCACGGCGTTGGTGTCGGCCTCGAAGAGGGGCTGCAGGAGGTTGTGCAGCTCGCCGCCCTTGCGGAAGAGCACCTCGTCCACGCTGCGCACGCGGCTGGCGGGAATGGCGTTGGCCTCGCACATCGCCAGGACCTCGTCCACGGTGCTGGCCTGGGTGCGGGCCTCGATGAGGGCCACCAGCTCCTCGCGGCCCCGCACGCGTCCGCGGTTCTGCTTCCACTCGGGGCGGGCCTCCAGGTCCAGTCCGAGCCACATGGCCAGCACCTCGAACTGGCGGTCGCTGCCCACGCCGATGGCCACGTCGCCGTCGCTGCAGCGGAACGACTGGTAGGGGACGATCTGGGGATGGGCGTTGCCCCATCGCTTGGGCGGAGTGCCGGTCATGAGCGCGCCGGCGGCCACGTTCACGAGGCCCGCCAGGGCCGCTTCCATGAGGGGCACTTCGATGTGGAGGGCCTCCCCCGTGCGTTCGCGGTGCAGGAGGGCCGCCTGGATGCCGTTGGCGCAGTAGAGCCCGGTCAGCACGTCCACCAGGGCCACGCCCACCTTCATGGGCCGGCCCTCGGGCTCGCCTGTGATGGCCATCCAGCCGCTCTCGGCCTGGATGATGAAGTCGTAACCGGCCCGTCGCGAGGCGGTCACGTCCGACGCGAAGCCTCGCACGGAGGCCACGATGAGCTTCGGGAATTTCGCGTGGAGCCGTTTCCAGCCCAGGCCCAGGCGATCCGTGGAGTCCGCCCGGAAGTTCTCCACCAGCACGTCCGCGTCCTTCAGCAGGTCGAACAGGACCGCCTTCCCCTCCTCGGTGTGCAGGTCCACGGCCTGGCTCTTCTTGCCCCGGTTGGCGCAGCGGAAGTAGGCGCTCTCGCCATGGTCGCCGTCCTCGAAGGGTGGGCCCCAGCCGCGGGTGGGATCCCCTTCCGGCGGCTCGAGCTTCTGCACCTCGGCGCCGAGGTCCGCCAGCAGCTGCGTGGCGAAGGGGCCCGCGAGCACGCAGGACAGGTCCACGATCCTGTAGTGGGACAGGGGCTTGGGCATCGGGAACGAAGTCTCCAGGAATCAGCCTACTTCATGTCCACCCGCACCTCGCCGTCGAGGTAGGCCTGGGACTTGAAGCCGTCCGGCCCCGTGGTGACGGCCGCGACGCGGAAAGAGGTGAGGGTGCCGCTGAGCTGGAGGTTCGGGGCCAGGGGCCGGTTCAGGCTGGCCTGCACCTGCTCCCGCAGTCCCTGGAACTGCTGGTCCATGAGGAAGTGGGCCTTCTCGGTGAGCAGCTTCTGCAGATCCGAGTGGTAGAGCCAGTCGCCCATGCGCGCCAGCCAGCTCTGGCTGTCCAGGGTGAAGTCCAGCTCCGAGAGGCGCAGGGAGCTGGTGGCGGGATCCGACAGGGGCCTGCCCGAGAGCGAGACCTTGCCGGTGATGCGTCCCTTCAGGCCGATGTCGAGGATGGCCTTGCCCCGGTCGCCCCGCACCTGGGCGGAGGTGATCTCGAAGCGCCCCTTGTCGGTGTCGAAGGTGCGGCCCACCACCTCGGCCGCCAGCTGACGGCTGGCGTGGGCGTAGGAGAGATCCGCCTCCACCCGCAGATGGAAGCCGGGCTTGGGGCTGGCGTTCAGTTCCAGGTCGGGCAGCGGGGTCGGGGTGGCTTCGGGCTTGGCGCCGAGCACCAGGCGGGGCTGGATCTCGATTTCCGGCGTGAGGACGAGCATGCGCCCCTGGGTGGCCAGCGGCGCCAGGCGCACCCGGCGGGGCTGGAAGAGCAGGTAGAGGTCCGGCCGCAGTTCGATGGGCTGGCTGAACTGCAGCCAGGCCTCCTGGGCCTTCTGGCGGGCCAGGGCGCTCTCCCGCACCAGCCGGGCCAGGAGATCCGCCCCGGCGGCGAGGTTCTCCTTCATGCCCGCGGCCACCTGGTCCGTGATGTCGAAGCCGAGGAAGGTGATCTCGCAGCTGTTGAGGGGGGTCACCTCGAAGGTGGGCTGGCGCAGCTCCACGCTCCAGGCGGGCAGGGGCCGGATGCCGGTCTTCAACTCGAGCAGCATCCGCCGTGGCGGCTCGGGGCTGCGGCCGCAGGAACCCATCACCGCGACGTGGCTGCCGAGGGTCTTCAGGCCCACGTCCATGCCGAAGTTGGCCACGACGCGCACGGTGACCTGGTCATCCTTCACGCGGACGCTGAGGGGCTCGCGGATCAGGTTGAACCGGAAGCTGGCCCGGGGCTTGCCCTTGATGTCGGCCCAGGTCTCGATGTTCGGCGGGGAGAGGGGCACCTGCGCCTCGACCTGCTTCAGCAGCGGGGCGAGGTCCACCCGGATGGGCAGGGCCAGGAGCGAGGGCTCGAGTTCCTCCACGAAGGCCGAAAGGGGCGCCGGGGCCGAGCCCTGGGCCGAGAGGGTGAAGGTGGCGAGGGAGGCAAAACAGACGGGTAAGGCAGAGCGACGCATGGACACCTGGCGGAGCCCCAAACCTATCAGATCGCCCAGCTGAAGGGGCTCAGCTGGCGGCGACGGTCCGGCGGTAGGCGGCGCTCAGGGTGGCGGCGATCTCGCTGGGCTCGTGGCCCAGGAAATCCTGGCGCTGCATGAGGTGGACCAGCTGGCCGTCCTTCAGGATCGCGGCCTGGGGGCTGGTGGGCATGGCGCCTTCGAAATACTCGCGGGCCTGGGCAGTGGCGTCTTTCTCCATGCCGGCAAACACCGTGACCAGCTGGTCGAACTTCAGGCCGGAGCGCAGGGCCTCGGTGACGCCGGGACGGGCGCCAGCGGCGGCGCATCCGCAGACGCTGTTCACCAGCAGCAGGGTGGTGCCGGGCCGCTGCATGGCCTCGTCCACCTGGGCGGGGGTCAGCAGCTGGCGGAAGCCGGCCTGGACGAGTTCTTCGCGCATCGGTGCGACCATGGGCTCGGGGTAGTTGGACACGGGATCCTCCAGGGGATGTAAAAGTTTACCGATCAAGTCAGGA
>JAFJUR010000220.1 GCA_017859995.1 Holophagaceae bacterium | reverse complement strand
GTCATCAACTCGGACACCACCGACGAGGGCACGGTCTTCGGCACGGTGAACTACATGGCGCCGGAATACCTGCAGAGCGGGCGCCCGGATTCCCGCAGCGACCTGTTCGCGGTGGGCGTGATCCTCTACGAGGCCCTCGCGGGCATCCCGCCCTTCGACGGGCCCAGCCCCGGCTCCGTCATCTACCGCTTGCTCCATGAGACACCGCCGCCCCTTCCGCCCACGGCCTTCCAGGGGATCAGCCGGGATGTGCAGGGCGTGCTGTTGCATGCGCTCGCCAAGGATCCCTCCAACCGGTTCCAGACTGCGGAGGATCTGGCGACGGTGCTGCGGTCGGCCAAGGATACGGCCTGGCGCTGGGAGCAGGAGCGGCCCACGACGGCCCTCAAGATCAGGCGCCCACCCGCGTCCCAGGCCCCCGCGCCGCCCACGCCGCCCCGGGGCATGTCCGTGGTGCGGCCCAGGGGGGTGCCCACTCCCTCTGCGTCAGGCACGACGGGCAGCGGCTCGTTCATCCGCCCGCCCACCTCCTCGGCGCTGCACCCCCACCTTCCCTTGGCCAAGGCCCCGATCGTTCGCCAGCCCCAGGCGCCTGGGGGCACCGGGCCCTATGGTCGCGCCGAGGTCCGGCAGGACGTGCTGGAGACCACCCGCCATCAGCTGCTTCAGGCGCTCGAGATCGACCCAGGCAATGTCAAGGCTCACGCGATGCTCATGGTGACCCACTATCGCCTGGGGCGGCTGGACGCGGTCATGCAGACCTTGCGCCATGCGCGGGACACAGGGATCGCCCCCTCGGCCCTGAAGGCCGTGACCCGCTGCGACCAAATGGTGCGAGAGGAGATGCAGGCCTGCCGGTTGCCCTTCGATCAGCACGGTGAGTTCATGGAGTACCTGGGGCTCTGAGCCTCCGCAGGATTCAGCGCCCGTCCAGGGACTGAATCTCCGCGAGCTTCCAGTCGCCCCCGCTTTTGCGCCAGCGCAGCTGGAAGGAGCGCTGCGAGGCGTCCTGGGGCAGCAGGCCGCCACTGCGCCCGGTGAGAACCAGGTCCACCTCCTGGTTGGCATCATTCCCGCGCACCGTCACCACATTGCGGAGCACGGTCACGCCGACCTTCTCCTGCCGGAAGGTGCCCATGAGGAAGAGGCGGGCCGTGGGCTTGTCCATGCCATCGGGGCCTCGGAAGGACGGATCCAGGGGGGCGGTGGCCCCGGCGGCGTCGCCCGCCTCCACGGCGAGACGGCAGGTTTCGAAGGCCCGCTTCACCTGGTCCTCCGGCTTGTCAGTTCGGCAAGCGAGGAGGCCTCCCAGGAGGGCGGACAGGACCAGGGCGGAGCGGAGGCTTTCCCTCATGGCGACATCCCTTCATGCTTAGGAACCCGTGAAGGATAGCGCCATGACCCACGAAGCCCGTTTCGACACCCTTTGCATCCACGCCGGCCAGGCGCCGGATCCCACCAACGGCGCCATCATGACGCCGGTCTACTTCACCAGCACCTACATCCAGGAAGGCCTGGGCATCAACAAGGGCTTCGACTACGCCCGCGTGCGCAACCCCACCCGCGACGCCCTGGAAGGCAACCTCGCGGCCCTGGAGGGCGGGAAGCACGGCATGGCCTTCGGGTCGGGCATGGCGGCGGTGCAGGCCATCTTCGAGCAGCTGTCCAGCGGCGATCACGTGGTGCTGGGGGACAACGTGTACGGCGGCACCTTCCGCCTGCTGGACAAGGTGATGACCCGCTTCGGCCTCACCTACACCCAGGTGGACACGGGCGACCTCGCGGCCTTCAAGGCGGCGCTGCGGCCCAACACCAGGCTGGTGATGCTGGAGACGCCCACCAACCCGATGCTCGGGATCACCGACATTCCCGGCGTGCGGCGCGTCATGACCGAGGCCCGCTGCGTGGCCGTGCTGGCGGTGGACAACACCTTCGCCACCCCTTACAACCAGCGGCCCCTCGACATGGGCGCCGACCTGGTGTTCCACTCCACCACCAAGTATCTCAACGGCCACAGCGACTCCATCGGCGGCATCGCCATCACCAACCGCGACGACATCGCCGAGGGCCTGCGGTTCCATCAGAAGGCCGCCGGCGGCATCCTCTCGCCCATGGAATCCTGGCTCATCCTGCGGGGCACCAAGACCCTGCATCTGCGCATGGAGCGCCACAATGCCAGCGCCCTGCAGATCGCCCGGTGGCTGGAAGCCCGCAAGGACCTGAAGGCCGTCTACTACCCCGGCCTGGAATCCCACCCCCAGCACGCCCTGGCCAAACAGCAGATGAAGGGATTTTCGGGCATCGTGAGCTTTGATACCGGCGACGCCGAGCGCACGCGGCGCATGGCGTCCTCGTTCAAGGTCTTCTCACTGGCGGAAAGCCTCGGCGGCGTGGAGAGCCTGGTCTGCCACCCGGCCAGCATGACCCACGGCAGCGTGCCCGAAGCCGATCGGCAGCGTCTGGGCATCAACGACAACCTGCTGCGCCTCAGCGTGGGCGTCGAGGACGTGCAGGACCTGATCGAGGATCTGGAGCGGGTGCTGAAGGTCTAAACCGTCGCGCCCACTCGCACGGAGGGTTGGTCCTCTGCGGTTGGTGGTGCTTTTCGCTGAAGCGCTATCCCAGCCCGTGCGCCCGGTACAGCTCCGGGTAGCTGCGGGTTTCGGCCCGGTCGGGGGCGAGGCCCACGCCCTCCATGGCGGCGCGGATAGCCTGGGGATCGCCCTCCAGTTCCAGGTAGCAGCCGAAGGGCGTCTCGTCCAGGCAGGCCTCCAGCTCGGCGCGCTCCCAGACGGCACGGACCTTCTCCATGCGCATCACCGGCTCGAAGCCCAGGGCACGGAGGATGGCCTCGAGGGCCTCGCCGTCCTCGATGCCGGTCTCGAATTCCGGGCGGATCTTCAGGAGGGCATCGGGCACCTTGGGGCCCTTCCAGGTGAGGCGCGTCCGGCCGGCGAAGCGGCGGGTGCGCAGGGCCGAACCCGCGTCGCGCAGGCTGCCCTCCCGGTCCCAGAGGACGCTGAGTTCGGCCTGGGCGGGAACGACTTCCTGGAACCCCAGGGCTTCGAGCAGCGGGCGGAAGGGCCCCGTGGCCGGGATGCGCAGCTTCAGTTCGGTCTCCACGGTGGATTTGGGCTTCATCTCGGACCGGCCTCCGCCCGGGGGATGGGGCATGATGGAACCAACTCCCGGGCCCCCCGTGATCCCCCAACGGTACATCATCGCCACGCTCTTCATCGCCGCCATGCTGCTGCTCTTCGCGGTGGTGCAGGCGCCGCGCCCCGTGAGCGCCGGTGGGGTGGCGGTGGAAGGCGCGCCGATGGTCATGAACCTGGGCGGCTATGAGTCCCTGGCGGAGTTGCGCCTGGAGGACGGGTGGTCGCCGCGCTTCCAGGGCACGCGCGATCCCGATCAGCCCGAGGCATGGCCTTTCGAGGGGGGCTTCGGCACGCCCTGGGAGCCGGCCTCGCCCTACCTCGGCGACCAGGGCCTGGCGCTGAATGGCCCTGGCGGGCGCAGCGAGGTGGTGCTGTGGAAGGGCCTGGAATGGCGCCGCTACCGCTTCGACGCGCCCCTCTGCTCGGCCCGGCTGGACCCCGCGAAGGGAAACCGGCTGCTCGTCACCCTCCAG
>JAFJUR010000110.1 GCA_017859995.1 Holophagaceae bacterium | reverse complement strand
TGCGCCCGGGTCCGCGACAAGGGGGTGGAGGCCGATGAGCTGGAGCGCGCCAAGCTCCAGGCCCGGACCGGCCTCGTGTTCAGCCAGGAGAGCAGCAGCAGCCGGATGTTCAGCCTGGCCCACCAGGCCGTGCACCACGGCGAGCTGCGCAGCCTCGACCAGCAGATGGCCGAGATCGAGGCGGTGACCCAGGACGACCTCCTGCGCGTGGCCCAGGATCTCCTCGATCCCGCCCAGCTGGGCCTCAGCGCCCTCGGCACCCGGCGCGGCTCGGACATCCGCCCGCAGGACCTGGTGGCCTGAGACCCCCCGGGGCTACTTGGGCATCTGGTCTCCCCAGTAGCAGTCGCGGAAGAGGGGGCCGAAGTCCTTTCGGCCCGCCAGGCTGGCCACCTGCTCGATGGACGCCGTGGTCACGGGCTTCCATCGAAAGTTGGCGATGAGGGACTTCATGAACAAGGCGAAGTTGCGGTCGCCCATGCCCTTGTGCAGCGCGGCGAGGATGAGGGCGCCTTTCTCGTAAAGCAGCGTGGTGCGGGCCAGGAAGGACGCCCGGGGATCGCCGATCCATCTCAGCCGGTTGGCGAAGGGGATGGTGCCCGAGCTGGCATAGGCCGAGGCCTGGTTCCGCCATGCGCTGAGCATGCCTTCAAAGGCGCTGGCCCCCTGGTTCTTCATGCTGCGCATGGCCAGGGCGGAGGCGTAGTTGGAGAAGGATTCGGTGACCCACTGCTCTTCCGGGCTGGGCATCTTCACGAGGTGGCCCCAGTACTGGTGGGCGATCTCGTGGGCGAAGCGCTGGTTGATTCCCTTGGTGAAGAGGCTGCTGAGTTCATCCATCTTCCCGTCGAAGGCCTCGTTGGTGATGATCATCATCCCCGGGGGCGCCTGGCCGAAACCGAGCGAGTTGACCTGGACGATGTTGAACTCGGAGAAGGGGAAGGCCTCGAACAGCTGCTCGTAGAAGCCGATGGTCTGCCGGGCGATGTCGATGAGGCGCTTCTGCTGGCTGCCGCCCCGGTTGGCGTAGGAGGCGACGCGGATGGTGAGGCCATCCTTGGTCTCCTCGGTGAACGTGTAGGCTCCGGCGAACACCGAGAAGAACTGCACCGGCTTGTCGATGCGGACTTCGAGGAGGTTGCCGTTCTCGTTCTGCTCCCGGCGGATCGTCTTGCCGCAGGCCACGGGCACATCGTCCTTGTGGGTGCGGAGGAGGGCGTGGACGGTGTAGGCCTGGCCGTCCATGTCGGGCTGAGGGAACCAGGGCTCCACCCCGAGCTCCCAGTAGCTGTCGCCGCCGGGGCGAAGCAGAATGCGGCCGCCGTACTCAAAGGTGAGCTTGAATGGCTGACCCGCGGGATGGGGCGCCTTGAGCTCGACGAGGAGGGAGCCGTTCCGGTGGCTGAAGGGCAAGGAATGGCCGTCGGCATCGAGGACGCGGGCGACCTGGTAGATCCCCAGTTTGTAGGCGGGATCCACCACGCTGTACAGGTTCAGGGGCACCACGGCCACGCCCTCGTCGCCGGCCACGAGGGTCTCGGTCACCTTCAGGTCGGCCCCGCCCCGACCGGCCTTCAGGTCGATGTCCACGGCTGTCAGCGTGACCAGGGGCCCCAGGGGTGCCTTCCAGGACCAGCCGATGGGCTGCTCGGACAGCAGCACCCGCCGCAGGCCGTCGTAGATGGCGGGTTCGACGGGGCCCGCCACGGACCAGAGGGATTCCCGCTGGGTGCCGGCCTCATCGAAGGTGTAGACGAAAGGACTGTCCTCGCCAGTGATCTCAGCCCGCACCAAGGTGCGCCGCGGCGTGTTGGCCAGGTGGATGGCGAAGGCTTGGGCACGGTCACCGAGGCCATCGCGCCGGAAGGTGGCCCAGTCCGAGGCGAAGGATTTGGCGGGCGCCTCCGCGGGGCTGCCGTTGGGGAACAACAGCTCGGGGCCTGCGTGCCAGAAGGTGAAGCTGGATACGGCCTCGGTCAGGACCATGTGGCCACCGGCTTCGCTGAGGACGGCCTTACTGCCGTACGACGCGAGATTCCGCTTGTGATTGGAGACGAGCGAGACCCGCTCCAGCGGATCCTCCGAGCGGTAACGGAAAGACGCCTTTCCCACGAAATGGAAACCCAGGGTCTGGCCGCCGGCGGTGAGCGGGGCCACGGTTCCCGAAGCCATGCGGAAGGTCATGCGGCCCACGGGGAGTTCCCAATCCCGCACGGCGATGGCCGGCCCGAGGGTGGGCTGGTTGGCGTAGCGGGCCACGTGGGTGGCCAGCGTGGAGGCTGGGGCGTCGGCGGCGGAACCTGTCACCCCTGGGGTGAGAAGGGCGAGGGTCAGCGCGAGGCGCAGAAAGGAAGGGGCACGCATGGACGCTCCGAAAGGGGATCCGGGCTGGAGGTGGATCGCTCAGCTTAGCGGAGATCGGCCGCCGGGAACGAGCGCCCCCGCCAGGCGGCGCACGGCCTGGTCCAGTTCGCGCTCGTCCAGGCTGGAGAACCCCACCCGCAGGTTCGGCAGGGGCCGTCGGCGGAAATCGAAGCGCCGGCCCGTGTAGAGCGCGACGCCGGCACGCAGGGAACGCTCGGCCCACGCCTCCACGTCGACGGCGGGGTCCACGCGTAGCCAGAGGCTCATGCCCCCGGCCGGCGGGTCGAAGCTCACGGCGCCGCCCAGGTGGCGGGTCAGGGCGGCGGCCAGCGCCTCGCGCCGCGCGAGGTAGACCCGGCGCATCTTCCGGGCATGGCGCTGCACCAGGCCCGCGTCCAGCAGGTCGGCCACGGCCCGCTGCAGGGCGTGGTCGCCTTGGCCGTCCGCGGCGGACCGGCATGCGGCGAGGGCGTCCAGCAGGCTGCGGGGACCAGCCACGAAGCCGATGCGCAGCCCCGGCGCGAGGATCTTGGACAGGGTCCCCAGGTAGATCACCGAGCCGTGGGGATCGTCTCCCGCGAGGGGCAGCACGGGCCGGCCCTCGTAGTGGAACTCGTTGTCGTAGTCGTCCTCGAGGATGGCAAAGCGGTGCTGCCGCGCCAGGTCGAGCAGCCGCAGTCGGCGCGCGGCGCTCATGGTGACGGTCGTGGGGAACTGGTGGTGAGGGGTGAGGTAGACCGCCCGCAGAGGGCCTTGGTGGAGGGCCGCGGCGAGGGCGTCCACCTGCGCGCCGGCGCCATCCACGGGGAGGGGCACGAGATCCGCCCCGGCGGCCCGGAGGGTGGCCCAGGCCGCGGGATAGCCGGGATCTTCCACCGCCACCCGGTCACCGGGGCGGAGGAGGGTGCGGGCCACGAGGTCGAGGGCCCCCTGGCTGCCGCCCGCGATCATCACCTGGTCCGCGCCGACGGCCAGGCCGCGCAGCCCGGACAGCAGGCGGGCCAGGGCCGCCCGGAGGCGCGGCTCGCCGCGGGGATCGCCATAGCCGAGAAGGCTCGGCGTCTCGAGGGCCCGCCGGTAGGCCCGGGCCAGCAGATCGGTCGGGAGCAGGCGGAGGTCCGGCAGCCCGCCGCCGAAATCCAGCCGTCCCGGGGGATCGAGGCGCAGGCCGGGGGCGGCCGAAGCCCCCGCCCGCGGCTCCAGCGCGTAGGCCGGGCCGGTGTCCTGCCGGGCTTTCGGGAGGGCGGCCCTGGCGGCTTCGGGCAGGTCGGGGGCCACCCGGGTGGTGCGCTGATGGGAGCGGATCCAGCCCTCGGCCTCGAGGTCGCGGTACGCCGCCAGGACCGTGTTCCGGTGGACGCCCAGGGTCTGGGCCAGGGTGCGGGAGCCGGGCAGGGCGTCGCCGGGGCGCAGTCGGCCCCGACGGATGTCGCCCCGAATGGCCTGGGTGATCTGCTGGAACAGAGGGGCCGGCCGCTCCGCCTCGGTGGGGGTCTGCAGGGCGACGGGGAAGCTCCAGGGGCGCATGGTCTAGTGTGAATTCAAAAAGTGGATCTTTTCAAGGTTCCAGTGGCAACGAATCCTGGGACTGGCCCCGACGGCCCAGGAGCTTCCATGCGCACCTCGAAACCCCACGCTGAACTCGCCCCGGCCGCCTACCAGGGCCTGCTTCAGATCTACCGGTATGTCCGCGGCTCAGGCCTGGAGCACAGCCTGCTGAACCTCATCGAACTGCGGGCCTCCCAGCTCAACGGCTGCGTCTTCTGCATGGACATGCACGCCACGGAAGCGTTGCAGGGAGGCGAGGCACCCCGGCGCTTGCACATCCTCGCGGGCTGGCGGGAGGCCACGGCGTTCACCCCCCGGGAGCGCGCCGCCCTGGCCTGGACCGAGGCCCTCACGGAACTGCCGAAACACCTGGTTACTGACGCGCTCTACCAGGCCACCCTGGCCCACTTCACCGAGCAGGAGCTGGCGGATCTCACCTACGCCATCACCCTCATCAACGCCTGGAACCGCGTGGGTGTGGCCTTCCTGCCCGACCTGCCGAAGGAGCCCGCATGACCGGGACCCTCACCTTCTCCCTGGACCGCCGCCCCGAGGTGGAGGCCATCCGCGCCCTGTACGCTGCATCGCCCCTGCGTCGGCCCATCCACGACCCCGAGCGCATCCGCCGCATGTTCGAGGGCTCGAACGTCGTGATCACGGCCCATGCGGGCGACCGGCTGGTGGGCGTGCTCCGGGGCTGGACCGACTTCGTCTACGACGGCTACATCTGTGACCTGGCTGTCCATCCGGCCTTCCAGAAGGCCGGCGTCGGGCGCCGCCTGCTGGAACTGGCCAAGGAGGTCGGCGAGGGCGTCCAGTGGGTGCTGCTCGCCTCCCCCATCGCCAAGGATTACTACGCCCACGTCGGCTGGGACCACATCCCGAACGCCTGGCGTTTCGCCCGGAATGGGTGGAACCCCGCCTCGGTGGAGGCGTACCAGGCCGAACACGCGGACCTGGCGGCGAAGGCCTGAGCGCCGGTTTGCCGGTAGAATGAACGGGGGCTTCGGCCCCCTTTTTCTTGGAACCCGTTCGGCACCATGAGCCCTTCCAATGCCATGCCCTGGGATCGTCCCGCCCCCGAGCGGGAGGGGCTGCCTTCGGCCTGGTCGCTGTTCCCGGAGGACTTCGCCGCCCTCGGCTGTCCCGGCAGTGCGCTGGAGACCTTCAAGCGCCTGCACCGGCCCTGGACATGGAAGGACGGCGGGCCGGACCTGGGCACCGGCATTCGCCGCTGGCTGGAAGGGGTGGCCGACCTGCGCCTGCCCCGCATCGCCGAGCGGCAGCCCTCGGCGGACGGATCGACCAAGCTGGCCCTGGAGCTGGCCGACGGGAAGCGCATCGAGGCGGTGCACATGCCTCGCAAGGTACGCAACCCGAGGGTGACCTACTGCATCTCCAGCCAGGTGGGCTGCGCCATGGGCTGTACCTTCTGCGCCACGGGCAGCATGGGGATCCTGCGCAACCTGCAACCCGGCGAGATCCTGGGCCAGGTTCTGGCCCTGATGGCGGACCTCGGCCCCGACCGCGGCCACGAGCTGACCTTGGTGTTCATGGGCATGGGCGAGCCCCTGCACAACCTCGACCACCTGCACCGCGCCATCCGGCTCATGTGCCATCCGGCGGGCCTGGGCCTCGGCAAGAACCGGATCACCGTGAGCACCTCGGGCCTGGTGAGCGGCATCGAGAAGCTGGCGCGGATGGAGCCCAGACCCCTGCTGGCCCTCAGTCTGAACGCCACCACCGACGAGGCCAGAGACCGGACCATGCCCGTGAACCGCGTCTGGAACCTGGCCCGGCTGCGCCAGGCCCTGGATGCCTGGGGGGCCAAGCGGGGCGAGAAGTTCTGCTTCGAGTACGTGCTGCTGGCCGGGGAGAACGATCACGAGGCTGATGCCGACCGGCTGGCCGATTGGCTGGGCGACCTGCGCCGGGGCCACAACCTGAACCTCATCCCCATGAACGAGCACGGCGCCAGTGCTTTCCGCGAGCCCGCCGAGGAGCGCGTGCAGCAGTTCGCCGAGTGGCTGAAGGCCCGGGGCTGCTTCGTCACCGTCCGCCGCAGCCGGGGGCGCGACGTGCAAGGCGCCTGCGGGCAGCTGGTGAAAGGGCGCACGGGACCTGGGCTGTAATGGGCGGAACGGGCTTGACCCTGACCCGTCCTTTCCGGAAAACCCTTTGCGCCATGCGCCCATTGCCCTGAATCTTTTTGAATGCGCATCCCGGTTCATCAGCTCCCCCATGGCCTCGGCCTCGAACTCCCCGTGGCGGCCACGGCCCATGCGGCGGGCATGGACCTGCGGGCCGCGATTCCCGAAGGCGAGACCTGGGTGTTGACCCCTGGCCATCGCCGCCTCGTGCCCACCGGCCTGGTGATGGCCATCCCGCCGGGCTTCGAGGGCCAGGTGCGGCCCCGCTCAGGTGCTGCTCATCAACCACGGCGACGCGCCCTTCGAGCTGCGCCGCGGCGAGCGCATCGCCCAGCTGCTGGTGGCGCCCGTGGCAAGCTTCAGCTGGGTGCTTGAACCCACCGTCGAGGCCCTGGGCGGCACGGCGCGGGGCGAGGGCGGCTACGGCAGCACGGGCCGCTGAAGTCCGGGTTACCTTCCACTGGATTGGTGGTTCAAACAGCTATAGGATCGGTCTCCCCTCTCCAGGAGATCCCCATGCGCCGCACGGTCCTCGCCCTCTCCCTCACCGTCCTTCCCGTGGCCGCAGGCGAGCCCCTCGCCTATGCGGATGGCGCCACGAAGCTCGCCGGCTACGTGTCCCGGCCCGCCGCCATCAAGGGCAAGGTCCCCGGCGTGGTGGTGATCCACCAGTGGATGGGCCTCACCGACCACGAGCGCAAGGTCTCGGATGACCTGGCCAGGCTCGGCTACGTGGCCCTGGCGGCGGACATCTACGGCGAAGGCGTCCGGCCCGCCAATACCGGCGAGGCGGGGAAGCTGGCGGGTTCCTTCAAGGGGGACCGCGCCCTGTATCGCCGCCGCATCGCCGCCGCCATCGAGGCGCTGAAGGCCCAGAAGGGCGTGGACGGCTCGCGCTTGGCGGTGATCGGCTTCTGCTTCGGCGGCACCGGCGCCCTGGAGGCGGCCCGGGCCGGGCTGCCCGTGAAGGGCGTGGTCTCCTTCCACGGCGGGCTGGACGCGGCACCGGGCGCCACGCCGGCGGCCATCTCGGCCAAGGTGCTGGTCTGCCACGGGGCCGATGATCCCTTCGTGCCCGCCAAGGACGTGGCGGCCTTCCAGGGCGAGATGCGCCAGGCCAAAGCGGACTACGTGTTCACGGCCTACGCCGGGGCGGTGCACGCCTTCACCCAGAAGGAGGCCGGCAGCGACAACGCGAAGGGCGCCGCCTACAACGAGGCGGCGCACCGCCGCAGCTGGCAGCACATGAAGGATCTCTTCAAGGAGATCTTCTAGTCCGCGACATGGAAACGCCCCGCCGGGGCGGGGCGTTTCCGGCGTTCCCGGGCGGTCAGAAGCCCGAGCGGTTGGGGTAGGCGGGCTTGGGCGTGGCCGTCGGAGGCGCCTTCTTGAGGGCGGCTTCGACCTCCTGGATGGCCCGGTCCAGCTGGGGATCCTTGCCCTGGGCCAGCAGGGCGGGATCGTCCATCACCTCGATGTCGGGGTCGACACCGTAGCCTTCCACCACCCAGTGGCCTTCCTTGGAGAAGATGCCGAAGGTGGGCACGGTGACGCTGCCGCCGTCCACCAGCGCGGGGGAGCCGCTGATGCCGATGAGCCCGCCCCAGGTGCGGCGACCGACGAGGGGGCCGAGGCCCGCCTTCTTGAAGTAGTGGGGGAAGAGATCGCCGCCCGAGCCGCTCCAGCCATTGATGAGCATGGCCTTGGGACCGTCGTGGGCCACGAAGGGCCACTGCCAGTCCTTTCCGTCCCGGACGCCCCAGTAGTTGATGGTCTTGCGGCTGAGCATCTCGATGAAGCGGTCGGGGATCTGGCCGCCGCTGTTGAAGCGCTCGTCCACCACCAGGCCGGCCTTGTCCCACTGGCCGCGGAACTGCTTGACGAGGTCGGTCTGCCCGCCGAGGCCGGTGTCGGGCACGTAGATGTAGCCCAGGCGGCCATTGGAGACCTTCTCGACGTACTTCCGCTTCGCCTCGATCCAGGACCAGTAGCGCAGCTGATAGTCGTTGGCGACGGTCTCCACCAGGATGTCGTGGGCACCGTCCAGGCTCGGCTTGTCGTTGACGGTGAGCAGCACGGTCTTGCCGGCCAGGCCCTGGAAAGCCGCCCAGGGATCGGTGCGGACATCCAGCGGGGTGCGGTTGACGGCCAGCAGGTAGTCGCCTTCCTTCACCTTGAGGCCAGGCTGGGCGAGGGGTCCCTTGACCTGCGCGTCCCAGTCGGCGCCGCGCAGGATGGTCTTGATGCGGAAGGCGCCGTTCTCCAACGCGAAATCCGCGCCCAGCAGGCCAGTGCCCAGGCGGGCCGGCATCTCCTGGTCGCCGCCGCCGCGGTAGGCGTGGGAGGCGTTCAATTCGCCGATGAGCTCGCCGAGGACGAAGTTCACGTCCTCGCGGGTGACGCAGTCCTTCAGCAGCTTGCCGTAGCGGGTGCGCATGGCCTTCCAGTCCACCCCGTGCATGCCGGGGTCGTAGAAGTAGTCGCGCTCCATGCGCCAGGCGTCGTTGAAGATCTGCTGCCACTCGGCCTGGGGTTCCACGGTCATGCGAAGCTCGCCGGTGGGCAGCTTCTTGTCGAATTTCTGGTCGGGCTTGAGGTCCACCAGGGCGTAGTCGGTCTTGCGGTTCACCAGGGCCTTCTTGCCATCGCCGCTGAGGATGGCGCCATCCAGATCCCCCACCACGGACTTCTCTTCGCGTTCCTCGAAGTCGTAGATGTAGAGGGTGGTCTTGGTCTCGCCCATGGGGTTGAGCTGCGGGGCGCGGGTGTAGACCAGCTTGCCTGAGGTCGCGGCCACGTTCATGTAGTAGCCGGCCGCAGGAGGCAGCAGCACCATGCGGGATTCCAGGCCCTCGAGGTCGATCTCCACGGGCTTGGGTGCCTCGGCCTTGTCGGCGCCATCTTTCTTGTCAGCCCCGTTCTTCTTGTCGGCCCCGTTCTTCTCGTCCTTGCCCTTTTCGGTCTTGTCAGCGTCCGCATCGTTCTTGGGGGCGATGGGCGAGGGTACGTCCTTGCGCAGCGGGATCGCGGCGAGACGGGTGGTGCCGGCGTAGATCCAGGTGTTGTCAAGGTCGCTGTAGGCAGGACTGAACTGCTGGCCCGTGGAGAGGAAGAGATACTTGCCCTCGGGATCGAAGGCCGGGTCCCCGGCGTTGTAGTAGGCGGAGGTCACCTCGTGCTTCTGCCCGTTCCGGGTGTCGTAGAGCACCACCACGCTGTTGCGGTTGGCGGTGTCGCGGGGGTAGGCGAGCCAGCGGCTGTCGGGCGACCAGGTGGCGCGGAAGCCCTCCAGGGGCTCGTGGAAGAGGAACAGGCCCTTGTCCACCTGTTGCACCTTCCCGGTGTCCAGGTCGCAGAGGTTGATCCGCATGGCCTGGTCCACGAAAACCACCCGCTTGCCGTCCGGCGACCAGGTGATGTGGTAGCGGAAGCCCGGGCCCATGCGGGTGACCTGGCGCTCGGAGCCGGAGCCGTCGGCGGGCCGGACGCAGAGCTCGTACTCGCCGCTGCGGTCGCTGAAGTAGGCCACCTGCTTGCCATCGGGGGAGAGCGCGGGGTAGCGCTCGGCGGCACCGGGCGTGCGCGTGAGGTTGATGACGTAGCCCTTCTCGGCGGGCACGGAGAAGATCTCGCCGCGGGCCTCGAAGACCGCGCGCTTGCCCTGGGGCGAGAGGTCCGGGTTCCGGAGCAGACGGCTGGCGTTCTCTTCACGGGCCTTCAGGGTGGCGCCGTCCGTGACGACCTCGATCTTCACTTCCACCACCTTCTCGGTGGGGAGCTCAATGCGGTGCAGCCGGCCGCCGGCTTCCACCACGATGTCGGAGGGGCCGATGGCGGGGAAGTGGGCGTCGTATTCCTTGAAGAAGGTGATCTGCTTGAAGGCCTTGGTGGCCAGGTCGTAGGACCAGATGTTGGCGCGCTTCACCGAATCCCGGTCGGAGAGGAAGTACAGCTTCCCGCCGTGCCACATGGGCATGGAGTCGTTGGAGCCGCCGAGGCTCGGCAGGCGGCTGGCGGTCTTCTTTTCCAGGTCGTAGAACCAGATTTCGGAGGCCATGCCGCCGCGGTAGCGCTTCCAGGTGCGGAAGTCGGTGCTGACGGGCTGGTAGGCGAGCACCTTGCCGTCCGGCGACAGCGCGCCGAATTCGGCGTAGGGCAGGGGCAGGGCCTCGGGCAGGCCGCCGCCCTTGGGAGCCCTGAAGAGCTTGCTGAAGCGGTCCTTCCCCGATTCCATGCCGGAAGCGAAGAGCAGGGACTTGCCGTCCGGCGTCCAGTCGACCATGCGGTCGTTGCCGGGGTGGTGGGTCACGCGGGTGGGGATGCCGCCGGTCACCGGCAGCACGTACACATCGAGGTTGCCGTCGTAGTTCGCGCTGAAGGCCAGTTCCTTGCCGTCCGGCGAGAAACGGGCGAAGGATTCCTCTCCCTTCGGGATGGAAAGCCGCTGGGCCACACCCCCGGTCTTGGGCACGAGCCAGAGGTCGTTCGCGTACGTGAACGCGATCTGCGTGGCCGATACATCGGGATACCGCATGAGTCGGGCGTCCATTTGAGCTGAGGCGCTCATGGATGCTGCCACGATCAGGGCGGATGAGAAGCGTGGAAGAGTGCGCATGGGCTGCTCCGGGGCTCGTGAAGGGTCCATGCATCTTACGTGGGGGTGTGGCGAATCGTTGAGTCCAGGCTGGATCTTGCGCGAGGTTACGCCGTGTCTTGCGTCAAACAACCTTTGCATCAAAAATGATTCAGGCATCGTCTATAGCCCCTGCCCAAGTTTATCGCCCTTCCTCTGGAATCCCACATGGACACGCTGTTCACGGTCTGGCCCCTCAACGAGCGCAGCAACCTGAATTGGCGGATGGGAAACCCTGTCCCCCACAGTCACCCCTTCCACCAGGTGTTCTTCATCAGGGAAGGGACCGGCACCCACTGGGTGGATGGCGTGGAGACCCGCATCCACGGGCCCTGGGTGATGCTGGTGGCCAAGGGCAAGACGCACCTCTACCTGCCCGACGTGGAGGACGACGGCTGGATGTTCGATTTCGGAGAGGACTTCCTCGATTCCGACGCGTCGTGGGTGTTCTCGGATTTCCTGGCCACCTCGAACCTGCCCCTGCCCCAAGACGAGCTGGTCCAGCAGGCTTCCGTCCTGGCCCGGCTCATGTGGGACATGGGCAAGGTCAAGACCGATGAGTCCCGGCCCGTCCTGCGCCACCTGCTGTCCGCCTTCCTGCATCTCCTCCAGTCGAGAATCCGCGAGCAGGCGCAGCACAACCAGACCCACCGCACCTCGGACTTCAAGCTGTTCCAGGCCTTCCTGCGGCAGCTGGACGACAGTTTCACCCGCGAGAAGGAGGTGGAGTTCTACGCGCGCCAGCTGCGCTGCACGACCCGCCGCCTGGGCGCGGTGTGCAAGCTCGTCCTCGGCAAGACACCCCAGGTGATCATCCAGGAACGCTGCATGCTGGAGGCGAAGCGGCTGCTGCTCCACACCGACCAGAGCATCCAGCAGATCGCCGCGAGCCTGGGGTGCGAAGACCAGTCCAACTTCACGAAGGCGTTCCGGAAGGCCACCGGGGAGACGCCCACCCGTTTCCGGAAGTCGCGGGACCTCGTCCAGCCGGGCTCCACCGAGGCGATGTAGGTCACAGGCCGGAACTCCGGACCGAGATTTACCAGAAATGGGCGCTCGGGTACCGAGAGGAAAGGGGCTGTTCGGGTCTAAGCTCTGGCCATGCCATGGGCAATTGAAAACCCATTGGTCATCATTAAATCAATCATTGAAATGTTGCGACTAAGCAACGTGACGGAGGTCTGTCGTGAAATCCAGAACCCTTCTTTTCTCCCTTGTCGGAGCGTGTGCGCTGCCGCTGAGCCTGTCGGCCCAGGCGAGCGACGTGCAGATCTACGGCACCTTCCTGCCCTTCCTCGACCACGTGAAGACCAGCGGCGCCACGGCCCCGGGCCTCTCCCCGGCGAACGGCGGCGCCACACAGGTGGCGGCCTCGGCCTACACCGGCGACCTGGGCAACCTGCCCGGGCGGAACCGCATGACGTCGGGCACCTCGAACCTGGGGTTCCGGGGCAGCTTCAAGGTCAACGACGATCTGAAGATCATCTGGCAGATCGAGAGCGCCATCAGCCCCGACGGCGACGCGCCCAACAGCCTCACCAGCCGCAACAGCGCCCTGGGCCTCGAGGGCAGCTGGGGCCGGGTGTTCTACGGCAATTGGGACACGCCCTACAAGTACCCCCTGCTGTTCGTGGGCGCCCTGCGGGGATTGAATCCCTTTGACAACGCGCTGACCGCCAACCCGGGCTTCAACGTGCCGGGCACCACCACCCAGAACGGCCGGGCCAACGCCAAGGCCGACGCGGCCTTCAACCGGCGCCAGGGGAACAGCATCCAGTATTGGAGCCCCGTGGTGAACGGCTTCTCGGGCCGCGTGGCCTACTCGGTCAACGAAGGCAAGACCGCCGCCACGACCACGGTGCCTTCGGTGAGCCCGGAGCTGTGGTCGGCGCTGCTGAGCTACAAGGCCGGGGCCTTCAACATCAGCTACGGCTACGAGCGCCACAGCGACTACTTCGGTCTGGCCCAGCTGGGCGGCTCCGCTGGCGCGACGGCCACGAATGCCACCTCGAAGGACGAAGGCCACGAACTCATCGCCGCCTACGCCTTCCCGACGGGAACCAAGGTCTCGGCCATCGTGGAGCGCCTGAGCTACGACACCAGCGACACCGCGGTCGGCAAGGTGAACCACTACGAGCGAGACGCCTGGTACGTGCTGGTGCAGCAGCGCTGGGGCGACCATCAGCTGTTCGGGGCCTACGGCAAGGCCAATGCCGGCAGCGCCACGGTGGTGGGCGGCGGCCCCGTCACCACCAACGGCCTGGGCGGCGCCCAGTGGAGCGCGGGCTACACCTACAGCCTGACGAAGACGGCGGACCTCTACACCTCGGTCTACGGCATGACCAACGAGCGGTCGGCCAGCTATGCGCTGTTCCCGCCCGTGGGCAGCGGCGTCGCCCCTGGCGCCTCCACCACCGGCTTCGGCCTCGGCATTCTCTACACCTTCTAGTTGAAGGCGGGCGCGGGTGCAGCCGGTCAGCGACGGCACCCGCGCTCCGTTTCCACGTGAGGCACTCACGACTTTT
Organism: Holophagaceae bacterium; assembly: GCA_017859995.1. Taxonomy (GTDB): domain Bacteria; phylum Acidobacteriota; class Holophagae; order Holophagales; family Holophagaceae; genus Geothrix. The sequence continues at coordinate 2,901 of JAFJUR010000110.1, read as the reverse complement.
GGAGCACGCCATGGGCAATTTGGGAATGACAGAAATCCTGCTGATCGGCGCGGCACTGCTGATCTTCTTCGGCCCCTCGCGGCTTCCCGAGCTGGGCAAGTCGCTGGGCAGGAGCATCCAGGAATTCAAGAAGGCCGGCCGTGAGCTCACGGCCGATGTTCAGGAACAGGCCAAGTAGCCAGGAGGCCGGGCGGGGGATCCACCCGCCCGGTGCCCCGTGACAGGAACCCATCCATCAAGGAGGAATGAGGCATGAGCCAGGACCATTTCCAGGAAGACCAGGAAACAGATCAATACACAAAGCAGGTGATCGAGAACGGCCTGTCCCGCCGGAGCTTTCTGTCGCGGGCGGCTGGTGGCGCGGCCGCCGCAGGCCTCTTCGGGCTCTCCAGCCTGCCTGTCGCAGCGGCGGGCACCTCGGAGCCGAAGGGCCTGGATTTCGCGAAGAGCTCGGACGGCGGAGCGACGCTCTCCTTCCTGCCGAAGCCGAAGCCCATCCGCGACCGCGAGATCGCCGAGACCCTGACCTTCGACGTTGTGGTGGTCGGCGCGGGCGCCTCCGGCGTTCCGGCGGCCCTTTCCGCCGCCGAGAACGGCGCCAAGGTCGCGGTGATCCAGAAGGCCCCCTTCGCGCTCTCCCAGGGCAACACCGGATCCGGCGTGGATCTGGCCACGAGCGAGAAGGCCGGCATCGAGGCGCTGGTCGCGAGGCTCATCGCCGACAGCAACCACCGCTGCAATCCCAAGCTCATCCGGCAGTGGGCCTACAACTCAGGCGAGGCTGTGCGGTGGGTCATCGACCGCGCCAGGCAGGGAGGCTCCCCGGTCGTGGACCAGGGCAGCCCCGTCCAGCGGGCGATCCTCAAGGTCAACGGCTACAGCATGGGCTATGTCACCTCCTTCTTCGGACCCAAGCCCTACACCACGGGCGACGGCATGCGCCACCTGGCCAAGACCGCCGAAAAGGCCGGCGTCCGGTTCTTCTACCGGATGCCTGCCGTCCAGCTCGTGCAGAACAAGGCCGGCGAGGTCCTGGGCGTGATCGCCAAGGGACCCAACGGGAAATTCACGAAGTTCCTGGCCAAGAAGGGCGTCATTCTGGCCACGGGCGACTACCAGAACAACAAGGCCATGTCCGACTACTTCGTGCCGGACGTGAAGCACCTGGAGCGCAAGCAGCTCGACAAGACCGGCGACGGCTTCGCCATGGCGTACTGGGCGGGCGGCGTCTTCGAGCCCATCGGACACACCAAGATGCTGCACGACTTCGACGCGGGGCCGGCATCCATGTGCGACATGCCGTTCCTGGCCGTAGATCGCAAGGGCCGGCGGTTCGTGAACGAGACCGTCGAGATGTCCCTGCTGAACAACTACCTCCGGGATGCGGAGAACGCCGGGCACTACTCCCAGATCTTCGACTCGAACTACATGACCCAGGCCGCCGCGTGGCCGGGCAAGCTGGTTCCCCCCGAAGGCCTGAAAAACTACATGCCCGACGACCCCAGCCCCAAGAAGGGCGTGTTTGAATCACAGGTCAACACGCACGTGGCCGACACGATCGAGGAACTCGCCGTGAAGATCGAGGCGGATCCGGCGACCCTGGCCGCCACCGTGCGGCGCTACAACGAGGTGGTCGCTTCGGGCAAGGACAGCGACTTCGGCAAGCCCGCCGACCGCCTGATCCCGGTCGTCAAGGCACCCTTCTACGGCATTCACCGCCGGGTGCGCGTCTCCGCCATCTGCTCGGGCATGCTCGTGAACGAAAACCACCAGGCCCTCAACGCCGATGGCAAGCCCATCAAGGGGCTGTTCCTGATCGGCAACCTCGGAGGCGGGTTCTACGGTGGCGTGGACTATCCGCTCACCGTGTTCGGCCTCTCGCTGGGCCGGTGCTACACGTTCGGGTACCTCACGGGAAGGCACGTCGCGAAGCTGTAAACCGCGTGCCCGGAAATGCCCATCCAACGATCCATTCCAACCTGGGGAAGCCGCGCACGGATTCCCAGGAAGCCGCCACGATCGGAGAAGACATGAAACGCTCAATCGTTCCAAAGCCTGCCACCGCCCTGCTCGCTCTGCTCCTGGTCACCCTGTCAGGAAGTGGTCTCGCCGCCGCCGGGAAGGCCGCGAAGGGGGCACGAACCTCCAAGCATGCCGGCCAGGGGATCACCTGCGCCCAGTGCCACGGCAAATCGGCCAAGAAGGACGTCGTTCCGATGCAGCAGTGCCTCAGCTGCCACGGCGACACCAAGGACCTCGCGGTGAGGACGGCCAAGGTCAAACCGACCAATCCCCACGAGAACCGCCACTTCGGCACCGAGGCCGACTGCAACCGCTGTCACCATGAGCACGCGACGTCCGAGAACCTCTGCCTGCCGTGCCACCAGCGGTTCGGCTTCAAGGTCCCCTGATCGGACGATCCGCCGGGATGCGGCCTTGCCCCGGTTCCTGCTTCAACCTCCCGGCGAAATCGGGCTCTGCCCGCGCCACCACGCTTCTTGGAGTTCAAGATGGGCAACCTCGGAATGATGGAAATCCTGCTGATCGGCGTCGCCCTGCTGATCTTCTTCGGCCCCTCCCGCCTGCCGGACCTGGGCAAGAGCCTGGGCCGGAGCATCCAGGAGTTCAAGAAGGCGAGCCGCGAGCTGACGGATTCCGTGAAGGATGATGTCGCCGCGCCCGCGGAGAAGAAGTAGACCCGCTTGACCCACCGCCCGGCCTCCCCGCCGACAGGCATTACCAGGGGGAGGCTGGGCGTTTTTCTGGAGTGCGGACCATGACCATTCCGGCCACGCCGCCCGGGAAGATGAGCTTCTGGGAACACCTGCAGGAACTGCGGGTGCGCATCGTGCGCTCCCTGCTCATCGTGGCGGTGGGCTTTGCCGTCACCTACGCCTTCCG